>SCTB01000106.1 GCA_004297545.1 Alphaproteobacteria bacterium
GCAGTGGCCGCTGGCGGGAGCCGCCAGCGTCACGCCGGGAGGAACAATGATATCGACGGAAGAGCCGCCGTACAGACCGCCCGGCAATTCACCTCCCTGTGAAAGAGTATAAACGCGGCTGGCATTGAAATGACGCGGGGAAAAGGATTCTACCTTGCCGCCATGATCGAGATGGCTTTCCAGCCAGGCCTGATAATGATCGGCCGTCGCAGGACGCAGCTGCGCTTCCATGAAAAACTTGTCTTTCAGTTCCTGGGTGTTGCGGCGGCGCTCACGCTCCGCATCGCTGTCATAATCGTCTTTAATCGCCATGGCTGGCTTCCGCCGGCGGCATTTGCTTCAGGCAGTCAAGAAAGAAGCTGGCTGCGTCGCGGCGGGCTGCCCGCCAGTCGATGGCATAGAGACGTGCTGCTGACCCGCTAAAGGCACGGGAGAGGCTATCTGGGGCTAGTTCAGACATATATCATCCTTGTAAAAACCGGTTTTATATTATGAAAATTAAATACAAAATGCAAGCCCTTTTTATTCACAATATTTCAAAACCGTTTTTGGTGCGCTGCAGCATAAAAAGCGTCTCCATACCCTTGATATGCCGCGTCATTTTGCGGAAAAATTTATTGTAACATTTGTGAAATTATATTGCTTATGGTGACCCGCGCCTCTACCTTACTTTTGGCTCCAGAATCGATGAACGGCGGTAAAGGATGCGGGATACAGTCACACTCGATGATAAATACACCGAGAAATCAGGCCGCATTTACCTGAATGGCCTGCAGGCCCTCGTGCGCATCCCGCTGATGCAGCACCAGCTGGACAATGCCAATGGGCTCAAGACCGGCACGTTTATATCGGGCTATCGCGGCTCCCCCCTGGGCGGGCTCGACATGGCGCTCAAAAGCGCCAGGAAATTCCTTGAGACCAACGACATCAAATTCGTCCCCGGCATCAACGAGGACCTAGGCGCGACCGCCGTCTGGGGCAGCCAGCAGCTGAACCTCGGCCCCGGCGCCACCTATGACGGCGTGGTCGGCATGTGGTACGGCAAGGGCCCCGGCGTGGACCGCTCCGTCGACGTGCTGAAGCACGCCAACGGCGCGGGATCGTCCAAATACGGCGGCGTGCTGGCGCTGGCCGGCGACGACCATGCCTGCAAATCCTCCACCTTTCCGCACCAGTCGGAACATGCCTTTATGCACGCGATGATCCCGGTGCTGCACCCGGCCGGCATCGAGGATGCGCTGAATTTGGGCTTGCACGGCATCGCGATGTCGCGCTATTCGGGCTGCTGGACGGCATTCAAGATCATTTCCGATTTCGCTGACTCTTCGGCTTCGGTCTCGACCGACCCCTTTGCGCTCGAATTCAAAACCCCGACCGACTTCGACATGCCCAAGGACGGCCTGAACATCCGCTGGTACGATCCGCCTGTCGAGCAGGAGGAGCGCCTGATACGTTACAAGCTCCCCGCCGCGCAGGCCTATGCGCGCGCCAACGGACTCGACCGCTTTATCATCGCTCCCGCCAAAAAGCGCCTTGGCATCGTCGCCACCGGCAAAGGCTGGATGGATACGATGCAGGCGCTCGACGACCTTGGCATCACGAAAAGGCGCGCCGAGGAAATGGGCATCGCGGTCTATAAAATCGCCCTCGTCTGGCCGCTGGATTCCGCCGGAATCGTCAAGCTGGCCTCCGAAGTCGAGGAAATTTTCGTCGTCGAGGAAAAGCGCGGACTCATCGAAGAGCAGATTAAAAAGATCCTGTTCAACGTGCAGGCCGACCGGCGCCCGCGCGTGACCGGCAAGACCGACGACAAGGGCGCGCCCTTGCTGCCCGAAACCTACGAATTGTCGCCCGGCCAGATTGCGGATGCACTCATCAAACGCCTCTCCCCGATGATGGACACGGCCGCCTTCAACGACCGCATGGCGATCATCCACAAGAATTTCGACCTGAAGGGCAAGCCCTCGCCCGTCGTGCGCATGCCCTGGTACTGCTCGGGCTGCCCGCATAACACCTCGACCGTCGTGCCGGACGGCAGCCGGGCCCTGGCCGGCATCGGCTGCCATTACATGGCGATGTGGATGGACCGCTCGACCGTCATGTTCACGCAGATGGGCGGCGAAGGCGTGCCCTGGATCGGCCAGACGCCGTTCACCGACGAAAAGCACGTTTTCACGAATCTGGGCGACGGCACCTATTTCCATTCCGGCCTGCTCGCCATCCGCGCTGCCTGCGCCGCGAATGTGAATATCACTTACAAAATTCTCTACAACGACGCCGTCGCCATGACGGGCGGACAGCATGTGGACGGCGAACTGACCGTGCCGATGGTGGCCGACCAGGTGCGCGCCGAAGGCGTAAAGACGATTTATGTCGTCAGCGACGACATCAAGAAGTACGGCGGCATGAGTTTTCCCACCGGCACGCTGATCGAGCACCGCGACAATCTCGACGCTGTCCAGCGCAAACTGCGCGAAACGCCGGGCGTGACCGTCCTTATCTACGACCAGACCTGCGCCGCCGAAAAGCGCCGTCGCCGCAAGCGCGGATTGATGGAAGACCCCGCCAAGCGCATCATCATCAACGAGCGCGTCTGCGAAGGCTGCGGCGACTGCGGCAAGAAATCCAACTGCCTGTCCGTCGCGCCCGTCGAGACCGAATTCGGCCGCAAGCGCCAGATCGACCAGTCGACCTGCAACAAGGACTATTCCTGCGTCAAGGGTTTCTGCCCCTCCTTCGTGACCGTGCTGGGCGGCGGCCTGAAGAAGCCTGAAGTCGCCAAGGCGGACGCCGAAGTGGACGCCTTTTTCAATGCGATGCCGGAGCCGGCTATCGGCCCCCTCGACAAGCCCGTCGCGATTCTCGTGACCGGCGTCGGCGGCACCGGCGTCGTGACCATCGGCGCGATCCTCGCCATGGCCGCGCACCTCGAGGACAAGGGCGCGACGACCATGGACCAGACCGGCCTTGCGCAGAAGGGCGGCGCGGTCACCAGCCATGTGCGCCTCGCGAAAACGCCGGAAGAAATCAACACTGTGCGCATCGGCATTGCCGGCGCCAACGTCATCATCGGCGCCGACATGCTGGTCACGGCCGACGGCGACTGCCTGTCCAAAATCCGCCCCAAGGGATCGGAAGGCGAGACGAAAATCATCCTGAACACGCATAAGGCGCAGACCGGGGAATTCACGCGCAAGCCGGACTGGAATATCCCCGGCAATAAAATTCTTTCTTCCATCGCGGCGCTCTGCGGGGAGAACAACCTTGCCACGCTGGACGCCACGCAGATTGCGACCTCGCTGTCGGGCGATTCCATCGCGACCAATATGTTCATGCTGGGTTATGCCTGGCAGATGGGCTATGTGCCCGTCGGACGCGAGGCGATCATGAAGGCGATCGAGCTCAACGGCGTCAGCATCCCCATGAACCAGCAGGCCTTCGTCTGGGGCCGCCGCGCCGCCTGGAACCTCGAGAAGGTGAAAGAGATTGCGACGCCTCACAAGGCCGCCGACGGCTCCGACCGCCACCGCCAGATCTCCACGACGCTGGAGGAAGTTATCGACCGCCGCATGATGTCGCTGACCGGCTACCAGAACGCGGCCTATGCCAACAAATACAAGGCGCTTGTCGATGCGGTGCGCGAGGCGGATATACGCCTCAAGGGCAACCCCGGCAAGCTGACCGATGCCGTCGCGCGCTATTACTACAAGCTGATGGCCTACAAGGACGAATACGAGGTCGCGCGGCTGTATACCGACGGGCAGTTCCTGTCGCAGCTGAAAAACACCTTCGCGGGCGACATCCGCCTGCGCTTCAACATGGCGCCGCCGCTGCTCGCGAAACGCGACGCCGTGACGGGCCACCTGAAGAAGATGGAATTCGGGCCCTGGGTCTTGAGCGCCTTCAGGGTACTGGCGACAATGCGCACGCTGCGCGGTACGCCGCTGGATATCTTCGGCTATACGGCCGAGCGCAAGATGGAACGCCAGCTGATCAAGGATTACAAAAAGACGCTGGAAGACATTACCTCCCGCCTGACGGCGTCCAATTACGACCTTGCCGTCGAAATCGCCTCCATCCCCGAGCATATCCGCGGCTACGGGCATGTGAAGGACGATCACCTCAAAAGGGCGAAGGAAGCCGAAGCCTCGCTGCTGGAGAAATTCGGACGTCCTGCCGCCCCGCCGGAGCAGAGACAAGCCGCCTGATCCTGTCTACCGTGCAAGGCGCGACGCCAGTTTCAGCTTCCACTGCCAGCCTGCCAGGCGCTCCATGGAGAGCGCATCGGCTGTTTCGACGCAGCGGGCGCAGCACATGCCATTCGCGCAGTTTTTGTCCTCGGGCACGGCAGCGGGGTCCTGCCAGTATTTCGCGCCGCCCAGCAACAGCGGGCAGGCAACCACCAGCACAACCATAAAATGCCTCTTAAATTTATTGAAATTACTCATGGGCAACGCATCCTTTTCTTATTCTTTCTTAGGCGTCCCCCGGATATCTTCAGTATAGCATCGGAATTTTTAACAGAGGATTAAGTTCATGCGGCGCTGGCCCCCGCAACCTCGATATTCAAGGCCGCCGCGACAAGCGCCCTGGTGTAATCCTCGCGGGGGTTTTCAAACACTTGACGCGCATCGCCCGCTTCCACCACCACGCCGTTTCGCATCACGATAACCTGGTGCGACATCGCCTTCACCACGCGCAGATCGTGGCTGATGAACATATAGGCGAGGTTGTGAGTCTGCTGCAATCCGCGCAGCAATTCAACGATTTGCGCCTGCACCGACATGTCGAGCGCGGAGGTCGGTTCGTCCAGGATGACGAATTTCGGGTTCAAAACCATGGCGCGCGCGATCGCGATGCGCTGGCGCTGGCCGCCCGAGAATTCATGCGGATAGCGGTGGCGCGTCTCCGGATCGAGGCCGGTTTCCTGCAGCGCAGCAATGACTTTCTTCACGCGCTCCTCGCGGGACATGGCAGGAAAGTGGACGAGCAGTCCCTCCTCCACGATCTGCTCGATCGACAGGCGCGGCGAGAGGGAGCCGTAAGGATCCTGAAAGACAACCTGCATGTCGCGGCGCAGGGGGCGGATTTCCTTTTCCCGCATCTTGCCGATATCCCGCCCGTTGAAACTGATCAACCCCTGGCTTTGCAGCAGGCGCAGCAGCGCAAGGCCCAGCGTCGTCTTGCCGGACCCGGATTCTCCGACGACGCCGATAGTCTGGCCGGGCCGTATCGCGACATCAATGCCGTCGACGGCCTTTACATAGCCGGTCGTACGGCGGAAAACACCGGTCTTGACGGGGAACCAGACCTTCAGCTGCTCGGCTTTCAATATCGGCGCGGCGGCGGCGTCATAGGGCTGCGGGTTGCCGCGCGGCTGGGCGGAAAGGAGCATCTTGGTGTATTCGTGCTGCGGCGATGCGAAAAGCTGCGCCGTTTCCGCCATCTCGACGATTTCGCCCCTGTACATCACAGCGACGCGGTTGGCCATTTTCTTCACGATGGAAAGGTCATGCGTGATCAGCATGATCGCCATGCCCATTTTTTCCTGCAGGTCGCGCAGCAGCTTCAATATCTGCGCCTGCACGGTCACGTCGACCGCCGTGGTGGGCTCGTCCGCGATCAGCAGGTCCGGCTCGTTCGCGAGCGCCATGGCGATCATGACGCGCTGGCGCTGCCCGCCGGAAAGTTCGTGCGGATAGGCGCCAAGCCGCGCGGTCAGCTTGGAGAGTCCCACAAGGTCGAGAAGCTCGACAACCCGGTGCCGGGCGGCTGCGGGCGCCATGTTCCGGTGCAGGAACAAGACCTCGCTGATCTGTTTTTCTATCGTATGCAGGGGGTTCAGCGACGTCATGGGCTCCTGGAAAATCATCGAGACCTTGTTGCCGCGGATGGTGCGCAGGACGGTGTCGGGCGCCTTCATCAACTCCTCGCCGCGAAACTTGATGGAGCCGGACGGGTGCTTCGCGACCGGATAGGGCAGCAGCTGCAGCACGGAAAGCGCCGTCACCGATTTACCGGAGCCCGACTCACCCACCACGGCCAGCGTCTCGCCCTTCTCGATGGAAAAGGAAATATTTTTGACCGCATGGGTGACGTTCGGCCCGTTCACAAAGTCTACAGAGAGGTTTTTTACATCGAGCAATGCCATGACAAGGTCACTCCTTGAAAATCTTACGCGGATCAAAGGCGTCGCGCACGCCTTCGCCGATAAAGGTGAAAAGGCTCAACATCACCGCCAGCGACAGGAAAGCCGTAATGCCGAGCCAGGGCGCCTGCAGGTTGTTCTTGCCCTGCGACAAAAGCTCGCCCAAAGACGGCGACCCCGGCGGCATGCCGAAACCGAGGAAGTCGAGACTGGTGAGCGTCGTGACGGACCCCGTCACGACGAAGGGCATCATCGAGATTGTCGCCACCATCGCATTGGGCAGCGCGTGCTTGAAGATGATGGCCGGCGTGGAAAGACCCAGCGCGCGGGCGGCGCGGATATAGTCGAGGTTGCGGGCCTTCAGGAATTCCGCCCGGACGACATCGACCAGCGTCATCCATGAAAACAGCAGCATCAACCCCAGCAGCGGGAAGAACCCCGGCGTAATCACGCTCGACATGATAATCAGCAGGTAGAGCATCGGCATGCCCGACCATATTTCCATGAACCGCTGCGAGAGAAGATCGAAGGTGCCGCCGGTGTATCCTGCAATCGCCCCCACGGCGACGCCGATGATGCTGCCGAAAATTGTAAGCGTCAGGCCGAACAGGATGGAAATACGGAAGCCGTAAATAAGGCGCGCAAGAACATCACGCCCCTGATCGTCCGTGCCCAGCCAGTTTTCCGTTGTCGGCCGCGATGGCGCGGGCACGGCAAGATTGTAATTGATGGTCTGGTAAGAATACCGGATGGGCGGCCAGAGCATCCACCCCTTGTCATTGATGAGCTTGGCGACGACAGGGTCGCGGTAATCAGCCTCCGTCTCGAACTCGCCGCCGAAAGCCGTTTCCGGATAGCTTTTCGTTACCGGAAAATAAAAACTTCCGTTGTAACTCACGACCAGCGGCTTGTCGTTGGCGATCAGTTCGGCCGCAAGACTGAACAGGAAAAATGCCAGGAAAATCCACAGCGCGCACCAGGCGCGGCGGTTGCGCCTGAACTGCTGGACGCGGCGGGCGGCAATAAGGGACAAACCCATCAGCGTCCCTCCTGCGCGCGGAAGTCGATGCGCGGATCGACCCAGGTCATCGTCAGGTCGCTGACCAGGCGGATAAGGAGGCCGAGTAGCGTGAATATAAACAGCGTACCGAACATCACCGGGTAATCGCGGGCGATGGCCGATTCAAAACCCATCAGCCCCAGCCCGTCGAGGGAGAATATCGTCTCGATGAGCAAGGAGCCCGTGAGAAAGATATGCAGCAGCGCCGAAGGAATGCCCGAAAGGACGATCAGCATCGCGTTCCGGAACACGTGGCCGTAGAGGACGTTATTCTCCGCAAGCCCCTTCGCCCGGGCGGTCAGCACATACTGTTTGTTGATTTCTTCCAGAAAGGAGTTCTTCGTTAATATCGTGAGACCCGCAAAGCCGCTGATGACGCTCGCCGTCACGGGCAGCGTCATATGCCAGAAATAGTCGAGGATGCGGTGAAACCAGTCCATGTCCTTCCAGTTGTCGGAAGTCAGTCCGCGCAGGGGGAAGATGTCGAAATACTTGCCGCCTGCGAAAACCACGATCAGCAGGATAGCGAAAAGAAACCCCGGCACCGCATAGCCCGCGATCATGACGCTGCTGGTCCAGACGTCGAATTTCGAGCCGTCGCGCATCGCCTTGGCGATGCCGAGCGGAATGGAGATCAGGTAGATGAGCAGCGTGGTCCACAAGCCCAGCGAAATGGAAACGGGCATTTTTTCGACGATCAGCGTAATGACTTTCTTGTTCTGGAAGTAGCTCTCGCCGAAATCGAAGGTCAGGTAATTCCTGATCATCATGAAAAAGCGCTCATGCAGCGGCTTGTCGAAACCGAACTGTTTTTCGAGGCTCTTGATGAATTCGGGGTCGAGCCCCTGCGCGCCGCGGTATTTGGAAGCGCCGCTCGACATATTCATCTGCGCCTGTGTCTGCTGGGTGGACAGGCTGATGTCGCTGCCGCCGCCCGAAAAGCGCTGCGTCGCCGAGGTGTTCATGCCCTGAAGCTTGGCGATCATCTGCTCGACCGGGCCGCCGGGCGCGATCTGCACGATCAGGAAATTGATAAGGATGATGCCGAACAGCGTCGGTATCATGAGAAGCAGGCGGCGAATGATATATGCGGCCACGTAAGATGTCCCCAATACGCCCTTAGGCCCCGTTACTTCTTCTTGTCGGGCACCACTTTCTCGGCGATTTTATCCGCCTTTTCCTTATCGTACCACCAGGTATCCGGCACGCCCAGACCATATTTGGGGGTCGTCTCGGGATGGCCGAACTTGTCCCAATAGGCCACGCGCCACTTGTCGTGGTAAAACTGAGGTATCACATAATAATTCCACAGCAGCACGCGGTCGATGGCATGGCATAGGGCGATAAGCGCCTCGCGGTCTTTCGCGCTCACCAGTCTGCCCACCAGATCATCCAGAACCGGACTCTTGATGCCGATGATATTGCGGCTGCCCTTCACATCCGCCTTGTCCGATCCCCAAAAGTCTCGCTGCTCGTTGCCCGGCGACAGCGACTGCCCGAAGGTATGCACGGTCATGTCGAAGTCGAAGTTCTCGATGCGGTTCTGGTACTGCGCGGCTTCGACGTTGCGCAGGTTCGCCTGAATGCCGAGTTTCTTGAGATTGGAGATAAAGGGATTGATCCATCGCTCGAAGTTCTCGCTGTTGGTGAGGATTTCGAACTTGAATTCCTGACCGTCTTTTTCCAGCAGGCCTTTCGCCCCGAGGCGCCAGCCTGCCGCATTCAGCAGCTCCTTTGCTTTGCCGAGGTTTTCGCGAACGCCGGCGCCGCTGCCGTCGGTTTGGGGCACCCTGAATTCCGAGGTAAAAACCTCGTCCGGCACCTTGCCGCGGTATTGCTCGAGGATTTCGAGCTCGCGCCCCTGCGGCATCCCGGACGAGGCAAGCTCCGAGTTTTCGAAGTAGCTCTTTGTGCGGTGATACGCGCCGTAGGCAAATTGCTTGTTCGACCATTCAAAGTCGAAAGCATAGCCGAGCGCCTGGCGCACCTTGGGATCCTGAAACAGCGGTCGGCGGATATTATAGGCGAAAGCCTGCATTCCCGCAGGCAGGCTGTGCTTTATCTCCTCCTTTTTGATGAGTCCTTCCTTCACGGGCTTCTGGTCGTATTCGACGGCCCAGGACTTTGCTATGTTTTCGGCGCGGAAGTCGTAGTTGCCCGAAAACAGAGCCTGCAGCAGGACGGTTTCATCGCGGTAGACGTCGAAGATGATCGCGTCAAAATTGTTCTGCCCCTTCATGATGGGCAGGTTTTCCGCCCACCAGTCCTTCACGCGCTCGTAAGTCACGCGGCGCCCGGGTTCGATGGACTTCACACGGTAAGGACCGCTACCCAGGGGCGCTTCCAGCGTGGTGGATTCGAAATTCTTTCCTTCCCAATAATGCCTGGACAGCACGGGCATTTCGCCGACGATAAGCGGAAGCTCGCGGTTGCCCGCCATATTGAAGGTGAACTTCACGCGCGACGGGCTTTCGGCTTTGGCTTCCTTCACGTTGGCGTAATAGGCGCGGTAATGGGGGTGTCCCTTGGCCATGAGCGCGTTGAAGGTCCAGACGACGTCATCCGCCGTGATCGGTGTGCCGTCGTTGAACCTGGCTTCTTTGCGCAGGTTGAAGGCGACCCAGCTGCGGTCTTCGGGCATCTCGATCGTCTCGGCGATCAGGCCGTATCTTGTGAAGGCCTCGTCATCCGTTCCCGTCGTGAGCGTCTGGACGGTCATGCCGATGCCGGGCGCGGCCACGCCTTTGAGCACAAAGGGGTTCAGCGTATCGAAGGTGCCGGAGGTCGCAAGGCGCATCTCCCCGCCTTTGGGCGCATCCGGGTTGACGTAATCGACATGCTTGAAGTCGGGGCCGTATTTGGGCGCGCCGTGCATGGCGACGGCATGCATGGGCTGGGGCGTCTCTTCGGCAGCGGCAGTGATCGCCGTGAAAGGAAGAGCAATGACAAGAAAGGCCAGCCACAGTCGGTACATAAGAAACTCCCGGTAATACAGTCACTTGCATAAATTTTAGGCCTCTCACTATAGCGGGAGGGGCGCGAGGTGGCAAGGCAGCCGGGTTTTCCGGAAACGAAGCCAAAATAAAACCGCCGGACTTGCGCCCGGCGGTTTTTGGAAAGAGGTAAGAAAGCACTATGCCTTGGGCGGAGTAAAGCCTGCTTTGCCCAATGCGCTTGCCGTGCTCGACATCCCGGTTCGGAAGCTGTTGAGCGCGGAATTCGACGAGGCCGTAACCATGCCCCCCGGGCCGGCGGCGTTCCCCATCAGCGCGCGGCCGGCAGCCTGGCCGCCATCGGAGAAGCTCGCCGCCATGCCGCGGCTCATCTGGCCGGCAGCAGCCTGGGCGTAGCCCTGCGCCGACTGAGCGCCATCGTCAAAGCTGTGGTCGACGGTGGCGCCCGGCATCCAGCGCATCAGCGCGTTCGGGATGATGTCGACCATCTTGAAGATGGAGTTCGCAGCGGCATAGGCGGTGCCTACATAGACCGTCGTGTTGAAGAACATCGCTGCCACCCTTGTCACGACGTTGTCTGCCGTCGGCGAAGAGGCAGCCGCCGCCAGGAACGCAGTGGTAAAGTAGCAGATGAAGGCGTTGTAGACGATGAAGGCGCCGATAAAGCCCATCACGAAGAGGATAGGACGCACCAGCACGTTCAGCCACAGCACCCAGCACTGGCGGGCGCCGGCCGCAAGGCCATCGCCTTCCGTTGTCAGGTGAGCGAGCGCCGCGATCGGGATCATCACCACCGCTTCGAAGATGGAGACCATCCAGGTCAGCGTCGCGAAAGCCGCGCGCAGGAACGGCAGGATCGGCACGAAGAACGTCAGCATGATGCCCGACGAGATCAGCGCGGTCGCCAAGGCGGTTATGGAGGCGAAGATCGCGCTGTTCGCAAGAGCTGTGCCCGCCGCCACCGTCAACAGGCCGATAGCGCCCTGGAAGATGGAAGCGAGGATCAGGATGCCCGAACCGGTAGCGATCAGGCCGAGACCCGTTTTCGCGAGGTTCGCCAGCGGCAGCGTGTTGTCGTTGATGCTGCCGACCAGGTTGACGAACAGTCCGTTGCGGCTGTCAGGGAAGAAAGCGGTCTCCATAAGCGAAACGATCGCGCTGGCGCCGCCCGTGACAAGGCCCCAGGCGAGTTTGGCCCAGCTCATGCCGTTCGGCTTGTCGGTTTGCTGCGCCTGGGTGGTGATCGAGGTGTTACCGTTAGCCCCCGTACCACCCGGACCGGTATAGGCCGCGCCCTGACCGGACGTGGCGTATTCCTCATACCAGTTCGTGTACATTTCCATGACCAGGGCGGTTTGATAGTTGACACCGCTCGGGCGGCAGTCTTCCACGCTTGCCCAGGCAGCCCCGCACTGCGCTTTCGCGTTGCCCAGCTTGCCGGGCTGGAAGGTGATGGCGGGCCGCGAAAGAGACTGGACCGAATGGTTCATGGACGTGACCTTGTTATAGAACGCGCCCGCGCTCGCCCAGCCGTACTGAGTCATTTCGGTGGTCAGATTGCCGCCGTTCAGCCACGCCAGCAACAGGGCCACCCCGCCGGTCAGGTTGGTGCCGAGGTTGTTCGTCAGCGCATTGATCGACCGGCTATGGCAGGTGTAGTCCGGGTTGTAGTTGCCGGGCGCAGGGCCCGGAGGCGGAGGAACAGGTGTCGCGTTGCAGCCGTTGTTAAACCAGCCCGCCTGGCACAGCGGCGTCGTCCCGTCGGAATCAACCGCGTTGGTGACGATAGGAACGCCGCCCGCAACGTGGCGCGAAGCATAGACGCAGGCGAATTCCAGCATATCACGCTGTACCTGGTTGGCCATGGTATCGATGGTGCCCTGAAGCACCAGCCTGCGCATCTGGAGCTGCGCAATCGCGAAGGTAGCTGTCGTCGCGATGTTGGCGAGGCTGTTGCCCTGACCTGCCGTCGTTACCCAGGTGCTGATGTTAAAAGCGCCTGCGCCCACACCCAAGGGGTTCACGGTCGCGGTGCTGACCGACTGGGCAATCTGGCTGGAATCGTCGATAAAGCCGGCAAGCGTACTGTAGATATCATTCGGGCGGTTATTAACCTGACCCATTCTGGGTTCCGCAGCCGCTGCGCCCCACGGGGGGTTCGCGAAGTTTATTGCGTTAACACCGCCGGGAGCCGAAATCTTGAGTGCTCCGCAAAGCGCTGCGTCGGTATTATTCGTCAACGTATGCGTCAGGGTCAGGCCGTCTGAACCCCAGGTGTTGCGCGCGCCGACAAGCTGCCGCACGTCGACGGTCGGCGGGCCACCCGGTCTCTGAGTCGCCGCCATGACGTAAGAGTTATATGCCACCTGGCAAAGACGCATTTCGGCCACGGCATTCACAAGCCCGGCCGCGCCTGACGGAAACACAGGCGCGATAAAGTTGTTGCCGTTGCCTACCAGGGCGCCGACGTAAGCGTTCCAGCCGTTGGTGCCGAGGTTAGACCCCCACTCCGCCAGTTTCATGACGCAATACTGGCCCGATGAATAGCCGGCATTGCCGAGCGGAATCATGAGGCCCAGCGCAAAGACAATGCGAATTGGCGCCCAGACCATGTTATGCCGCCCGCCGCCCAAAATGCCGGTCTTCGCCGTATCCACGACGACAGACAGGATGATCCAGAAGATCATGACAGCAGCGACAACAGTAATGGCGGTGTTGTAGACCAGGATAATCGCCGAGAATGCGTTCTGCAGCCTGCCCCCCATCTGAGGGGTCTGTGCCGATTCACGCACGATCTTGTCGAGCATGAAGAGGCCCCAGTCGTTATACGCGGTGCCTATCTGGGCCGCGTCCATGCGCTTGTCGAACAGATCCGACGGGCTGGCCGACTGACCGTTCTGAATCGAGGTATTCACCGGCAGCGCGAAGAGCTGCGCCTGCGCGACGGCGCCGACGCCCAGGAATACGCGGCCGGTAATGCCCACGATGGCCGTGGCAAAGCAGAAGATCATCAAAATGATGGAGAAATACATCGCCCACTGGCGCGGGGTCGCGCGCTTGCGGCGCAGGTGATACCATGCTTCGCCAATCAGTCCCTTAAAGCTGTATTCGCCGACAACGTCGGAAGAACCGTATCGCATGGCGGGATGGTTTTTGGGCAGCATTTCCGTCGCCACCAGAACCGAGGCCAGGAGCTGGATAAATACCGGATATAAATGCGCGGCTGACCGGAAACTGTGCTTGAATTGAGGCATGAAAAAGAACGCCCCATAAGAGAATTTCTTATCGTTTCTGGATTCGCTCATGATTGGACCCCGACAAATAAAGCCACACCACACCTTTTCAGGCTTATTCTTTAATCATACGCCGTTTTCCTAAAACCGTCAAATTAAAGCATATT
This sequence comes from Alphaproteobacteria bacterium, assembly GCA_004297545.1. GTDB lineage: Bacteria > Pseudomonadota > Alphaproteobacteria > Micavibrionales > UBA2020 > JAPWJZ01. Next base: position 13,563 of record SCTB01000106.1, read on the forward strand.
TATGCAAAATTTTATCTAATTTTAAGTATTTGTTATGTAATGACTTTTTGACGATTCAGGCAAAGAGCGGACATTTATCACCAGCAAAAGCGGTACATAAGATATGCAGGTCTGTACGGGTACCTCCGCAGCAAATCCTGCAGTCTATTCTCGTCCGCAACCTCATCCCGGTGGATGCCGGAGGTCACAAGGACAGAATCGAGCCCGGCCCCCGTGGCGCCCGCGATATCCGTCTGCATGCCGTCCCCCACCGCCAGCACCTTTTGCACCCCCATGTTCTGGAGGCACAGGCTATAGACGCCCCGGTGCGGCTTGCCGAAATAGGTGACCGTACCCCCCATCTGTTCATATGTGTCGGCAAAAGTGCCCGGACAGATGACCAGCCTGTCTTCCACATGGACGATACGGTCGGGATTGGCGCAGAGCATGGGCAACCCGCGGTCCATGCATGCCTGCAGGATCGGCTGGTACTTGTCGGCGGTGTCGTTGAAATCATAGACCCCGCTGTTCAGGACGAAGTCCGCCTCCTCCGGCGTCTCGACGATGTCGATGATGAGGCCTTCGTAAAGGCTCGCGTCTTTTTCGCGGGGACCTAAGTGAAAACAGCGCCGGCCCCATTTCTCCAGGTATTTTTCCTTCAGCGCCATCCAGGTCGCTTCCCCCGAGGTCAGGACGCCATCATAGAGATCCTCCGGAATGCCCATGTCTGACAGCTTTTCCGCCACGATGCGCGCGCGGCGCGGCGCGTTGGACAAAAGCCAGACGATGCGCTTCGCGCGTTTCAGCTCCTGCAGCGTCTCCACCGTATGCTCGAAAGGCTTCACGCCGTCATGCACGACGCCCCAGAGATCGAGGATGAAACCGTCGTAAAACGGCGCGATCTCCTCGAGCCCGCGAATACGCTTGGGAAGATTCGAATTGGCCGCGAGCATCGCCATTATGCCTTTCCGGGCTGCGAGAGCTTGCCGGGAACGGGCTTGCCGAACAGAAATCCCTGGCCGTAATCGATGCCGAGATCCAGCAGCTCCACGAGCTGGCGTTCGGATTCAATTCTCGTCACGATGAAATCGATGCCGTTGGTGTCAAGCTCCGCCTTCAGGCGCTTGAGGCGCGCCATGCCACCCCGCTCCTTCATTTCGCGGAGCACGAGTTCGGCATCGGCCTTGATAAAGCGGATATGCCGCGCCTCCATATGCGCGAAATCGAACGAGAGGGAGCGCACCTGGTCCATCGAGAAGCGGCAGCCGAGGCGCGAGAGCCCTTCCAGGATCGGCAGGGCATCCGGGCTCATCGTGGCGAGATCGCGCTGCCCCAGCTCAAACACGAGCCTGGGCGCCATGCCGCGGTTCCGCGCGATGAATTCCACGAGGTCGCCCATGAATTTGGGGTCGTTCAGCGTGACGCTGGTGATATTGCAGAAAAACGCGCCGCCGGAATCGTCCTGCACCTCGCGGATCAGCTGCAGGCCGCGCAGCAGCAGCAGGTTGTCGATGGCGGGAACCAGATCCTGGCTCATCGCGACCTCGATATAGCGCTCGGCGGGCAGATAGACATCCGGCTTGATGCGGATGCGCGAGAACATCTCGTAAAAACGCAGCTTGCGCTGCGGCAGCGCCATGATCGGCTGCAGGAAAAGGTCGATGCGGTCCTGCCGCACGGCGGCATTCAGAAGCTGCAGCACCTGCTCGTCGGTCGCCATGCGCCCGATGGTCTCCTGCGTCGCGCTCATGAGGGGCGAGTCCGCGTCAATAACCCCCGTTTCGAAGGCCGACAGCGCTTCTTCCGGCACCTCGGCGACCGCGGCATCGCCGAGGCGCGACAGCTGGTCCGCCAGCGTGCGGACCATGCGTTGCTCTAGATCGTCGCCCGGCGTCTTGCCGTGGCTGCGCGCGGCGGCGCCGGCATCGGCAAGGTTGCGCTTGAGCAGCATCATGTCGTTGCGGTTGCGCGCGGTTTCGCGCACGAGGCGCTCGTAATCGCCGGACATGCGCTGCAGCTGCCCCACAAGCTCCGCCTCCCACCTGCGGCGGGAGGTCATTTCGACGAGCAGAAGGCCTAAAAGCCCCAGCAAGGCCGCGAACAGGAACGCGATGCGCGCGGAAGCCACGCTCCCTAAGAAAATCAGGAAGGTCGCCACGCCAAGGGCGATGACGACGTTTTTGAAGGTCAGGTATTGCGCGAATGACTGCCCTGCGGTCCCCGCCATCGGGCGGCGGAAGACGCCGAAATCAATGACGTTATCATCGGGCTTTTTTTGGGGGGATACGCTCATGGTTCTTTAGCTTACCGCCTTCGCTTGTCTTTTGCCAGACGCATGTGCGCTGCCGACGGCGTCTGCAATCGTCCCGAACTTATCCCTCTTCAGCATCGCGGCAAGCCCTTCGAGTATCTGCGATATAAGGCCGGGGCCTTCAAAAACAAGCGCCGTATAGACCTGCACCAGCGATGCGCCCGCGCAAATTTTGGCATAGGCGTCTTCCGCCGAGCCGATGCCGCCGGCCCCGATAACGGGAATGACCCCTTTTGTCAGCGTATAGAAATCGCCGATCACCCCGGTCGAAAGGCTGGTGAGGAGCTGGCCGCTCAAGCCGCCCTTCTCCTCTCTCAGCGGTGCCGATAGCTGCGCGGGGCGCGTGACGGTCGTATTCGACACGATAAGCCCGTCGATGCCATGGCGCAGGGCGACTTCGGCGATGGCCTGACGCTGCGGCGCATCAAGATCGGGTGCCACCTTCAGCAAAAGGGGCGGTTTCGCGCTGGTGCCGTTGCGGGCCTCCACCAGCGCGCCGAGGAGCCGGTCGAGGTCATCCCGCCGCTGCAGGTCGCGCAGCCCCTGCGTATTGGGAGAGGATACGTTGACGGTAATATAGTCCGCGAGCGGCGCGAGCCGGACAATACCGGTGCGGTAATCGTCCGCCGGCGACGGCGCATCCTTGTTCATGCCGATATTGACGCCGAAAATGCCCTGGCTCGGCCCGTATTTCTCCCGATAGCTTTCGACGTTGTCGGCGAAATAACTAAGCCCCTTGCCCGGAAAGCCCATGCGGTTGATAACGGACTTATTCTTTTCGTCCCGGAAGACGCGCGGCTTCGGGTTGCCGTCCTGCGGACGCGGCGTCACCGTTCCCGCCTCGACGAAACCAAAGCCCATATTGAACATCGCGGGAATGACTTCGGCGTCCTTGTCGAAGCCTGCGGCCAGCCCCAGCGGGTTTTTGAATTTCCGTCCCCAGAGCGTCGTTTCCAGCACAGGGTCGGTAAACGCGTAACGCGGCCCCAGCCCCGTCTTCAGCAACGAGATGGTCATCCGGTGCGCCTTTTCGGCGTCCATCTTCATCAGTATCGGGCGGATGAGGGAATAGAGGCTCATGCCGCGCCTTTCAAGCTCCGGCGCACAAAGTCCTGCACCTTCGCCAGATCATTCGGCAGCACGTCATACTTCTCCGGCCGCGTATGGAGGTCGGCAAGACGTTCGGGCAGTTCCGGCTCGACACCAATGGCGCGCTTGACGGCCTCCGGGAATTTCGCGGGATGGGCGGTCGCAAGCGAAATGACCGGGGTTTTCGGATTATCGGCAAGCCAGGCCTGCGCGACGCCGAGGCCCACTGCCGTATGGGGGTCCACGACGTAGCCGTATTTTTCATGCGTGCGCCGGATGACCTCGATCGTCTGGTTGTCGTCCAGGCGTCCGCTGCCGAACAGCTTGCGCACGCCGGTCATGACGCTGTCGTCGAGATGGAAAGGCCCGGCCTTGCGGAAATGCGCCATGGTCTGCTCGACCGCCTTGGGCATGCGCCCGAAAAGGTCGAACAGCAGGCGCTCGAAATTGCTGGAGATCTGGATATCCATGCTGGGACTGATGGTGGGCGTCACGCCTTCCATCTTCATGCGCCCGCTGACGAAGAAGCGGTGCAGAATGTCGTTGCGGTTGGTGGCAACCAGCAGCTTTTCGACAGGCAGGCCCATCGACTGCGCGACATAGCCGGCATAGACGTTGCCGAAATTTCCCGTCGGCACGCAGAAGCTGACCGGCTTGTCCGTCGCATGGCGAACCTTCGCGCCCGCATATATATAGTATACGACCTGAGCCAGGATTCTGGCCCAATTGATTGAATTGATGGCGGAAAGCTGCATATCCGCGCGGAATGTCGCGTCGTTGAACATGGCCTTCACGAGGTCCTGGCAGTCGTCGAAGCTTCCCTCGATGGCCACGTTGAAAACATTGGGGTCGGTGACGGTCGTCATCTGCTTCCGCTGCACGTCCGAGACGCGCTTGTGCGGGTGGAAGATGAAGATGTTCACGTTGTCCTTGCCGCGGAAGGCCTCGATCGCGGCCGAGCCCGTGTCGCCCGAGGTCGCGCCGATGATGGTCACGCGCTCCTCGCGCAGACGCAGGAAATGGTCGAAGACCTGACCCAGGAACTGCAGCGCGATGTCCTTGAAAGCCAGCGTGGGGCCGTGGAACAGCTCCAGCACGTAGAGGTTGTCCTCCAGCTGTTTGAGCGGCGCTATTTCCTTGACGTCGAAATTCTTGTAGGAAGCCTTCAAAAGAGCGAAGAGCTCTTCGGATGCAAGATCTTCCGCGACATAGGGCAATATGACGCGCCAGGCGATTTCAAGATAATGCTGGTTGCCCATGTTGCCGATTTCGCCCGGCTCGATCTTCGGGCAGAATTCGGGCACGTAGAGCCCGCCGTCAGAGGCGAGTCCGGCGAGCGTCGTATCCGCAAAGCTTAAGCGCGGCGCTTGGCCCCGGGTGCTGATGTATTTGAGCATGAACCTTCACCCTCATAGGCTTTTTCAAGATACCGCTCCGTCAGGTGCTTCTTGAAGAAATGCGTGGACATCTTCTGCCCCGTGGCCTTTTCCACCAGTTGCTGGGGCCTGTACAAGCAGGCTTTTGCCTGCACGTTGTCGCGCAGCCAGCCCGTGAAGACGCCGATATTGCCCTGCCGCACCTGCGCGGCGACATCGGGGATGTCGCGCTTCATCTTGTCGACGAGCTGCGCCGCGATGATCGCGCCCAGCGCGTAGGACGGGAAATAACCGAAGGCGCCCGAATACCAGTGGATATCCTGCAGGCAGCCCAGCTTGTCATTGGGCGGCACGGCGCCGATAAGCTCTTTCATCGAGGCGTTCCAGGCCTCCGGCAGGTCTTTCACTTCCAGCTTGCCCTCGACCATTTTCTTCTCGAGCCGGTAGCGGAGGATGACATGAGCCGGATAGGTGATTTCATCGGCCTCGACGCGGATGAACCCGCGTTCCGCCTTGATCGCGTTGCGGTAGATATTCTCCGCCGTCCATTCGGGGCCGGACTTGCCGAAAGTCTTCTGGATATGGGGGGTGAGGAATTCCCAGTATTCGCGGCTGCGCGCAAGCTGCATGTCTAGGCTCAAGGACTGCGATTCATGTATCGCCATGCCCATGTTGCCGCTGGCGCCGACGGGCTGGTGATGCCATTCCCGCGGCGTATGGCGGTCGTAAAAACCATGCCCCGCCTCATGCGCGACGGCCTGCAGCGAGCTCAGGAAATCGTTTTCGTCATAGCGCGTCGTGATGCGCACGTCGTCGCCGATGCCCATGCTGAAGGGATGCGTCGAGGTATCGAGCCGCCCCCATTTGAAATCAAAGCCTAAGAAACCGCAGAGATCGCGGCCGAGCTTTTCCTGCACGGCCTGCGGGAAGGGTCCTTTCAGCGGCAGCGGCTCTTTCTGGCGCTCCAGCGCCGCGGTCAGGAACGGCGGGATGAAGGCGGCGAGGTCGTCAAACACGACGTCGACTTCGGCCGACGTCATATGCGGCGCATAGCCGTCCATCAGAGAGTCATAGAGCGGCTTTTTCAGCTTTTTCGACTTCACATCCGCATGCTCGCGCACGATGTCGAGCAGCCTGGCCAGTTCGTCCTGCACCATTTTGAAATTGCTGTCCGCGCGCGCCTTGCGCCAGATGACCTCGGTCTTGGTCTCCTGGTTCATTTTCTTGGCGACGAGATGCGCGGGCACCGCCGTCGCATGCTGGTAAAGCCATTCCATGACGTCGAGATTTGCGGCCTGCCAGGGGTCGAGATTTTTCCGGTCGGTTTTCGCCAGCAACGCGCCGACTTCAGAGTCCGTCTGCAGGTCGTGGATCAGGACGTTCAATACTTCCATCTGCCGCGCGCGCTGGTTGACGGCCGCCTCCGGCATCAGGACGGAGCGGTCCCAGGACATGAAGCTGGCGATTTCGCGGAGCGCCGTCACCTGCGCGAAGCGGCCTTCCAGCTGCTTATACGCCTGCATGCTGTTCCTCCAGCTTCGCAACCGGCTGCCAGTGCGACAGAAACCAGACAACGAGCAGAACAAAAGCCATGCCGAACCAGAAAGAAGCGTATTGCCTGTGATCGTTCGGAAGGTCCACATGCAGGCGTCCGCCCGCCGGGTAAACGCCGGGCTTCTTCTCGGAAATGTTCAAAAGGAGCGGCGCCACATTCTCGAGGCCGCCGGCTTCCGCCATCGCAGGAATATCGACCCAGTACCAGTCCCGTTTCGCGGGGATATTCGGCGGCGTGAAATAGGCTTTTTCGGGCTTTTGCAGGATGCCCTCGATCTGGATGACGCCGCTGCGGGGGCGCTGCGCCTCCTCCAGCAACTCGTCCGAAATCCAGCCGCGGTCGACCAGCACGACGCCGCCCGAGGCGCGCACGAAAGGCACCACCATGTCATAGCCGGCCTTGCCGTCCATCGTGCGCGGCTTGACCAGCATCTCGTGGTCGTAATCGAAGAATCCGGCCAGCGTCACGCGGCGGAATTCCCAGTCGGCGGGGTTCGCCATGTCTTCGGGCATCGGCACCGGCGTTTCGGCCATGCGCGTGTGAATCTGGTCTAAAAGCGTCTCTTTCCAGTGCAGGCGCTGCACCTGCCAGGCGCCAAGGCCAACAAGGACGGTGAACATGGCAAGGGTGATGAGGGTGGACAAGGGCGTGGGCTGGAACTTTCTTCCGGTCATGCCCTGTACGCGTCCCAGGGCCGCAGACAGCGCAAGCCCGGCCCGGGTGGATATGGATTGGAGCTGAAACTTTGTTTCGGTCATGGTCGCACCTCTAAAAATTGCTTGCTTATATTAAACTTGTTCTGCAAAAAGGAATAGTAATCTTATACATAATTTACAGAAGAGGCTGTCATGACCTCCCGCCCCCTGACCAAAGGCGAAATCGCCCTTGCGCGCACCGTTTTTGGCGATTCCATCGAGTACGGCACGGTCTATGTCTCCGACAGCAAATTCGCGGGCTTCCACCCCCCCGGCGTCGCCATGGCCCCCAACGGCAATCTTTTCATGCCGGGCTGCTACAGCGACGACTATTCGGCGGAACGGGTACATACCCAGAGCCTGTTTATCCATGAAATGACCCATGTCTGGCAGTACCAGAACAAGGTGCTGGCCCCGATGGTCGAGGCGATCAAGCTGAACGTGAAATTCGCCTTCAACTACACCGCCGCCTATGACTACACGCTGGACGGCAAGAAGGACCTGACCGACTACAACATGGAACAGCAGGCCAGCATCGTGCAGGACTGGTTCGCGCAGAAGCACGGCGCGTTCAGCCCTCTGTATTCCAGCTGCCAGAACAAATGCACGGACGCGGAGCGGCAGGATTTGTTCGATAAAGTACTGGCCAAGTTCCTCGCCAGCCCCACTTACGCGATGCGCGCTGAGTTTCCGGTGGCCATGTCGGGTGGGAAGAAAAAGAGCGGGCCGGACAAGAAGAAATAATCCTTAATGCTCCGCCTTATCCTCGCCTCCTCCCTCGCAGCCCTTATCGCCATCGCCGCGATTGTCTATGTCTACAGCAAGGGCAAGGTCATCGACGAAATGATCGACGCCGCCCATCGCGCGGATGTGGCAGCGTTTTCCAGCCGTATCGACTGGGCCGGGGCGCGGGAATACGCGAAGGCGGATCTCGCGAAGCAGAAAGGCGGACTCGGCGGCGACCAGATGGGGCCCGCCAAGGCCGAAATCCCCCGCGTGGTCGATTACTACATGCAGCCCGCCAACCTCGACATTTTGTTCTACCTGCGGGAGGAGCTGTTCCCCAATATCCCGGGGAAGGATTTTATCCAGTCCGTTTCCTACGCGCCGCCCTATGGCTTCATGGTGACGGTGGGCCTTCCCAAAACGGTCGGCGGGGGCGAAATTCCGGAGGGGATGCGCAGCCGCATCAAGGCCTGGGCGACCTTCCGGCTCGACGGGCTGACATGGAAGATGCGCGAGTTCACCGTGCCGCTGTTTATCGTCCCGCAGCATGTCTACAGCACCCCCGCTGTCGAGATCTACGGGCGGCCAAAGCACTAGAGCGGATATCTATCAAATAGAATCGCCACCCCGACGAAAGTCGGGGTCCAGTCTATATAACTACTATCTCGAATCCCGCGCGCTTCGCGCGCCCTTTGATGAGGTAGAAGTAAAATAACTGGACCCCGACTGTCGTCGGGGTGGCGCCGTTTTTTGTTCGCATTTAGACGGGAAATGCTCTAGAACCTCACCGCGTCCTTATTACGATTTTGATAATTTTAATTGCTAAATTCGCAATTTTCCTGTATAGTGGATTCAGGAAAGGAAACCGCCGATGACCGCAACGCCTGCCACGACCCACAGAAAATTTTCAAAAATCGAAAAACAATTCCTGCCGGGAATGCCCATAAAGCGGGGGGCGCAGTATTTCTTCTGCCATTTCATGGACAAAACAAAAATATGCCGCGTATTAACTTCTCCTTAACCATCCCTAACCTATAATTAACATTATGTAAAAGTTTATGGAGTCGGCATGGGCGACGAACCTCAGCTTCCAAGCGGCAAAGACAGGCCCCTCACGCAGGGCGAAATCGATCTGGCCAAAGGCGTTTTCGGGGATTCCATCGACTACAGTAAAATCCGCGTTCATCACGGCAAGGTGCCGGGCCTTATCGAATCCAAATTCCAGCCCGACGACGTTCCCGCGCCAGCCGACGGGCAGAATATCTATTACCCGGACAAAGTATATAAGGACGACCTGTCGGGCGAGCGGAAGGGCGACTTCATTCACTTGATGGCCTATGTCTGGCAGTTCCAGAACAAGATCGAAACGCCCGACAGCGCCAAAAAATGGGCGATCCAGCATCGTAACGACATCGAAGGCGCCTCCGAAGTGCGGGCCGACCCGTCGAAAGACCTCAAGAATTACAATATCGAACAGCGCGCGCGGCTGATTGAAAAGCTTTACTGGATGCGCGAGGACGAAAAGAACCCCGCGCCCAAAAAACCCGACGACCCCGACGGCAGCCTGTTCCTGAAGCAGTACGGCCAGTTCATCAAGGACAACCCGGAGACCTGGTACGTGAAAACCATGGTGAAAAACCTCGGCATCACCAAGGACGCGAACGGCGAGCTGCACGTCGACCCGGATAAATGGAAGAAATCGCAGGAGCAGCAGAAGAAATACGCCGACATGCAGGAGCGCGACAAGCAGAATACGCTGAAAGTGATGGGACGCTTCATCGAGAACCCGTCCTATCTCGACCTGTCGAAAAGGCCGGCGCTGCCGGCAAGAAACGCGCCCCAGCCGCGCGCCGGCGCTTAAAGATTTTACACGAAGACGTTTTTTGATTTAAGCGAGGATTTCATGGATGACGATGCGCTTCCCAAGGGAGAGAGCCGCGGCATGACGCCGGGAGAAATCGAGCTCGCGAAATCCGTCTTCGGCAATTCGATCGATTATTCGAAAGTGCGCATCCACAACGGCAAGGACGAAGGCCCCGTGGCGCGCGTGGAAAATTATCTGTCAAAATTCATCGGCATGAACGACGTCGAAAATAGGCCGCAGGCTTCCGGCAGCAACATCTGGTATCCAACCGGCCAGTACAAGGACGACTTCTCCAAACCCGGCAATGACAGCTCCACGTTCATCCACGAGCTGACGCATGTCTGGCAGTTCCAGCACGGTCTCGCCGGCGCGGCGGTAAAAACAGCGGAAGACGTCGTGACCAACGGGCTGAACTACGACAAGACCTATACCTACAAGCTGGACCCGAAAAAGGACCTGATGGACTACAACGTCGAGCAGCAGGCCAACATTGTCGCCGAATATTTCGGCATGAAAGAGCGCAAGGCCCATCCGGAACCGCCGCCACCGCCTGCCACGGTGGAGGGGATCGAGAACAATTTCTTCGGTCGCATGATGCTGAAGAGGATCGCGGAACTGCACACCGCCCGCAAGGAGACGCCGGACCTGCGGGAGTTGGAGCGGAAAGGATATGTCGCCTACGACAAGGAAGGGCATCCGCATTTCACGCAGAAATTCGCCGACAAGACCACGGAAGACGGCAAGAAATACGCGGCCGAGCGCGTGCAGCGCGACGCCGATCTCGAAAAAGTCATGGCGAAGTTCGCGGCCAACCCCGGATACGTGGATGAAAAGGGAGTTGTGGAAAAGATCGCCGGAATCGCGCTGAAGGCAGTGACGCCGGTTTACCTGTCACCCCTGCTGCCGCGGCGGTGACGGAATTCCAGCAGGATGATGTAGGCCTTCACGGCCGGCATCAGCAATCCCACCAGTCCCAGGGCGACAGCCGGCCATAAGAGGCCCTGCACCCAGCCCGGCGGATGAACGAAGTGATCGAGGGCCAGCGCCGCCGGCACCATCGTAATGCCGAGAAAGAAAATCAGGAAGACAGAGGCGCCGTCGCCCACGTCATGCGCGCCTAAACCCGCGCCGCATTCCGCGCATTTGTCGACGACGGTCATCGACCAGGGCCTGAACAGCTTTCCCTTCCGGCAGACCGGGCAACGGGGCTTGAGGCAGAAGACAAGGTCGTCAATGAGCGCCAATTAATGCCCCGCGTTCCCCCACCAATAGATGGCGGTGAACAGGAAGAGCCATACCACGTCGACGAAATGCCAGTACCAGGCCGCGGCCTCGAAGCCGAAGTGGCTGTCGGGCCTGAAATGGCCCTGCATGTTGCGGAACAGGCAGACGATCAGGAAGATAGACCCGATCAGGACGTGGAACCCGTGGAACCCGGTCGCCATGTAGAAGGCCGAGGAATAGATGTTGCCGCCGTCCGCGGAGGAGAAACGAAAGGTCGCATGATAATACTCGAACGCCTGGAAGCAGGTGAACAGGAGGCCGAGCGCAACCGTGATGGCGAGCGCCTTGGTCGCCTCCTCCTGCTTGCCCTCGAGGATCGCATGATGCGCCCAGGTGACCGTGCAGCCCGAGAGCAGCAGGATCATGGTCATCAGGAACGGCACCTCGAAAGCATGGATGGCCTGAACCCCGGCAGGCGGCCAGATAAAGCCGATCGCCTCTTTCGGGAACAGGCTGGCCGCGAAGAAAGCCCAGAAGAAGGCGACGAAGAACATCACCTCCGACGAAATGAACAGCGCCATGCCGTAGCGGAAGCCGATGCGCGTGACGGGCGAATGCGCTTTCTCGACGACGGCCTCTTTAATGACGTCTTTCCACCACAGCCACATGGTCGCAAGCACGCCCAGAAAGCCCAGGATGATGCCCTTGAAGCCGATATGGATGCCGTGCCACTCGACCTTGTGCATGTACATGACAGCGCCCGAGGCCAGCGCGCCGGCAGCGATCGCGCCCACCAGCGGCCACAGGCTGGGGTTCACCAGGTGGAAGGGCTGGGGCTTGCCGTTTTTAAGGTCGAAAGTGGGGGTGTCGGACATGGATTTTCCCTATTTTTAGTTAACTTTTGACGGCTTGTCGCCGTGAGTATTATAGAACTTTTCGGTCGCCTGCTCCAGCGCCGTGGATTGGGCGCGGTAGAAGGTATAGGACAGCGTAATCGTTTTCAGGTCGCCAAGGTCGGGATCTTCGGTGATTTTCGGGTCGATGTAGAACGCGACCGGCATATGGACCTTTTCATGGGGCTTCAGGACCTGCTGGGAGAAGCAGAAGCACTGCGTCTTGAAGAAATAGCGCCCGGCCTCAAGCGGCGTGACGTTGTAGACGGCCGTCCCGGCGACCGCGCTTCCCGCGACATTCTCCGCCGAGAAGGACACCAGCCTGTCCGCGCCGATTTTGACCTTGACGGGCCCCTGCTCGGGCTTGAAGTTCCAGGGCAGGTCCTGCGCGGTGTCGGCATTGAACCGGACTGTGATCTCGCGGTCCAGCACGGTGCGTTTTTCGGCCGATGACGCCGTTTGCGTGGTGCCGCCCCAGCCCGTTACCTTGCAGGTCAGGCGGTACAGCGGCACGGAGGCGAAAGACAAGGCAATCATGCCCGCCACGACGCCGAGCGTCGCCGTCATGACCTTCCTGTTCTTTTCGCGCAAGTCCGCCATGCCCTACCCGCCTTTCATGCGGATGATGGAAACGACGAACAGTATCGCGACGAAGCACAGCACCGCCGCCAGCACCGCGTAGTTCCGGGATTTTTTCTTCTGGTGCAGATCGGCGTGGGGCATGGTTACACCTTGTCCAGCATCATGACGGTGAACAGCGCGAAGAGGTAGAAGATCGAATAGCCGAACATGATGCGCGCGTACTTGTGCGTGCTGTCGGCCCAGACCTTGACCGCGCTCAAAATAAACAGCCCGTGCAGCACTACGGCGGCGATGAGGTACGCCGTGCCGGCCATATGCATGAACCAGGGCGCCAGCGCCGCGGGCGTCAGGAGAAGCGTGTACAGGATCATCTGGCGCTTGGTCGCCTTTTCCCCGGCCACGACGGGAAGCATCGGGATATTCGCGCGCCGGTAATCGTCGTTGCGGTAAAGGGCGAGCGCCCAGAAATGCGGCGGCGTCCAGAGGAAGATCAGCGTGAAAAGCGCGATGGATTCGGGCGAGACGTGCCCCGTCACCGCCGCCCAGCCGATCATGGGCGGAAAGGCGCCTGCCGCGCCGCCGATAACGATATTCTGCGGCGTGACGCGCTTGAGCCAGATGGTATAGACGAAAATATAGAAGAAGGACGCAAAAGCGAGCAGCGCCGCCGCCGCCCAGTTCAGCGCAACGCCCATCAGCCCGACGGACAAAAGGGTCAGCACGCCGCCGAAGGCCAGCGCCTCGGCGGGCGCGACGCGCCCCATGGGCAGCGGGCGGCCGCGTGTGCGGTTCATGACGGCGTCGATGTCGCGCTCATACCACATGTTGATGGCGCCCGAGGCGCCGGCGCCCACCGCGATGCAGAGGACGGCCACGAAGACGAGGAACGGGTGAAGGTGCCCCGGCGCCAGCACGATGCCGGCGATGCCTGAAAAAACCACAAGCGTCATCACGCGCGGCTTCAGAAGTTCGATGAAGTCGCCGACTTTCGCGGAGGAAACGGCCCCGTCCGTATATGTCGCAATATCCGTCATGTCACGCCCTTATGCCGGACCATCCGGCATGGCAGTTGTTAAACCACCACCGGCTGGATGCCGAACTGGTGGAACGGCGGCGGGGAAGACACTTGCCATTCCAGCGTCGTGGCGCCCTCGCCCCAGTAATTCGCGCTGACCTTCCTGCCGAAGAAGATCGTATAGACAGCCAGGCAGACGAAGAAGACCGTCGAGGCCGCCGAAATATAGGCGCCCACGGACGATATGTGGTTCC
>SCTB01000107.1 GCA_004297545.1 Alphaproteobacteria bacterium
CCCTCTCTTCCCCCAAAGGGGAAGAGTTTAAGGCGCCGGCGGATTGATTTTGGGCTGCGGCGCGGGCGTTTCGGGCTGCGCGTCGTTTGCGGGAGCTTCGGGTCTTGGCGCCGCCTGGTTGACGGCTGCCTTGAGGTCGGGCGCGGATGACAGCGCGGGCGCCTGGGATGGCGTGACTACCGCCGGCGCGGGAGTATTGTCGTTACCGGGCTTGCCGCCGGTGTCTTTTTTCTTCTTGCCGAAAAGACGCTTGACGGGATTGATGACAGTCGCTGAGACCGCCTTGCCGATGCCGCTGTACAGCCGCTCCAGCACCGGCTTCGCGGCAACGCCCGCGGCGATGCCGATAACGGCGTCGACCGCGCGCTCCATCAGTCCCAGTGCAAGACCGTTCGAGGTGACCGCGCCGAGCGCGCCGGTGACCAGATGTGCGCCTGCAGGAAAGCCGTGCAGCACCAGACCGCCGCCGATAATCAGCAGCGCGGCCATGCCGGCAAAGCGGAAACCCTTGATGATATAGGGGTTGGCCTTGTTCAGCGCATTGCCGACCGCGCGAGCCGCCTTCGGCAGCGGGCCGTCGCCCGTGCGTTTCGCCAGCCATTCGCCCGCGCGCGGCATGTTGATAACGCTGCCGATGAGGCCATACATCCAGGCCACGCGGATGGCCCCCGTCGCCGCCAGCGCCGCCGCCGCGACCAGCGGCGCAGCTCCTGCGATAATCGGCAGGGTCATCACGGCGATCTCGACCGACAAGAGGCCGTCGATGATCAGGACTTTCTTGATCGTGTTCTTTTCGAACTCCTTGGCGGTTTGCTGTTTTACGGGCTTGCCGCTGCTGTCGTCCTTGCCGTCGTTGTCGTGATCCTTGTTGAACAGGCTCTTTGCGCCCTCCATCGCGAGGTGGAAGCCGCCGAAGCAGAGAAGAATCGGAATGAACCCCGGCGCAAAGGCCGTGACCAGCAGCGACGCGGGAATGACGGCCATCTTGATGGCCAGCGAGCCCCCCATCACCTTCAGCACCGCCGGTATTTTGCGCTTGGGCGGCAGTTCCTGCAGCATGCTGGTATTGACGGCGATTTCGTCGAGAACGAGACCAGCGGCCCTTATCGAGGCCAGTTTCGTCAGCGCTGCAATGGACTCGACGGTCATGAGAATCGCTTTGCATAAGAATGGGGTACCAGAGGGTACCGCAAAGCTGTCATAAAAGGCAATGCAAAAAATGGCCTCTGACCACGCCATCGGCCGGTCCAAGGCTTTTGAAATATTTAAGTTTTCTGCCCCTGAAGTAGAAGAAAACGCCAGTTAATGCAGAGCGTTGCATTTCCTCCCCTTTTGGGGGGAAGACTTTTTTAGTGCCTCATCATCCCCTCCGTATCGAGGAACGGCATTTGTATCGGCAGGGTCAGCGTGTCGCTACGCTCGGCCCAGGCGGCGTGAAGGGCGTCGGCGAAGTGGTTGTCTTCCTTCCGGGGCGCACGGCAGCCGAGCAGCTTCAGGGCCTCCTTCAGCGTCACACAGCGCATCCGCGTGCCGGGGACGTCCCAGGGGCCGATAAGCTTTTTCTCCGCCGCGCCGCAGACGACGACAAGATCAAGCCCGTCCTTTTCCTCCAGGCCGAAACGCTTCAGGTAGCCTTGCGTCGCCTTGAATTCCTGCACCATGTTGGCGGCCCAGGCCTCCCCTTTTATCTCCTTGTCCATCACGGGCGTGATGCGCGTGAGCGCCAGCAGGCCGTCTTTCGTCACCACCTGCCGCAGGCCACCCGTTTCATGCTGGCCGACCAGAGCGGCCCAGCGCGACTTTTTCTTTTCCTTCGCGAACAGCTTTTTCGCGAGCGTATTGACAAGCCCGATGGATTCGATGGGCAGCACGCCGCAGCCCATCACATGCGCATGCGCCGCCGACAGGGCATCGCCCAGGCGGTTGAACCGCCAGCTTTCCGGCAGGGCCACGAGCAGGTAAGACCCCGTGCCCGCGCCGCTGCGTCCCGTTTCCATCCAGGCGCGCGCAAAAACATCGGGAAAGGCCTTTTCGAGGCTTTTCTGGCAGTCCGCCGGGGAAATATTCTCTTCCTTGCGATAGGTATGACTGGCGTCGTTCAACAGCAGGACGACAGGCTGCGCCCCGCTCCCGAAAGCATGAACCAGTTTCTCGCTGAAATCCTTCGCTTCCCACGCCACGGATATTTCCCGGTTGACGCCGCTGTCCTTCGGCCCATACAGAATGACGCCCCTCTCCCCCACAAGCAAAACGCGATGCGACGGCAACATGGATATCCTCCCCGATGCTTGATTGAACTTCTGCCAAAGGGCCGGAACGGCGCAAAAACATGCGCGAAAAACAACACGAAAGGTGAAGCCAGCCCCAATTAACCATTGTATCGGAAATGGCTTAAAACCCACTGAACGGTTTTGGTAAGGGATAGTTAAGGAGTCTGGAAGCGGCTGGGGTTATTGCGTTTATCGGGGCGGGAGACGGGAATTGACTACATTCTACATGCTGATGCAAAAGCCGGGCTTGA
Organism: Alphaproteobacteria bacterium; assembly: GCA_004297545.1. GTDB lineage: Bacteria > Pseudomonadota > Alphaproteobacteria > Micavibrionales > UBA2020 > JAPWJZ01. The sequence goes on from SCTB01000107.1 coordinate 2,522, forward strand.
GGCGCAAAGGCTTCATGCAGGTGACGGCGTTCACCGTCCCGTCGCGGAATTGCTGCGCCGCCATCTCTCCCAGCTGTTTGCGCCCAGGAAGGTCAGCGTCTGTCGCCTTTTCACCGAGCTGCCCGCGCGTCGGGCGGCCCATGAAGACGTCGATGGCATCCTGGATTTCCTGATCGCTCTTCAGGTGAAATTCATCGATGAAAAAGACGCGCCCCGCCGCAGGGTCCATCGCGCCGTTTTTGAAATCCTCCGGGGTCACGACCGTCACTTTTTCGCCGGCTTTTGCCATCGCCTTGAGCGTGGCCTCGGTCTTTCCTGCCCCCTTCGGCGCGGTGAGCAGCGTTGAGGCGAGGCGGTCAACGACCTCCTGCTGGCCCAGCACGGCCTTGCTCAAGGCTTCCTTGAGGCGCTCCAGCCTCTCAACGGACGACGCGTCGTTGAATGCCTCCGGCAAATCGCTGTTATTGGAACCGTCGCTGAAATCCATGCCAAACTCCCTGAAAACCTCTGGCCATTGTATATAATATGGAAAATAAAAGCAACTTTTAAAAATCCCCCCTCACCTCATTGTTTTATAAAGATTTTTCTGGACGCGAAAACCGCTCCCGGAAGGCTCCGGAAGCGGTTTTGGCAGGAATATAAGCCCTGTTTAGTGGCTATGGCCGTGCCCTTCGTCGCGGGGGGCCGCCTTGCCGAAGGCCGCGCTCTGCGGCTTCTTCTCGGCTGTCGCGAGCGTCTGGCCCACGACTTCCTTGAGACCCTTGTCGAGGTTCGGCGTTTCCATGACGCGCTGCAGTTCGGAGAGCATCAGCTCCTGCCGCTTGGCGTCGTAACGCTTGAACTGCGTGAGCGGACGCACGATCTGCGCCGCCACGCGCGGGTTGATCGCGTTCATCTCGATCACGACGTCGGCCAGCAGCTTGTAGCCGGAGCCGTCCTTGGCATGGAACGCGGTCGGGTTGCCGGCCGTGAAGCCGCCCATCAGCGCGCGCACCTTGTTCGGGTTTTCCATGTCGAAGGCTTCGTGCTCGAGCAGTTTGCGCACGTCGCCCGCAGCGTCCGCACCCGAAGCCGTCGCGGCCTTCAGCGTCAGCCAGCGGTCAACGAGGTTATTATTCGTTTTATAGGACTGATAGAAACTCTCGAGGAGCTTCGGGCCTGCGTCGCCTTCCATGCGCGCGAGCGTGGACAAGGAGCCCAGCTTCTCGGTCATGTTCTTCGACATCCCATACTGCGCCTGAGCCATCGCCGAAATACCCGGCTCCTCGAGCTTGCCGAGGTAAGATAGCGTCATGTTGTGCAGCGAGCGGCGGCCGACCTGAGCCGGAACGACGTCGTATTTCTCGCCCGCGGGAGCCAGCGTGTCTTTATAGACTTCCATGAATTCTTCGCGGAAGGTTTCCGCCAGCGTCGTGCTCATGAACTTCGTCGCCGTCTTGATGGCGTCCGGATCGACGGTCTTGAGGTTCTGGATCACGATATTATAGGCGGGCATGGACAGCATCTGCGCCGCGAAAGCGCTGTCGCCGCCGATGGCGCCGGCCAGATTCTGGCCGAAGGCGTCGACGATGGCCTGCGGCAGTTTCAGCGGCTTGCCCTGCTGCACGTCGTCGATGAGCCCGAGCAGCGTCTTGAGCATCAGGCGCTCTTTCGCCTCGAACTTGTTGAAGGGGTCGGAATCATGCGCCATGCGGAAGATCAGCTCGTCGTCCGAAGGCTGGGTCGTGATTTTCACCGGCGCCGAGAAGTTGCGCAGGATGGAGGGCACCACGGGGCCCGGCACGTCCTTGAACACGAAGGTCTGCTTGTCCTGCGTCAGGTTCAGGACATAGGTCGTCTGGCAGGTCGTGTCGCCTTCCATCGTCAGCGCAACGTCTTTGCCGCTCTGGCCGATAAGGCCGACGGAAACGGGGATATGCAGCGGCTTTTTCTCGGAAGCAGGCTGGTCGGCCGTGGCTGGGGTGTGCTGCGAGAGCGTCAGCGTATAGGTCTTCGCGGCTGCGTCGTACTTTCCTTCATACGACACTTCGGGCGTGCCGGACTGGCTGTACCAGCGGCGGAACTGCTTCAGGTCGATGCCCGAAGTATCCTGCATGTTGTCGATGAAATCGTCCACCGTCACGGCCCTGCCGTCGAACTTGGTGAAGTAATTGTCCATCGCCGTGCGCCACATCGCGTCGCCCAAAATGGTGTTCATCATGTTCAGGACATGCTTGCCCTTCTGGTAGACGGTCGTGGAATAGATGTTGTCGAATTCCTCCACGCGGTCGGGGCGCACGCAATGCGCCGAGGGGCCGGAGTCCTCGATGAACTGGCCGGTGCGCAGGATCGTCGCGTCGTCGATGAGCTTCACCGCCGCCGAATGCATGTCGCAGGCGAACTGGCGCTGGCGCAGGCTGGTCAGCGACTCTTTCAGCGAAATCTCGAACCAGTCGCGGACCGTCACGCGGTCGCCGGTCCAGTTGTGGAAATATTCATGGCCGATGACTTCCTCGATATCCATGAGATCGCCATCGGTGGAGGTTTCGGGGTTGCCGACGAGGCGGGCGACGTTGAAAATGTTGAGGCCCTTGTTTTCCATCGCGCCGGCGTTGAACTTGTCGACGGCGACGATATGGAAGCAATCGAGGTCGTATTCCCGGCCGTAGCGCACTTCGTCCCAGCGCATGGCGCGCTTGGTGGCTTCCATGGCCCATTGCACCTTGTCCTCATAACCGGGCTGCACGAAAATGCGTACATCCACTTCTTTTCCGGACATCGTGGTGAATTTGTCTTCCAGCACCTTCAGGTCGCCCGCGACCATCGCGAAGAGATAGCTGGGCTTGGGCCAGGGGTCGGTCCAGTGAATGGAATGGCGGCCGTTGCCGAGATCGGTCGTCGCCTTGTAATCGCCGTTGCCGTTCGCGAGCAGCACGGGGAACTTCGCCTTGTCCGCCTCGATGGTCGCGTCGAAAACGGTCAGGTTGTCGGGACGGTCGAGGAAATAGGTGATGCGGCGAAAGCCTTGCGCCTCGTTCTGCGACGAAATGATGCCGCCGCCCGAGGTATAGATGCCCGAAAGCTTCGTGTTCGTGGTGGGGTTGATGTCGTTTTCGATTTTCAGCTCGAACGTGCCGGCGGGCGGGCGCTTGATGATGAGATGCTCGTTGTCGACCGTGAATTCCTGGCGGTCGAGTTCGCGCCAATTTCCGTTTTCGAGAATCTGGATGCTTTTGAGTTTCAGGTCTTCGCCGTTCAAAATCAACGGACCGCCCTGCGCTGCCGAGGCCGGGTTCCGCTCGACGGTGAAGCGGTTTTTCACTGTCGTATCCGTTTCATCGAGACTGATATGGAGACTGGCGGCGGGGATGCGGTATTCAGACGGGCGATAGTCGTTGCGGATAAGGGGGTTGCGTTCAGGATTAAAAATATAATCTTTGGGCGCCATAGAATATGTCTCCGGCTATGTGTGTGAAACTCGTGATACAATAAGCGGTATCCTTATGTAAAGTCAATAGGTTTTTTCTATAACATATTCAATGGAATAGCAGGCATTCATTTTGAATTTGCGCTAGGCTGGTGTACATGAAGCCCCTGCCCCGTTTCATCGCCTGCCTTGCCTTCATCCTCGCGCTTGCGGGATGCGGCAGCACGATTGCCTCCCGCACCCATCTCGCCGCCGGTATCGCGGCCGGACAGTTGCCGGTCCACGACCTTATGCCAGCCGGCAATTTCAGTCTCGCGTCCTATGCGCGATTCACCAAAGACGGCGAGGCTGTCCGCGTTTACATCGAGGGCGACGGGCTTGCCTGGCTCGGCAGCCGCGAGCCTTCGCGTAATCCAACGCCGACAAATCCCGTCGCGCTGCGGCTCGCCGCGCGCGATTCTGCGCCGAACGTCGTCTGGCTGGCGCGCCCCTGCCAGTACGAAGGATTTTCGGCGACCTGCCCGGCTGACTACTGGACATCGATGCGCTTCGCGCCCGAAGTGGTTTTCGCCTATATGGAAGCTCTCGACACGCTCAAGCAGAAACATGCCGTGACAGGCTTCGAGCTGGTGGGATTCTCGGGTGGCGGCGCGATCGCAACGCTGCTGGCGGCGCGGCGCGGCGACATCCTGAGCCTGCGCACCGTTGCCGGCAATCTCGACATCGCGGCTTTCAACGGTCTGCATGGCGTTTCGCCCATGCCGCTGTCGCTCAACCCCCGCGACGTGGGCGCGAAAATCCAGCATATTCCGCAGTTGCATTTCACCGGCGGAAATGACGACATCGTGCCGCAATCCATTTACGACAGCTTTGCTCTGGCGTCGCCGAATACGCCGTGCCTGCACCATGCGGTTGTCAAAGACGCCGCGCACGAAAAAGGCTGGGATGAAGTCTGGCCGAAGCTGCTGCAATATCCGCTCAGCTGCGCCTCATAATTTATAATATTATGGATATTGATTGCGCGAATGATCTCCTATCGCGGAAGTATGATTTGATTAAGCGCTAATGATATATTTCAAGGCGAAACGAGATTATTATGTGAAGATATAATTCCCATAAAAACTGCGGCTGCGAAAACATTCCGTATCATCTTGACATAAACATAGCCACCTTCTAATGCTATGTAAATTTTTACTTACATCGTAAACCGGCATTTAGAGGAGATAAAAATGGACAGACCCGAAATCAGCGGCAAAGGCGTCAAGAGACTTGTTGCAGGCGGCCTTACGCTCGCGTTCCTGGCAGCAGCCGGCCTTGGCTCGTTCTACACCGTCGATCCTTCCGAAAGAGCAAACCTGCGCCGCCTTGGCAATATCGCCTACAGCGAACCCGTTGGCGCCGGCACGCACCTGAAGTTCCCCTTCATCGACAAAGTCGACAAAATCCAGGTCAGCCTGACGACGCTGCATATCCCCGCTTTCGACGTAAACACCATCGACAACCAGAAGATCACGCTGGAAATCAACTTCAACTACACTGTACCGATGGGCAAGGTGAACCACCTGCTGTATGAAGTCGGCAAGTCCGGCCATATGGACCTCGACGAGAGCATCATCCCCGTCGCCAAGGACCGCGCTGCACGCGTCTTCGCCCAGCAGAACACCACGACGGTCTCGCAGAACCGCGAAGCCATCCAGGCGAAAGTCGAGAAAGACGTCGCCGACGCCGTGCGCGACCTGTTCGGCATCGAGCCGCACTCCCTGCAGATCGCCAGCATCGGCTATTCCAAGGCCTTCATCGAATCGAACGAGAATGCCGTGAAAGCCAAGAACGACGCCGTCGCCGAGCAGAACAAGCAGGTTGTCGAAACGGCGAAAGCCCAGCAGAAAGTAATCGCCGCCAAAGGCGAAGCCGATGCGGAAATCGAGCGCGCAACAGGCTCCGCCAGAGCCGCTGTCATCGCCGCCGAAGCCGACAAGCAGAAGCAGGTCCTGGACGGCGAAGGCCAAGGTGCGCGCCTGAAAGCGGAAATCGCCGCTCTCGGCAGCCCCGAAAACTACATCAGATACATGGACACGAAGGCGAAGAACCTGTGGGACGGCAAAGCCCCATATGTCCAGAGCGGCCCCGGCGGCAGTTCGCCGACCGTTGTGGTGCCTATCCCGGCGCCGAATCCTCCGGGCGGCCCGAAATAAATTTAGGGAAGATAACGGAAAAAGCCGTCCTCGCAAGAGGGCGGCTTTTTTCTTTAAGCCGGTCCCGGCGGCTTTGCGGGCTGCGCCACGATGGTCTGCGGCTTGCTGTCTTTGGAGGGGCCGATTTTAAGATCGACGATCTCCGGCTTCGCGCCGAAGCGCAAGGGGACGATGCTGGTGCCGATGCCTCGGGTCACGACCATCTCGCGCCCCTCTTCGGATATATGCCCGTAAAGGTATTTCATGGGCGCGCGGCTGTAGGGGTTTTCGAGATACTTCTCGAAGAACGGCACAACGACCTGCCCGCCATGCGTATGCGCCGCGATGAAGACGACGGGACGGTCGATTTTGTCGAGGAACGGCCCCGGATCATGCATGATGACGATAACGGGGGCGTCGTTGGTGATTTTCGACGCGGTCTTTTTCCAGTCAGGTCTTGACGTCGTCTCGTCGGCCAACCCCGCAATCCAGAAATGAAAACTGCCGGACCTGATTTCGACGGCATCGTTGTCGACGACCCGTATTCCCACGCTTTCGAGCGCCTTTTTCATCGGATCGGGTTCGTTCATCATGTCGTGATTGCCCAGCGCGGCATAGACGCCGAGCGGCGCCTTCAACCCTTTCAGCACCTCCGCGATGGGGCCCGGCTCCACATAGCTGCCGCCGATGACCCGGTCCTCGCCCTTCATCATGGTGACAAAATCGCCGGGCAACACGATGATGTCGGGCTTGAGGGCGTTAATCTCCGCCACGATTTCACCGAGGCGCTTCAGGTCCACAGACGGGCAGCCGACATGAAAATCGGCGGCGACAGCGACATGCAGCGGCGGCATGTCCTTGTTCCATTTCGCCGAGGGGAGGTCATAAGTTGTGGTGCTTAAGGTATTGGGCTCTACTTCATAGCTGTAAAATCCCAATGCAGCGGCGGCAAAGGCCGTCGACAGGATTGCCCTTTTAAAAAATTTTCGTGCGCTGAACTTCATCTGCGCGCAACTATACTTTATCGTTATGTCAACGGTCAAGGCGTGAGCAGGGGTCTCTTAAGAGACTGAAAAATCACCGGGATTTCGCTGTTCAGTCGATCACCAGTGTTTTTTCGCGGCCGGAATCCTGCATGCTGTAGCGCACATCGGATATGTCGGTGGCCACCGTCATGCTCTGGCTCAGCAGATCGACCAGGAAATACCGCTTGAATTTGATGCTGGCGCCGAAGATGACCAGCACGCGTTCATTATGCGCCCGCATGAGGTCGGAGGTGCTGGCATTGACGATATACCCGCTATGCCGGGGCGCTTCCGCGCTGGCTCCCGGACCGGATGTGATCGTGCACAGGCACAGCGCCATCGCGCATGCCAGCGTTCTTGCTGGAATCCTTCCTGACATGTATTCCCCCGTCTGCCCAATAGACCGGCGTTCGCGGAATATCATTTCCGCGCTCAATGGTTCCGTTGATACTGGTC
>SCTB01000002.1 GCA_004297545.1 Alphaproteobacteria bacterium
GTCTGCTGGGAAAATCCGGCAAGGACTTGCTGCCGGAAAAAACCCGTGTGCTGCAACTGAAGGAAAAGCAGCAGAGCTTCACCTTCGACAATATCGCCGAAAAGCCCGTTCCCTCCCTGCTCCGCGGTTTCTCGGCGCCGGTCAAGTTGACGAGCGACCAGACGGAAGACGACTTGCTGTTCCTCATGGCGCATGACAGCGACGGCTTCAACCGCTGGGACGCAGGGCAAACCTATCTGCAGCGCCTTGTCCTCGGTTTTGCGGCCGGCAAGGAGAAAAAGCTGCCCGCTGCCTGCATGGAGGCCTTCGGCAAGCTCATCACGGATACGAAAGCTGACCGCGCCCTGCTTGCCAAGGCGCTGGCGCTGCCGTCCGAAACCTATCTCGCGCAGCTGATGGATGTCGTCGATGTTGACGGCATCTACTCCGCCCGCAAATTTGTCATGGCGGAGATCGGGAAAAAGTACCAGAAGGAACTGAAGGAGCTATATCACGCCAATGCGGACGACGGCCCTTACAGCCCCTCGCCCCTTGCCGTCGGCAAGCGGCGCCTGAAAACGATCGCGCTGCGCTACCTGCAGGAGGCAAACGGCGCTGAAGCCGTCGCTCTTGCCGCCACCCAATATAAATCCGCCAAAAACATGACTGACAAGGTTGCAGCCCTCGCCGTTCTGACGGATACCCAGTCCAGCGAGCGCCAGGCCGCCTTCGAAGACTTCTACAGGCACTGGAAAGCCGATCCGCTCGTGCTCGACAAGTGGTTCAGCCTGCAGGCCATCGCCGACCGGCAGGATGCGGTCGAAATGGTAACACAGCTGACATCACACCCCGATTTTACGTATAAAAATCCGAACCGCCTGCGTTCTCTCGTCGGCAGTTTCGCCGCCGGAAACCAGAAATGGTTTCACCGCAAGGACGGCGCAGGATATCGCCTGCTAGCTGACACTATTATTAAAGTCAACGCCATCAATCCATCCACAGCCGCGCGCCTTTTAACGCCTATGCGGCAGTGGAAACGCTATGATGCTGTGCGCAAGGGGTTGATGGAAAACGAACTTAAGCGCATACTGTCCGAAAAGGATATCTCAAACGACGTCTATGAAATCGCTTCCAAAAGCCTCAGCTGAGTATTAATGGCGGAAAATAAACCGAAAGAAAAATGCAAGGTCTGTAAGAAGCCCTTCATTAGCTATTCCATGGGGGACAAGAACGGCTTCAAGTTCATTGCCTGCAAAGCCTGTGGCTCGGTCATGGTTGACCCGTGGATCACGCAGGAGGAGCTGGATGCCTATTTCGGGCAGGTCCAACCGCAGATCACCCACCTTCCCGATCCCGACGAAGAAATAAAGCGCATGGAAGAACGCCTCCGGAAGGTCGTGCGCAATCCCGAGGGAAAGAAGTTTGTCGATGTCGCAGCGCGTCAGGGTTACGGCGTTCAGGCGGCAAGAGCGGCGAACATGAGCGCGATCGGCATCGATTCACACGATTTCTTCGCCAAATTCGCACAGGAAATCTACGGTCCCGACAATTTCAGGCATGCCTCCGTGCAGGACTACGCCGCGAGCGACCCCCCAAAAGCCGACATTGTATTCGCGATCGAGACTTTCTGCGAGCAGGCCGACCTTGAGGGATTCACAGCAGGGCTTGCCCGCTTGGTGGCGCCCGGCGGTTCGATTTACATCGAGGAAGTCGATGGCAATAACTTCAACCTGCCGCGCAACTTCACGGAGTGGAGCTATGTCGAGCCCCCGCTGAATTTCGTCTACCTTTCCAAAAAAGGCCTGACTTCCCTGCTGAACCGGCACGGGCTGCATATCCAAAAAATGTTCTTTACCTGGCAACCCATAATGCGCTTAATAGCCGCCAAGCAATAACAGTTCTGGCGAAGGAGTCGCTCTTGGCGATGCCGCAATACAAACCCGATTTCTCGTTTGAAGACCGGTATGCAGGCCTCGTCTGCGGCATTGATGAAGCCGGGCGCGGGCCGCTTGCAGGTCCGGTTGTAGCCGCTGCGGTCGTCATCCGGCGCGGCGAAATGCCTGCCGATATCCTCGCGCAGATCGACGACAGCAAGGCGCTTACAGCAGAAAAACGCGCGTTTCTTTTCAGCAAGATATATGAATACGCTCATGTATCACTTGCGGAAGCTTCCGTTGTGGAAATCGACCGGCTGAATATCCTGCAAGCTTCACTACTGGCTATGAAGAAGGCCCATGCAAAATTGCGCAAGCAAATGCAGGTGCCGCCTGTCGCCGCGCTTGTCGACGGCAACCAGAAACCGAGCCTTGGCCGCGTGGCGATTGAAACGATCGTGCAGGGCGATGCACGCAGCTTCTCGATCGCTGCCGCATCCATCATCGCCAAACATTACCGCGATCAGTTGATGTATAAGGCGGCGCGGAAGTTTCCACAATACGGATGGGAGACGAACGCAGGTTACGGGACTCCTGAGCATCTTAAAGCCATTGAAATTCATGGCATTACCCCGCTACATCGCCGCAGCTTCGCCCCCGTTTCTAAACAATTAGTTAAAGAAAATATCGCAAACGACTGAATCTTTTGATTCTTTTTTGCAGTTTTTTCTTGACGCGGAGTCGTGAATGAATCATGATTCCTCTTATGAAGACGCTTGAAAAAAACGCCGCAAAGGCTTTAAAACACAATCTCCCGCGCAATGAAATCCTGTCCGGGGATTGCATCGAAATCATGAAAACCCTTCCCGCGCGGTCGATCGACTTGGTCTTTGCAGACCCGCCATATAACCTACAGCTTGGCGGCGACCTACACCGGCCAAACAACACGCGGGTGAACGGCGTGGAAGACGACTGGGACAAGTTTGCAAGCTTTGCGGAATACGACAAATTTACCAAAGCATGGTTTCTTGAAGCCCGCCGCCTGCTGAAGGATGACGGCGCGATCTGGGTGATCGGTAGTTATCATAATGTTTTCCGCATGGGCGCCCTGCTCCAGGACTTAGGCTTCTGGATCCTGAACGACATCATCTGGCGCAAAACCAATCCGATGCCGAATTTCCGCGGTCGCCGCTTCACCAATGCCCATGAAACGATGATCTGGGCCGCCAAGGCGGAATCCTCCAAATACCGCTTCAATTACGACGCCATGAAAGCGCTCAACGAAGACCTGCAGATGCGCAGCGACTGGACCATCCCGCTCTGCACAGGTCAGGAGCGTCTCAAGAATTCAGCCGGTGACAAGGCCCATCCGACGCAAAAGCCGGAAGCCCTGCTCCACCGCGTTATTCTGTCCTCCACAGACATCGGCGACGTGGTGCTCGATCCCTTCTTCGGGACCGGCACCACGGGCGCCGTTGCCAAGAAGCTCGGCCGCGACTTCATCGGCATCGAGCGGGAGAAGGAATATATCGCCCATGCGAAGCAGCGCATCGGCGCCATCAAGGCCGGCGACGACGAAAGCCTGCTGAAACCCATCGAAAAGCGCCTCGAGCCGCGCGTCCCCTTCGGGCAGGTGGTCGAGCTGGGCCTGCTGCAGCCCGGAACGGTGCTGTTCGACAACACGCGCCGCTATTCGGCCCGCGTACGCGCCGACGGCAACCTCGTCGCCCGCAACCATGCCGGCGACCACAAAGGCTCCATCCACAAGGTCGGCGCCGCGCTTCAGGGCCTGCCCTCCTGCAACGGCTGGACCTTCTGGCATTTCGAGAACAAGGGCAAAACCTGGCCCATCGACGTGCTGCGCCAGGAAATCCGCTCGCATATCAAGGAATAAGATTTACTACCACTCTACGCTTCGAAAACAATTGGCCGGAACAGCGATGTTCCGGCCCTTTTTTTTCCGTTCGGAGTGCGTACCGATGAAATAGCCTAGAATAGTCTTCAACGCCTTTTAGGGCTTCGACTTCGCGTTCTTATGCCGTTTGCTGCATTCGGCCATGAATGCGCCGACATTTTCCATGACCTTGGCTTCCTTCAGCCAGGTATCATAGTCTATATCGCGATAGCGTTTGGGCAGGCACGGCTTGTAGATTTCGAAAGCCCTGGCGCAGGCTGCCGTGTCGGTGGCGTCAAAGCCGACGATTTTGGAAGCGGCCTTCGCGGCTTCCGTCATGGACTTCATCTTATGTATGCGGTCCAGGGACGTCGGGATCTTCTTGCCGTTAATGACGGAGATATACCATTCGGCCGCCTCTGCCGCCTCGGCTGAAGGACTGACATTGCCGACACCCTTGTTCTGCACCGAATAGACATGTTCCCCGGACAGGCGCAGCTGCAATGTCGACAGGTGCTCTCCGGTGGCAGAGCGCAGGCTGATGATCGCGCTGTCGCCCTTGTAGCATTCGGCGCCGTAGCCTCCGACGCAGTGGTGCATGATCTCGCCTTCCTGCTTAAGCTCCGCGTCATTCGTGAGAGGAACGAGCGAGACGCCATTGGGTGCCGTCTGGGGCGTGGTCAGGGCAGCCCACGACAGGCCGCTCCCCTCCTGCTTGCCGACGCCCGCCGCGAGGCTGAGCTCTGCCATCGCCGCGCTGATCTCGGTGATTTTTCGGTGCCAGGTGCGCGACAGCTCGACCCGCTTTACCAGCGATACGTCATTGAACAGGTCCGATATCAGGCGCTTGTCATTTACATGCGGGGATTTTTCAAGCCAGAAGTCCTCGACGGCGACCTTCTGTGCATCGGCCTCCCGCAGCATGACGGGAAGGAAAAGTTTGCGGTGCAATGTTTTAAGATAATCCTCGACTTCCGTCGGCGTATAGTAATATTGCGGCTCACCACCGGTATGCATGCCCCTGTCGTCTTCAAGTTTCCTGCAGGCGGCCTGCCATTGTCCTTTAAATTCCTGCAGTATCTTCATGCGCGGCATACCGCATATGTCTTCGTATTTTTTCGCGACTTCGACAAGAGTGGAATAGGCCTTGATGTCTTCTTTCGTCTTCGGCCACCATTCGGGCGGCAGAGCATCGAGGCGCGACCAGTTTTCGCGCCAGCAATCGTCGTGCGGCAGCGACATGATGTCCTGCGGCCTGAACTGCTCCTGCAGGCGCTGCACCGTCGAGGGGCGCAGTTCCTGCGACAGGCCTTCCACCGTATGGTTGGCGCCGGCTTTCTTCGCAAGCACGGGTTTCAGCGGCTGTGCCTTGTCGATGGCCTCTGTGACTTCCTTGTCGGCCAGGGTGCGGAAAAAGAGGCTGTACGTCTGGGCCGCCTGGATCCGGCGTTCGCTTCGGTATGAATTGCCGTCGCCGGCAAGCCAGTTATAGGCCTTGGCCGACATGATACCGACCTCGTCGCAGGTCTTGACGATGTCCGGGTTCAGGCGATCCGCAAAAAACGACCAAGCGGCGTTGAAGCGCTCTTTTTCATGGCGATTGATGATGCCTTCAAGGGCGGAGAAGGACTTTGAACGCGTGAAACGCCCTTCCTCTTCGGATATTTTCTTGAGGTGCGTATCATCCGTGCCGCCGCCGAATACTTCGGTTTCCCATCCCTGCCGGAAATTCTGCTCATAGGCGCCCTTGGTCTCCCAGAAGGGCTTTTCGCTGATATAGGTTACTTCCTTCAGATCGCTGGGCAGGTACCAGCTCTGGAATGAATTGCGTCTGTAAGGATCCGGTTTGTCCGGAAATTTCAGCAGCGCGCTGTCGGAGCGCAGATCGAACTTCTTCTCGGAATGAACGTCCAAAGCTTCTTCCAGCAGGCGCTTGCACCGTGCCGCTACGGTGACGCCGTTGATGCTTTCCTTTTTGTAGTCGTCCTCTTTGCGCTTGTATGTCGCCGTCGTCAGCGCCATGCGACCGTCCCTGAAAACCAGCGCCATTCTGTAGGTGGCTTCGTCCTGGTAGCGATCCTTGTGATAAATGATCAGGGCGGACTTGATAGAGCCGCTCATGTCATCAGTATCTGCGACAAAATAACGGACGTCCTTATGGCGGCTGGCGGCCAGCTTGCGGGCGGACTCAATCGTCGCCTCGCTTGCGATGTTATGTTTCTCCGCCCATTTCCTGATGGCTTCGTCCTGGGATTCCGGCACCAGTTCCGTCAGGTTGCGAAGCTCTGGCTTGCGCGCATAGCGGTCGTAGCGCGACCCAAAATCGTCGAAGAAGAAATCAGAATACATGCCACCCTCGATGCTGCCTCGAATTTTGGCATGACTATATCAGATGAAGACTGTGATTTCCATAATTATTTACGGGTTTTTTCAGTTTGCCGTTCGCCGCTCCGCCGGTACCGGCGGCTTAAAACTCCCCATCAAATCAGATGGATGCGGGCGACGCCTTAAAATTTCGTGATGTTAATGCTTGTCATGAACTTGGTCATTGCGGAATCGAGGAAGACGTCAAGGCTGACGACATCCCCTTTCACGTCGACCGCTACGTTAGCTCCCTGGGTAACATGCACCCTGCTGATGCCGGTGATGCGAATGCGGAAGCGCACGTAAAGACGGCGGTCGTTATTCTTCGTCGACGAAAACCGCTCCAACAGCGCCTTCGCCTCGTCCATCGGCAACTTCAGGCGGTCGAACGTCAGCGGCTGCGTCAGCACGAAAAGATAGACGCCGGGGAAAACGCGGGTAGCGGTATCGTCGATGCACAGGAACCGGTTGCGCCCCTTCGGGTTATCCAGCGCGGTCGAGGTATCGTAAAGGATCATCGAGCCCACGCGCACCATCGCCGTCCTGGTCGTCAGCGGGAAATCCTGCGTGTCGAAGTTATAACGGTCGAGGTTGATCGTGCCGTCGAGCTCGTACTGAAGGCGGTAATAATCCTTTTTCGACGCGATGCGATTGGTGATCTGCTGGCGAACCTTGTTCCATTCAAAGTCGTTCCGGTATTTGTCCTTGTAGATGCCGCAGAAGTTCATCTTCGCGTAGTCGTCGGCGACCTTGGGATTGTTGACGTCGATACCGTCCAGCATGAGCAGCATCATGGACAGGTCGCGGAACGTCGGTTCGGCGAAAGCCTCCCCGGTTTCGGCGTTATAGGCGGAGGCCGCCATCGCCTGATGGTTCAGGGTGGAAAAAGCCAGCGCCGCAAGAAAGGCCAGAACGAATCTCATTTTGCAATTGCCCCAAGATGAATGGACGATGCTCCAGCGGCTATTTTAATTTTTAGCGGGAGATAACTCAAGCGCTCTTCGCAGGATTTCCGTTCATGCACAGGCGGATAGCTTTTTTCATGAGCGTCGGCAGAGCATATTCATCAATGTTATCCGCCGAAATCCATACGGCATGGGCCAGTCGGGTATTTTTCGTATCACGTCCTATCCATATTTCCAAAATAAGGTCGAAATGGGTAAAACTGTGCCGCACTTCCGCGCCCAGAGATTCAAGGCCGGTGATTCTGACAGGCGCTGCGAGTTTTCTTGCCGCCGTCCTGCTGTCAATCCACTCGGTCGTCGGCAACTGGTACAGGCCCTCATAAAGCCCCTGCCCGGTCCGCTTGTGGATGAGGAACTCGCCGCGCCGGTTGCTGATATAGTAGACCTTGCCATAGCGCACGGGCTTTTGGGCCTTTTCAACCTTGCGCGGCAAATCTTCGGCGACGCCCTTCTTCCGCGCGGCGCAATCCGCCGCCCATGGACAGAGGCTGCACTTGGGCTTGCGCGGCGTGCAGACGGTCGCGCCGAGCTCCATAAAGGCCTGCGTAAAATCGCCGGGATGCGGATTGTCTTTTGCCAGCCGCGCCGCCTTCCGCCGTATGTCGTCTTTGGACAAGGGCAGCGGCTCCTCTATCGCAAAGAAACGGCTCACCACGCGCTCGACATTGCCATCGACCGCCACGGCCGGCCGGTCGAAGGCGATGGAAGCGATGGCCGCCGCCGTATAGGGACCGATGCCGGGCAGTTCACGCAGCCCTTCAACCGTCTCGGGAAACTTTCCTGCGTGTTCATTCGCGACAGTTACGGCGCATTTATGCAGGTTGCGCGCCCGCGCGTAATATCCGAGCCCGGCCCAGGCCGTCAGCACATCGTCGAGTTTCGCCTTCGCCAGGTGTTTAACCGTCGGCCATTTGGCGATGAACTTCATGAAATAGGGCCCGACCGTCACGACCGTCGTCTGCTGCAGCATGATTTCCGACAGCCATACATGATACGGGTCCGGACGCACGCCTTTCGCCGCGCGCCATGGCATCACGCGCCGGTGGCGGGAGAACCAGTCGAGGAGTTGCGTCTGCAAGTGTTTTACGGGCTTTGGCATTACGTCAAAAACATATTGGAAGTATCGCTCCGAAACAAGGGGTGGTAAAAACAGTTGTGGGGGGCAGCTTGGGCAGCAGCAAGACCATCGACCATATCCGGAAATGGGTGCACGAGCACGACGACCGCCTGTCGTTTATTCTGTTTTATTTCGGCGGCGCGGTGCTGCTTGGCGTCTTTATGAACCTGTTCTGGGTCACCGCCCTGATGATGCTTCATTTCGCAATCGAGATTCCCAGCAATATCATGCGCCGCGCCGAAGCCCCGGTGCGCGATGCCCTCTGGCACATCAAGTTCGATATCGGCCTGATCCTCTTCTCCCTCGTCATCGCGGTTTACATGAGCAAGATACTTGCCGTGCTGGGCATCACCCAGGCAGTGCGCGCGACGCGGGCGGTCGAGGGCGTGCGCGTGCTGACACGGGCGAAGGTCATCGAAGGCGCCATAAGAGCTTTCATGATGAGCATTGACGATGCTGTCGGGCTGATGTCCCGCATCCACCGCGGCCGCAAGGGACTGAAGAAGCCCCCCAAAAAACCTGCCGCCTGGCGCAACCCCGACGCAGGCGACTGGTGCAGCCTGGGCTTTAGCTTTGTGCAGATTATCCTGCTGCTGCTGGCGCCGCTGCTGACCGAGCACGATGTTTTCGACATCGGACAGATTATTGCAATGGAAATGACGCCGTAAAGCGTCTGGACATAACCCGTTAAATGGCGATACTCACTTCCATGACAACCGGAAACCGCCCGCGCCCGCTCTCTGACCTCGTCCCCGGACTGACCAAGGATATCTTTGGGAAGAAGAACATGCTGTTCGGCAAGCTGGTGTCGCAATGGGCGCATATTGCGGGCGAAGAAATCGCCGTGCGCGCCACGCCACTGGACCTCAAGTTCCAGCGCAAGACGGAGAAAGAGAAAGGCGGTTCGCCGCAGGCGGTGCTGCATCTTGCCGTCCAGCCAGCCTTTGCACTGGAGTTCAGCTACCAGAAAGGCCTGCTGATCGAGCGCCTGAATGTCTTTTTCGGCTACCCCGCCATCAAGGATATAAAAATCATCCAGAATTCAGAGATTATGGATAAGAAATTAGCCTCCCCGCCGAAAACCAAACCGCTGACGCTGCAGCAACAGCAGGACATCGAGCAATTGACCGCCGGCGTTGCAGATAACGATTTACAAACGGCGTTAAAGAATTTAGGTAAAGCAATCGCCTCGCGCCGGGAATGACTTCCGGACCTGGCAAATATGTAAATTAAAACGAATACAAGGTGCATCAATGGCTAAAGTAGCCGCAAACACCCTGCGCAAGGGCATGGTCGTCGAGTACAACAACAAGCTGTGGGTGGTGATGGAGAACGAACTCCGCTCGCCCGGCAAGGGCGCGGCCGTGGCGCAGGTGGTCATGCGCGACATCCAGAGCGGCACCAAGATGGACATCCGCTTCTCGACCCAGGATATGGTCGAGCGCGCGCGGGTGGACGAGGAAGAATACCAGTTCCTCTACAGCGACGGCGACCACTACACCTTCATGCACACCGAAACCTTCGAGCAGCTTACCATCGACAAGGAACTCATTGGCGATCCCGCCCAGTTCCTGCAGGAAAACATGATCTGCGTCTTGCAAATGAACGAGGGAAAGGCCCTGTCGGTCACGCTGCCCGAAACCGTCACCATGACGATCACCGAGGCCGATCCGGTCGTGAAAGGCCAGACGGCTTCGTCGTCCTACAAGCCCGCCGTGCTTGAAAACGGCGCGCGCGTCCTGGTGCCGCCGCATATCGGCGCGGGAACCCGCATCATCGTCCGTACCGAAGACGGTTCCTACGTCGAACGCGCGAAAGACTAAACAAAATGGCTATTGCCCGCCGCTCCGCTGTGATGAACGTGATGGTGGAGGCCGCCGAAAAGGCGGGCCGTTCGCTGGTGCGTGACTTCGGGGAAGTCGAAAACCTGCAGGTATCCAAAAAAGGCCCCGGCGATTTCGTTTCGACCGCCGACCACAAGGCCGAAAAAATCGTCATGGAAGCGTTGCAGAAGGCCCGCCCCTCCTACGGCTTCCACATGGAAGAAGGCGGCATCAAGGCGGGTACGGATAAAAGCTTCGTCTGGCTTATCGATCCGCTCGACGGTACGACAAATTTCCTCCACGGCATCCCGCACTGGGCCGTCTCCATCGCGCTCCAGAAGGACAAGGAAATCATTGCGGCCGCCGTTTACGACCCCGTAAAGGACGAAATGTTCACGGCCGAAAAAGGCACGGGCGCCTTCGTGAGCGGCAAGCGGCTGCGTGTTTCTTCCCGCGGGGAGCTGACGAACAACGCCCTCATCGCCATCGGCGGCGCGCGATTCAATAACAAGGATTACGAGATTTACATGGCGGAACTGGCAGCCATTACGCCGCATGCGGCCACCCGCCGTTTCGGGGCCGCCTCCCTGGACATCGCCTATGTGGCGGCCGGTCGCTATGAGGGCTTCTGGGAACGCGAGCTGAACGCCTGGGATGTCGCTGCCGCGAGCCTTCTTGTGAAGGAAGCCGGCGGCTATGTCACCGACCTCGAGGGCGGCAAGGACTATATTTATGGACGCAGCATCGTCTGCGGCAACCCCTCCATCCATGGGGAACTTCTGAAAAAGCTCAAATCCTCTGGCCAGAAAGATGCGAAAAAAGTAAAATCAGCCTCATAGGGGTCGGTTTAACATGAAGCATCGGAATCTATGGCTCGGCACGGCGCTCATCGGGCTGCTTATCGGCGCGGGGGCTTCCGCGCAGGCACAGGAATATTTCCGGTTCAAGCCCAGCGACAAGCCCGCAGTCGAAGTCGATATGAGCCTGCTCGACGGTTCGCCCGAACCCGCCGTCGCAAAGCCGGAATCCGGCGAAAAGAAAGTGGCGGAATACAAGTATCTGCGCTCGCC
>SCTB01000108.1 GCA_004297545.1 Alphaproteobacteria bacterium
GCTGATGGGCGCGATTGCTTCGGCTTTTTCCGCTGTCGTCTGCAGCGTGCTCACTGCTAATACATTTGTTCATGAAAAACGCGACAGGACTGTGATCGAGAGCTTTACCAACGACGATGGCCAGAGAGTTGAAGGGCCGCGCTGGGCCATTCAACGGATTGTGAAAGCGCGTTCCGAATATCAGCAGGCCTTTAACAGGCAGGCTGAAATCAAAGCCGACCCGCTTGTCAGCGAAGCGTGGACAAAAGTCATCGTTAAAAACAGAACATTTGGACAGTGAAGGAAAATTAGATATGAACAACTTACAAAAAGCATTATTGGTAGCTGTAGGTGGGGGGGTCGCTATCTGTGTCGTCCCTGTCGCGGGCGCAATTATCGGCGCTTCCTTAGCAGCCAACGGCCTTGCGGGCGGTATTGCTGGCTTTACCCTCGGCGCTCTTGCGCTGCCTGTGCCGATAGCCATCCTGCAATCACGCAAACCGGAGGAAGGAAAAAACAGGCTGCAGCGCATTGGAAGCGCACTTGGCGGATTATATGGCGCGGTGTTTAAGGCTAGCGGCGGGGTGGTGAAAAGCACTTTCTCGCCATTGCTCCCCAAGAAAAAAAGGGACAATACAGCCCCAAAATCTTTGTCCCGTACAAAATAACAGGGAGAGTTTTCTCAGGCAGGCATCGCCTCGGGCTTTGGTGCCAAGGCGCAAAAGCCTAAATCCATACCGGAGAATATTACTCCTAGACCCCGGCATAATCCGCAGCCTGAACAGCTGAAGCCTTAAAGTGTGTTCCAGACCATGATTGCTCAGAGTGTTCTAAAGAAGGAGCACAATACGCGAAAGCCGATGGCACGACGCTTCCTAGCTTTGATGGGTAAATAGCAATTGGCGATCAATCAGCGTGGAACGCCTGAACAAAGCCCTTGCGTTATTACACACTTTCTTACACACTCTGAGAAAGACAGAAAAAGATCGTTATAACTCAATAGGATAATTTGCCATGCTAGTCTCGAAAACTAGTATAGGTGTAAGCCTATCGAGGGTTCGAATCCCTCCCTGTCCGCCATTTATCGTTGTTATTTTAAAGAGCTTCAGAACCCCTTTACCAATTCCCGGGCGCATGCGTAGAATTGGTATATGAGGTCTTTCATCAGATTGATCATTGTGTGCGCTGTATGCCTTTCGCTGGGCGCGCCGGCCATTGCCGCGGAAATGCCCAAGGTGGGGTCCAGGGCGCCCGCCTTTACCCTGCAGGATCAGTCCGAACATGCCGTTTCACTCAAGATGTTTCGCGGAAAATGGGTGGTCCTGTATTTTTACCCCCAGGATACGTCTCCGGGCTGCTCCCTCCAGGCGCATAACTTTCAGCGGGATATGCTCAGATATACGGAGAAAAATGCGTCAGTGGTGGGCATCAGCGTTGACAGCCCCGCCGCGCACAGAAAATTCTGCGCTGACGAAGAGCTGACGCTGACCCTGTTGTCAGATCAGAAGAATACCGTGATGGATTTATACGGTTCGCTGATGAAAGAGGGCCCCATCAAGCTTGCGAACCGGAATACCTTTATCATCGACCCCAAAGGCGTCATTCGCAAAATTTATACCAATGTCAAACCTGTGCGGCATAGCGCGGAAGTCCTCTCGGATCTCGAAAAGCTGCAGAGCCAAAGCCAATAAACGACCGGGTATCCCCTTGTTCTCCTAAGCAGAATTTCAAACCTTGGTGAGTTTTGAAATCTGAAGTATGGTACGGCTATGTCCAAAACGCCCAAAATTCTCGCCTTCGCGGGCAGCACCCGCAAGGATTCCTGGAACAAGAAGCTGCTCAAACAGGCGGCCGAGGCGGCGCATGGCGCGGGCGCCGAGGTGACCGTGATTGACCTCGCGGATTATCCCCTGCCGCTTTACGACGGCGACCTTGAAACCGCGCAGGGCATGCCTGAGAACGCGAAGAAGCTGCAAAAGCTGTTCGCCGAGCATGATGGATTTCTGATCGCTTCGCCCGATTACAACGGCAGCTATAGCGGCGTGCTCAAAAATACCGTCGACTGGCTGTCACGCAAGGACAAGGAAAACGATCCGCCGCTGGAACCATTCAAAGGAAAGATCGCCGCCATCATGTCCGCATCCCCCGGCGTTTTCGGCGGATTGCGCGGCCTCGAAAAACTTCACGACCTGCTGGACACGCTCCAGGTCATGGTGCTTCCCGAGGTCGTCGCCGTGGGCTCGATCCGCGACGCCTTTAACGAAGCCGGAAAGCTGAAAGACCCCAAGACCGCGAAGACGCTGGAGACGGCCGCCACGCGTCTGGTGACCGTCGCCAGAAAACTCGCGCCGTAATTTCGCGAGCGGAATAAATCAACCGGGCCGGGGACTTAAGGGAACTCTTGAGAATTATTAGTTGAGAAAAGAATCCCATATATTTGATCTTTTAAAACACTGGGCATCTTTATCAGACCCTGAGATCAAGCATCTTGCTTCTGCGGAGAATATTTCTGTTTTGGAAGAGATAGTTGATCTGCTGGGAGACCCGTTGGTCCAGTACAATATTCATGATGATAACTTTGTTAAAGTCGTACGAGACATGCGTAATTTATATACAGTGGGTTCCCGAGCATTAGGTGCCGCTATCATTGAGGCATCAGACTGGGTTGATAAAGGCCAAACGGGAAAAGCGATAGACATTTATAAAGGATTTTTGGAAAGTTGCGCATCGAAATTTTATCGAAAAATCGCACAATCTCAGCTTAATAAGTTGCAGAACTTGGAATCTGGGGACTCTCGCACCTAAATTAAATAATTCCTGTTATGAACAGAAGTTGCCCGCCGTTATCAGCGCGCGGACGAACCGAAATCAGGGGACATACACCTAATTAAAAATTATCAAGCCCCCTTGACTTTCAAGCACCTATTAAATATTATGTCAAACCATAACAAAACGAGAGATGAAACGTGCTCAACGGAAAACTTGGCCGCTATTTGCGCAAGTCGGCGCTGTCACTGAGTTTTGCCGCTGCCGCGATTATCGGGGCAGGGGTCGCTGTTACCGTGTCTCGCTATAGCACACCATCAACGCCCACGGTCGCGACAGACATCCGTTTGCCGGGCGCGGCCCCCGCCGATCCCCGTGCGTCTGCAACGACACGCGATATTTTCAATTACTTAAGCGGCCTGCCAAACCAGTCCAGCCACAGGCTTATCTCCGGGCAGTGGGCGGGTTACGGCAAGGTCGATACGGTGGAACTTGAGCGCATCGAAAAAATGACCGGCCAGCGGGTGGGGCTGGTGGGCGCGGATTATCTCGGCTTCAGCCATGGCCCGCGCATCGAGACCAGCAGCGTCAACGCCAGCATGATCGCGTACTGGAACCAGGGCGCGCTGGTCGATATCGACGTGCATATGCCCAACCCGTGGACCGGCGGCGGATCGATGGACAAGTCGGTCGTGAAATTCGCCGAGGTGATCACGCCCGGCACGCCCGCCTACAAGGCGTATATGGCCGATCTGGACAAGATCGCGGAAGGGCTGAAGGAATTGCAGGATGCCGGCGTCACCGTTCTTTTCCGGCCCATGATGGAAATGGATGGCAACTGGTTCTGGTGGGGAAAACAGCGCGATTTCCCCAAGCTGTGGGCGCAAACATTCGACTATCTCACCAACACCAAGGGGTTGCATAACCTGTTATGGGTCTATTCCGCCGGAAGCCGCAAGCCGCTCGAATATTATCCCGGATCGCAGTATGTGGATATTGTCGGTTATGACGCTTACAGTTACGGGACGACGCGCAGCGGCAAGGCCAAGGGCTATGAGGCGCTGCTGACCACAGGCAAGCCCTTTGCGCTCACCGAATTCGGGCTGCAATCCGCCGAATACAATTCGAAGACGAACCCGCCCCATGACTTGCACAAGGCGATTCAGAATGTCCGGAACCATATGCCCAGAGCGGTTTACTTCATGGCCTGGAGCAATGCAAAGGGCGACGGCAGCAATTACTGGGGAATCGACGCGCAACGGAACGCGCCGGCGGCGCTGAACGACGAATGGGTTCAGAACAGCCCCGTTCCCCGGAAGCCGGCCGAGGCGGCGCCCCGCCCGCTTCCTCCGCAATCAAAAAAATAAGCGCGCAAGCAGGCGCCAGCCTATCGAGGGCTCGAATCCCTCCCTGCCGCCATGTCTTTCAAGGTTTTTTCGCTGTTATTTTCAAGAGCTTCAGACTTCGTCAGTGCCGGAAGCCGGCATGCGCGTCTCCGTTTTTAAATTCAACCAGATCACTTATTCCCTTCTTTATGCGTATACCATCTTAAAGTCAGAGGTCGAACGTCTTGGCGGTCCGCTTCAATCTTAGTGGGCGGAGAACTGGAATCGTCTGCGATGGGGAAAGCACAGGAGCCCTGTCAGCAGCGCCGTATTTTTCCCAGGGATTTGGGGCTTTTAGTAACTGGCCCTTGATATCGAGATCAAGGTTGTTCAGAGGAAAATAGGTATCCACGTTTGTTATCCCGTCATGCAGTATCATCCAGCTCTCTCTGGCCGAGATTGTGACCTCATGATTGCGCGCGGCAGTCCATTTCAGCGCCTTTTGGAGCACCTCTTCAAGGTCCGCCGGGTCGATGCTATGGTAGGGCCGTACAGAGATGCCCGTGTTTTTTCCAGTCGCGGGGTCAGGCTGGCCTGTCAGGAAGAGAATTTTGTAATCATCGGAGGCAAACAACTGCTCTGACCGGCTTGCGCTATATCCTTGCCGCTCGCCGGGGGCATAATTGTTCATGAAGTCCCAAGGAAGTTGATCCATCTCTCTCTCCTCTCATGGTTAAAGCGCTTGGTATGCCCATCGCGGAGTCAAGTCGCCATGATTGATGGACTTGCCTTCACAATGGAGCGACGGCCCTCAGGATCGCTCGTGGATGGTAATCGACGCGCGGTCGCGCGCATCGGCCTCATAATGCAGCGGCATCCAGCGGCCGACTGTTTTGTCCAGAGGCTCCCCGATGATTTGCGGCTTGTCCCAGTTTTTTCAACGCAGCAAAAATCATACCCGGCCTCCTGTCGTGGCATGGTTTCCGGCTGGCGATGCAGGGAAGGCCTGAGGTACGCAAACAGCCAGAAACGATTTTGTTCTGTGCTGTTTCAGCTGGGCTGTACCGAACAGGCAAGAAACAGACGGAAATCGCTCTGTCGTAGTTGCCCAGCGTGCGGCTACGATAGCTGATTCTGGTTATTATGTCAAATAATATTGCTTTCTGTGCCGGGCAAATGACGGCGGGTCCAAACCCGCTTAATCCAGCGGCCCTATCCCCAGACGCTCCAGCAGAAAGTCGATCAGCTTGAAACGGCGCTGGGTTTTTCCGGCAGTGATGGCCTGCTGGATTTCGGCATGCAGCGCCTGAAGGCCGGGGTCCCAGACTCTTTCCTCGAGCCGCTTCAGAAACATCGCTTCCTTCGTGTCCTGCTTGCCGTCAATGTGGGTAATGACCTGGCCGAAATAGGGCAGCAACGCCCTGTGCATCGGTTCGGTCACATTGGGCAGCAGCTCGTCGATGTTCTTGGCCGCCTTGAGGTCGTCGGAAAACGCTTTCCTGTGCTCGGTCGTCAGTTCATAGGCGGCCTCGAGCGCGGTGAAGGCCTTGTCCAGGAACTTTCGCTCTGCCGGATGATAGATGCCGTCGGCAAGGACGATCGTAATGACGCAGCGCCACATATTGAAATGGCTGTCATTCAGAGATTGCTTGCCGGCAGGAGAAATTTGCTGAGTCATTTAAGATGAATCCTGCCTACCCGGCCCCAGCCGGTCAAGCTGACATTCTGCTTGCGGGAGTGCAAAATGCAGCAACGCGGCAAGCGTCTTGACCCAATATGGCAAATATTGTAGTCTCCCCATCCTGACGTGGATCCCCGGAACGCACAAAGGACGACGCCATGCCGACAAAGCGTAAATTCAAAGCCGCCGCCCAATCGTCGAAAGTATTGGCCCCGAAACCCGCGACGCCGCCCGACCCGAGTGAACTGCACGATGCCGCGGAAAAGGGCGATATCAAACGTGTCGCGGCGCTGATTGCCCAGGGGGTGGACGTCAACGGGGAATATTGCAACGGTACGACCGCCATCCAGTATGCGCTCAAGGGCGACAACCGCACGGCGCCCAACGCCTATCCCATCCTTGAAATGCTGATTGCCGCCGGCGCGGATGTCAACGCCCCCGGCTGCTCCTTCACCGCGCTCCACGAGGCGGCGATAAAGGGATATTGCGATTCCGCCACGCTGCTGCTCGATCACGGCGCACGGATCGACGCGCGGGGCTACAAGGGGCAAACCGCCCTGAGCCTGGCCGTCGAATTTAATCACCCCGAAATGGTGAAGCTGCTGATCGACCGCGGCGCCGATGTCACCGTGAAAAACGACGACGGTCATTCCATCCTGCGCGCGGCCGCGGAGCTCGGGAAATGCGGCGAAGCCGCGGAAACTCTCGTCACCTGGCCCGCGGAATCGCGAAGAAGGCGCGAACTCGAGGACGAAACGCAGCGGACGAAAGACGCGGCGCTGACGCAGGATACGACGGTGCTCAGTTCCAGCATCATTATCAGCCGGCCCCTCGAGATCAGGAAACCCGCGCCGCCGATGTAGGCGGGCGGAGGCACGTCACCTCTTCAAACACAAATCGCCCAAAAATGAAAAATCGCAATTTCGGAATAATCTTCGGCCTCTGCCTGTCGCTTTCTGGCTGCATGACGGTGGATCATCTTCATCGGGATTATGCCGGCCTCGGCACCAATGAAGTTTCCACGCCAAAGGGCGCCTTTTATATCGTGGATAATATGAAGACAGGAAAGCTTTTCGTCGAGCCGGGTTTTGGCTTATCCCTGAAAGGAACGCCGCCGATTCCCTGGGCGCGGGAAGCAGCACTCGCCTGGTTTCAGAAGACGGGCCGGACCTGCACGATCAGGGAGGGCTACCTGTTTCAGGCGCCCCATTACGAATTCCTGTATTCCTGCGCCAAATGAACGCCACGTCAGACAATCAGGGGGTTTAAGATGCAACGAGAATTCTGGCTGGAGCGTTGGGACCGGCAGGAGATCGGTTTTCACCAGCAGGAGATCAATCCTTACCTGCAGGAGTTCTGGGGTGATCTGCACCTGTCTCCCGGCTGCGAGGTCTTCGTACCGCTCTGCGGCAAAAGCAGGGACATGATCTGGCTGAAAGATCACGGGCATAAAGTCCTCGGTATCGAATTGAGCGAACTCGCCGTGGAAACTTTCTTCAGGGAAAACGGGCACGCTCCCGCCAGGCGTCAGCAGGGAAAATTCGCCGTCAGCGAAGCCGGCGGCATGCGCCTTTTCTGCGGGGATTTCTTCGACCTGGGGGCGGAAGACCTGAAAGGCGTAAGGGCGGTCTATGACCGCGCCGCGCTCATCGCTTTGCCGCCCGAACTGCGGGAAAGGTATGTCCGCCACTCTTTCGACATCCTGCCGGCAGAAGCGCCCATTCTGCTGATTACGCTCGAATACCCCGGCATGCAGATGCCCGGCCCGCCGTTTTCGGTCTCCGCAGATGAAGTCAAAAGGCTCTATGGAGCGCATGCCGACATCCGGCTATTGAAACGCGTGAATGCCTTGGGGGAAAACCCGAAGCTCGCGGAACGCGGCCTGAGCCAGTTGCACGAAAATGTCTTCCTGATACGTCTTCGCTGATTGCTTCCAGTTACGCCACGCGCAGATGCTCGGGGATATCCTGCCACGAGCCGAAAGTCCCGAAATCCGACTTGATCTTCTTGAAGCTGCGCGGCGCGCCCTCGAGCGAGACAAGCGGATTGTCGTTGCAGTGGAAATTGCTGCCGACGGACACCGGCGCGTGAGAAAGGAAAGAGAGCTGGTTGACATCGCACCAGAACTCGCCGCCGACGGTGGCGGGCGCGCCTTTCAGCGATTTCAGGTTGTTGTTGTAACAATAAAATCCCTTGCCGACCGCATGCGGCGCGCCTTCAAGCGAGGTCAGGAAATTGTTGTAGCAATAGAAGTTTCCGGCGACGGAAACGGGGTTGAGGTTGGGCAGCTTGTACAGCCCCCTGCCCGAAAGATCGGCATCGCCAGGCACCAGCAGCGTACCATCCGGTTGCGGCAGATAGTGCACCATCCACTGCATCAGCGCGCGCTCTGCTGCCGCGATTTCAGATGAAGAATATTTCATGACACACCCCTGCTCCTAAGCGCCGGCTTCCTGAAAACGCCGTTGAAATCCTGTTGGTAGAATATATCCGGAAGTAATATTTATGTCAAATAAAACCTCTATCCGCCATTGATAATAAAAGGAAAAAATGCTTATTCCCTGATAATCACCGTCTGCTCAATCTCCCGGACGGCCAGTCCCTTCCGGGTCACGGTTGCCCGTCCCGTATAGGTCCCTGCCTTCAGGGGGGCGCCTGCGGTTCGCTGGCCGATCATGCGATACACGCGCGCCTGCCGCCTTTCCTGCCGAAATTCATTCTGGGCATAGGCCTCCCCCATCGGGTCCAGGATGGAGAGATTCAACCGGTCGCCGGGCTCGGCGCCGTAGAACACGAACCAGAAAAGCAGCTTCTCCGCGCCCACCGGCAGCGAGGGCGGAGAGGATGCATCAAGGGCAAGCTTCCCTAAATCCGGCTCCGCATCGGAAAATCCCGCCGCGAACAAGACAATCGGTTCATATGCAGCCGGCTTCTCCCACATCGGCTTGACCTCGCCGCCGCAGCCGGAGAAAGCCTCCCCCGCAAACGGGTCGACCGTTTTATTTTTATGCCGCACGGAAAAATGAACATGCGCGAACTGCGCCATCCCCGACTGCCCGACGGCCCCCAGCACGTCGCCCTTGCGGACGTATTGACCGTCCTTCACGGTGACGCTGCCTTTCTTCATATGGCCGTATTCCGTGACCCAGCCGTCATCGTGCAGCAGGGATACAATATTGCCGCCTTCCTTCTTCGCTGCTTTGACGGCAGCTATATCTTTCGGCGTGCCGTAATGGTCATCCATGCCGTCGCGCATCCTCACCACCCTGCCGTCGGCAGCCGCAACCACATGCACGCCGCCGTTCATGGCGTTGCGGTCCTTCAGGGCGATATCGATGCCGTCGTGCTTGTCGTAGGTCTGGTGGCCGCAGGTAAAATCCCGGAAGGAGGCCGAGGGGTCGTGATCGACATATTGCGCAATCCAGCAATCCATTCCCAAGGAGCATGCCGCCGGCCAGCCGAAGGAAGGCTCTGCGCCAAAGGCGGAAGAGCCGAACAGCAGGCATATCCCGGCCATGATGAAGGAAAACTTTACATGCATCACAATTCTAAGGCCCCTTGAAATCGGCCGGCCTGATTTTTCCGCGTTGCCTGAGGCGCATCTGCGCAATCGAGGCCTGCAGGCCCGCGAAATCGCACTGCCCCCGGTAGCACGGCGGCGTGTTGTCGCGAATAAAAGCGGCGGCGTCGCGTCCCGCCCAGATTTCGGGCGCCAGCACCTCATTCAACCGGCCATGCGCGCCCAGAATATCCAGAACGGAATTGCCGCGGGCATCGCGGGCGGAAGCAAAGAGCGCGGGATCAAAGGCGCTTCCCGCCACCGCGAGTTTCTTCATGATCTCCGGGAATTCCCCGGCATAGGCGGCAGCGACGGCAAGGCTGTCGGTTCCCTTGAACAAATCCCCGGGCGATGCCGCCGCGATCCGCGCCGAAAGCCCGGGGTCGGGCGCATCGCAGGACCGCGCTGCCCATTTTTCGATCACGCCGAGCACAGGCAGCCCGGCGCTTTTGTCCAGCGCCGCCAGCAGCGCCGGCGCGGCGGCCGCCAGGTCGGCGCCCTTCGCGAGCAGATGCTCCGCCATCACAACCGAATTATTCTCAACCGCAGCGCGCAACCCCTCCACCGCAGGGATTCCGAACCCCCTGGCTTGCAGCAGCGCCAGCGTTTCGTCGCTGCGGCCGCCCGCGGCAACGGCGCGCAGGTCTTCCAGACTCAGCACGCGCGGAGGGAAAGACGTAAAATCGAATTTCGCGAGAGCTTCGGGGGCGGCGAGGCAGGCGGTGAAAGCCAGTTCGCGCCCAGGCGCGTCCCAGTCGGCGCGATCCAGCGCCATCTGCAGCAGGTCGAAATCGCCGCGCTTGATGACGGAATTCAGCGCCTCCGTCACGAGATAAGGCTGGGCGGTCGATATTTTCTTGTTCTGCGGGACAGCGGAAAGGACCGTACGGTCGCCCTGCGTCAGCGCGTTCCAGAACACGATATCGTCGCGGAAATGCCAGTTGCCCGAAAGTTCCGCTGCGCGTTTGAGCACTTTGTGGTCATGGTAGGCCTGCAGCCGCAGGGCTGCGGCCGGCGTGACCAGCATCTCGGCCTCCAGATGCGCGGTGACTGCCGCGTTGCCCGACATCAGGCTCTCGGCAAGCAGCTCGGCTTTCTCCACGCTCTTGGCGGGCAGACGGAAGCCGGCCTTGAGCGCGTCGAAAAACGGCTCCGGCGTCTTCTGCGCCGCGCAGGCGCCGAGCAAAACCTTTGAATTCTTCTGCGCCAGCTCGGGGTAGGTTTTTGAAAGATACTTGAGAGATGACAGGTTTCCCAGCTGCGCCGCATAGGTAAAGGCAAAATCGGCGACTTTCGCTTCAGGCTTGAATTTCTCGATGATAGGCGGCAGCGGGTCAATGTCAGTCGGCGAGACCGCCAGCGCGATCACCATGAACATTTCGAGATTGGTGGGGCAGAGGTCGGGAAAAGTGTCGTAATAGCGCGCCATCGCCGGGATATGACCGGACTGCACCAGGATCATCAGGGCTTCCTGGTGCCCCATGCCGATGTCGAATTCGTCCGCATGGCGCTTTAAGTTCGGCCCGAAGGTGTCGCGATGCATTATCATTGCATCCAGCGCGCGGCTCATCGCCGCCTGGTCCTTCGCCTCGCAGGCCCGCACGAAATGCAGAATATAATCGGGCGGGGTCTTGCGCCCCGCTGTCGCCTGCGCATAGAGATCGGGGCGGTGCAGCAGCATTTCGACCAGGATATGCTCGCCGAATTCCGCCGGGAGCATCCGGTTATAGAGAATATCCGCGATTTCCGTCCTGTCCTTGCGCAGCGCCGCGAGCAGCGCGAGATCGACAATCTGTTCCGGCGGATTGCGGGCAAGAATGTAATCGACCGTTTCCCGCCTGCCTTCTTCCGCCGCCGCCACCAGGGGCAAATCCGCGGTGAAGTCGACCGGCAGATCCTTCATCTTCTCCGCCAGCTGCGCGGCCGCGAGGTCGCCGCTGTCGAAAATCGCGCGCAGGGCCGCCATGTTGCGATGCAAAGGATCGGTCCCCGCGTCATAAAGTTTTTCGACGGCAACCCAGTCATTGCGCCGTGCCGCCTCCGCCATGTCCAGATTCCGCCGGATGCGTTCCGCTTCCTTCAGCAACTCGGCAAAAGCCTGCGGACGGTTACCGGCCTTTGTGTTGAAATCCTTCGCTGACGATGGTCGTGGGGCTTGCGGCATGAGAACTATGTTGGGGCCGCCGGGCGTGGCCGGGGGCAGGCTGATGGATAAAACGGAATGCCCATTTTATAGGCATTGCGCGCCGCCGTGTCAACTTTCGCGCCGCAAGGTAATCAGCGTAATCTCGGCGGGGACGCCAAGGCGCAGGGGCGGCCCCCAGTAGCCGGTGCCCTTGTTCACATAGACCCACATATTCTCATGCCGGTTGAGGCCTTTGTAGAAGCGCTGGAAAAAACGGATGATAAGGCTGAACGGGAAATACTGCCCCGCGTGGGAATGACCGGAAAGCTGCAGGTCCGCGCCCGCCTTCTGCGCCTCCACGTAGCTCGCCGGCTGATGCGCGAGCAGTATTCTCGGCAGTCCCGCGGGCGCATCGGCCAGCGCCTTTTGCGGGCTCGACGCATCGCGCCACCCGGTTCCCCTCGTCGAATAATCCGTCACGCCTGCAATGACAATCGCGCCGCCATGGCGGTGAATGACTTCATGCTCGTTCGCCAGCACGCGCGCGCCGAGCCGCTTGAATTCCTCCACCCATTCCGGCGCATTCCAGTAGTATTCATGGTTGCCGGTGACGAAGAATATCCCTTTCGGCGCGCGCAGGTCGGCGAGCGGGGCCACGTGCGGGGCAAGATCGGGCACCGTGCCGTCGATGAAATCCCCGGTGAGCGCGATCAGGTCGGGTTTGAGCCCGTTGACGATATTGACGACGTTCTGGGTATAGCGCCGACGGATGGTCGGACCGACGTGGAGGTCCGACACCTGCGCGATCGTGAAGCCGTCAAACGCCTCCGGCAGGTTCTTCAGGGGAATGTCCACGCGCACCACAGCCGGGCCCAGATGCGCCTGCCCGACGCCGATGATGATGGATGCGGCGGTGATGGCCGCCAAAATAACGAATGTCAGCCCGTCGATGCGGGCCGTTTCCGACGGCAGGGAGGCGAATTTCCATCCCAGGTTCATCAGGTCGGTCGCAAAGCCGTACATGACAAGCAGCGACATGAGCCCGAAAGCGCCGTAGGACGCCCAGTTCAAAACCAGCGTGAAAACACCGCTCTTCTTCTTCGCCGGGAAAAAGCGCCGGCCAATAAAGGGACAGGCGATCTGCAGCAGGAAAAAAACCAATGCGCCCGTCCAGGCAATGCCCGGATGCGCCAGCGCCCAGGGCCAGCGGAACAGGATGCGCGACACCGCATAAAAATTCAGCGACGCCAGCGCGAAGATCAGGACGGAAAAGCGCATCACCCGGACATTCCGTTCAGAGACTGAACATTGAATACTATATAATGAGATAGCGCACGGCAGCCCGGCGGGCAATCGCATTGAAAAAACAGGACTTTTGTTATCTGTATGAGGCCAGCGCCAAAAGTTGCCATAACTGAAATTATTGCCCGATAGCTTTTGTCGAATATGCTACAAATAATCGAAAGAGGGGATTTCTTCATGAATTTTTTCAAAGCCATTTTGTTTTTATGCCTCATTTTCATCGCGACACCTGCCGCCGCGGAAGAAACTTCGTCGCCGCCCGCTTCGGCAGAGGCCGGCGCCGTCAAGCCGTCTGCGGATGGCGGGCCTGTCATCAAACTGAACGTCGACCCCGCGCTGGAGAAGCTGGAGACCGCTTATAAAAACGCCACCAAAAATTTCTCGAAGGAGCAGCTGGAGGCGCTGAAGAAGCAGGAAGAAGCCTATTTGAAAACGACGAACGGGGATATCGCCATTATCTCCACCGGGCTTCAGCTGAAATTCTGCTCCGAAAACAATGAGGATATCAAAAAGAACGCAAGCAAATACCAATCCGAATTCGGCGTGCTGCGCAACCAGGTCCAGGCGGCGCAACGCGCGCATCAGGCGCGGCTGCGCTCGATACGGGATTCCGTGGTTCCCTTCATAGACCAGAAAATACTCGATGATCATTACACCTATATGTCGAAGCTAATCGTCGGCCTCGGCCAAGGGATGCTGGAAGCCAGCTACCAGAAAGGCGGATTCGCCAAGACGGACTGCCAGGAAGTCGCGCAGAAGCTTGATGCGGCTTTTAAAAAGGCCAACTCCCCCGCTGAAGTCGACGAGGCGGCGATCGCCGCGAAAGTTGCGGAAATAAAACAGGCCGCTGCGAACGGCGACGTGGATGCAATGACGAACCTCGGGCTTATGCAGCTGTCGGGCGGCACGGGCATTCCCAAGGATGCGAAAGCCGGCATGGACCTCCTGACAAAGGCGGCGGAAAAGGACTACGGCCGCGCGCAATACATGCTGGGACTCGTTTACGGCTCCGACATGTTCGGCAGCGCGGACAAGGAGAAAGCAAAATACTGGCTCGGCAAGGCCGCCGCGAAGGGGAACAAGAAAGCCGCAGCCGTGCTGCGAACCCTCGACAAGGCGCCGCCGCCGGAAAGCCTGGAGACGGTAAAGAAAAAAGCCGAAGCCGGCGACGCCGAAGCGGAATACATACTGGGGTCGAGGTACGCCCAAGGATGGGGCGTCGACAAGGACAGCGATGCCGCGCTCAAGTGGCTGCTGCTCTCGGCGGGCCAGGGGCATCCGCTCGCGCAGTCGGACGTCGCCGTGCGGCTCCTGAATGCGAACCGGACCGCGGAAGCGATCGACTGGATGACCAAGGCCGCGAACAAGGGCGTCACCAATTCGCAGTACGAACTCGCCAGCATTTACCTTGACGGCAGGCTCGTGCAGGCGGATCGGGACAAGGCCGTCTTCTGGTTTAAAAAGGCGGCGGACGCCGGGGACACCCGCGCTATTGAGGCGCTGAAGCAGCTGGATAAATAATCTGTTATTTATCTATATCTTTGATTTAAAAGAAAAAATAATTTTGACATAATAAACAAAATCCTCTACTGTGTGCCGGAATTGAACAGGAGATTCCGATGCCTCTAGGAAAGTTTTATTATGTGCCGCGCAAAAACGAAGATGGCAGCATCGGCGTCGACTTTTACACGGACAAAGAAGCGGCACAGCTCGCCTGTGACATTGAGGAAAAAGCGGGCCGCGCCCTGCCGAAAAATATTCCCCAGTTTATCGAACTGGAATTCGACAACGCCGGCAAGCTTCTCTCGCCCGACGCCAACCTCATGGAACTGCGCCTGCGCCTGGTCGAAACGGCGCTGGTCGAAAAACCGGCGGTGCAGCAGCCGGAAGTCCCCCTGCCCTCCGAGCATTTTTCCCGGGCAGCGCGGGTAGCGACCGCCGCGCAGGAAACCGCGCCGGAGCCCGATGTTCTGGCGCAAATCACCAGCGTCGCCGGGAAGAAAATCGCTTTCGCCGGAAGACTGCAGATGAGCCGCCCGCGCGTGAAAGACTATGCACAGAGACTGGGCGCCATCGTCGCAAGCTCGGTCACGGAAGACACCAACATCGTCGTCGTCGGCGAGGACGCGGGCATCAAGCTGGAGCGCGCGCAGGAGTATGGCACGATCGTTATCACCGAAGCGCAGTGGAACGAACTCGCCCGCCGCTGCGAGAACAAGCCAAAGCCGTCGCCGGGAATGTAGTTCAGTCAGGTTTGGGATTCATCGGCGCCGCGCCGGGTCTTGCCTTCAGCAGGTTCGGGATAACCAGCTTCGTGACATCTTCGCCCTTCAGCCGACAGGACTTCACGCCATCGGCCTTGAATTCTTCCTTCATTACGGCTTGAACCCCGGCTGTTTTTTCTTTCCGATCATCTTGCGGAAATCGTCATTGCCGAGTTTTTCGGGCGTGCGTTTGACGCCGGCGCGCTTTTCAAGATCGGGCAGCATCGCCCGCGCCTCCGCCACCAGCCGGGAATCCGGGCTGTAATGCGCGGCATTCACGACGATCTGCTGCACAGCGCGGTATGCCTCCGTCACGAAGGGCTTGGCGCTTCGCTCGATCGCATCGCGCCATTCCTGACGCGCGAATTCGGCGAACGCGGCGTCGCCTTTCTGGGACGCGAGATCGAGCATGCGGCCCATCTGCCGCGCGTAATAATCATCGTTGTGCGGCTTGAAATCCCGCGTCAGCCCGTCCAGCCAGAGCTTCCTGACCTCCGCCGCGCGGGGATCGGCGGCATCATAGTATTCGATGAGCGAAACGGCATTGTTGTAATGAACATATGCGTCGTTCGTCTTCGGCTGCCCCAGCCCCTCGCGCACAAGGGAAAGCATCGTCGCCGCGGCGCGTTCGGCCAGCGCATCGTCCTTCGTTTCCTTTGCGATAGCCGGTTCGAAAATCTCACCGGCGACGCAGCGCGGCACTTCGTGATAACCGTCGGCATAATCCTTCAGCTTGCCGGCATCGACGAGGTCCAGGATTTTCAACGACGCGTCGCGCCGCACGCCGCCCATCCGGGGATTCCGGCGCGAGACGAGGCCGCGGTACTCATTGAATGCCGCGTGGGGATTTTTTTCCTGCGCCGCCAGGTCAAGGTATATCCGCGCCGCCTTTTCCGCGCCGTCGGCGTCGCAGCCGTCGCCGTGCGAAAAGACTTTCCAGGATAGCTCCTTCAGCTTCTTTGGCGGCATCCCCGCCTTCTGCTTTTCCAGGATGTGCGCCATCGTATCGATCATCAACTTCGCGCTGTCGGGATCGCTGTCCTTGAAGCTGTAAAACCCGCCGCGGTCGATGCCCTCGTCGAGCATCTTAAAAACAACATCCGGGTCGGCGTCCTTCAGGCTGACGAGTTTGGCGAGCGCAAGCTTGCGGAAATCCGCGTTCCTCATGTCGCGATCCATCGACAGTGTGCATTTCAGTTCCATGCGGGGCAGCGGCCACAGGCTGTCCACCAGTTTTTCCCAGCGCGGCAGCGCAAGGGGGCTTAAGGGGTCGTCCGGCGTCATCATGCGGCAGGCGCCTGTCAGGTAGCTCAGCGTGGAAAACGTCTGGGTCCTGATGCCCTCGTCCAGCGCCGCTTCCCATTTCTCGACCAGCTTGGCCTGCAGATAGCTCGCCTCGATGGTCTTGGGGTTTTTCAGGCCATCCAGCAGCTCGTCGATCTGGTAGAGCATGAACTGCGCGCCGGCATTTTCGATGAGGTAGTCAATCGTGTCGCTCAGAGTGGACAGGACTTCGGTATTGTCCGGATGCGCGGCCAACTCCTTGAGCGGCTCCTTGATGTCGAAGTAACTTTTATTGGCGACGCACTGCGCAAGACGGCCCAATACCTCTTCGAAATTAAAATCGTCTTTCACCGGGGGCTCCTGCACAGGTTATTATTCCGGCATATGGGTAGCACGGAAGATAATATTATGTCAATCTTTTGGGCGCGGAGTCCCGGCCGCTTTTCTGATCAGAGTTATTCTATTTTATTATTTATTTTCAATGGATTAATCATTACCCCCACGTTCATGGGTATTCACCCGACTCCCCTTCGGATTTAGGCTGAAAGGAAGGCTGGGATTATATCCACTTCACAAGCAACGGACGAATGAAGACCGGGACAGCCGGCGGGGGTGCCGAGAATGGAAATCCTGAAGTACTACAATCAGCGGCGCTTCCTTGAATTCGTCCCCAAGGTCAAGGACGACCTGGCGGCATGGCGCATTGTCACGGTCGCGCTGACGGGCCACACCGGCCATAACGTCATGTACATCGCAAAGAAGATAACCGAGATGTTCAGCGGGCGGGAAGGCATCGTCTTTATCTGCAATAACCAGGAAATCCTCGTGCTCGTCAACACGGGGCCTGAATCAGATCCGGAGCAGTTGGGCAGGAAGATCGGCGAGAAAATGCCGCAATACAGCTGCGCCGCCGAGGCCGCCGGCATAACGCCGGAAGGCCTGTTTCAGATACAGATCCGCCTTCAGGACCTTGGCGCGGAGCCCGCGACGGAGCAGCATGCCGGTTCGCCTCTCTTCAATACGCGCCTGAACCGGAAGGAAAGCGTCATCCTGATCGCCGACGACGACATGTTCATGCGCTCCCTGCTGAAAAAGGCGCTGGACGACCGTGCAACGATTATCGAGATGGGCGACGCGAACGATGTCGTGACGGCCTATCTCGACAAGCTGCCGGACGTCGTCTTCCTCGATATCCACATGCCGCACGGATCCGGCATGGATGTTCTGGGAGAAATCCTCAACTACGACGAAACCGCCTACATCATTATCCTGAGCAGCGACAGCATCAAGGACAACGTCATGAACGCCAAGCATACTGGCGCGCAGGGCTTTCTGGCCAAGCCTTTTACACAGGGGAAAATCCTCGACTATTTCAGAAAGTGCCCAACCGTGGCTGCGCGGGAAAGCAAGCAGGCCCATGTCCAAAAATAGCCCTGCCCCCCAAAAGAAGGCCATGGAGGGCGCCGATTACAGGCTGCTCTTCGAAAAACTGCCGGGTCTTTACCTGATTCTCGATAAAAACCTTGTCATCATCGCCGTCAGCGACGCCTACCTGTCCGCAACGATGACCGAGCGAGAAAAAATAATCGGACGCGGCCTCTTCGACGTCTTTCCCGACAACCCCGACGACCCCATGGCGACAGGCGTGCGAAACCTGAAGAATTCACTGCAGCGCGTCCTCAAAACCAGGGTCGCTGACACGATGGCCGTGCAGAAATACGACATCCGCCGGACGGAGGAGGAAGGCGGCGGCTTTGTCGAGCGCTACTGGAGTCCCTACAATTCACCCGTCCTCGATAAGGCCGGCAACATCCAGTATATCGTGCACCAGGTCGAAGACATCACCGAAAGGCTGAAGACCGAAAGGGAACTGCTTCAGCTGCGCAAGGAAGATGTCCGCGCGGCGCTCGCGCATGAGAAGTCCGTCGCCAGGCTCGCCGAAAGCCAGGAGCGCCAGGAGCAGGTCATGAAGGGGTCCAGCGACGCTTTCTGGGACTGGAACCTCGCGACCGGCGATTTGTTCTGGTCGGATCGGTACCGCGAGATGTTGCATATCCCCCCGGATGCGAACTTCCGGCCGGATGTGGCGGATTCCGTGAACCGCCTGCACCCGGAAGACCGCGACAGGGTCATCGAAGCACTCGAAAACCATCAGCTTCACAAGGCGCCCTACGATGTGGAGTACCGCCTCCGCACGAATGCGGGCGATTATATCTGGGGCCACGCCCGCGGTTCCTGCGTCTGGGACAGGAGCGGAACGCCGATGCGCATGTCGGGCTCCCTCTCCGACATCACAGACCGCAAGCTGGCGGAGCAGCGGCTGCAGGAAAGCGAGGAACGCTATGGACTGGCCGTCATGGCGTCTTACGACGGCCTGTGGGACTGGAACGTGATCACCAACGAGCTCTTCTGGTCGGATCGCTTCAAGGAAATCCTCGAAATCATCAATCCGGATTTCCAGCCCAGCTACAACGAGTTCAAGGACCGGCTGCATCCCGACGAGCGCGACTTTATCGTCGCCACGCTCGAAAACCATACCCGGACCCGTGCGCCCTACAATGCGGAGTTCCGCATGCGCACCGACAGGGGAAATTACATATGGGTCAGCGCCCGCGGCGCCACGATCTGGAACGACGAGGGCTGGGCGACGCGCATGACGGGTTCCGTGACCGACATCACGGCGCGGAAGCTGGCGGAGGAGGAACTCCGGATTGCCAGGATCCAGGCGGAAAAAGCCAGCCAGGCAAAGACGGATTTCCTGTCCCATATGTCCCATGAGCTGCGCACGCCGCTTAACAGCATCATCGGCATGACGCGCATGCTGCATGAGGACGACGAAGTTCCGGAAGAACAGCGCGAGATGGTCGGCATCGCCTACCGGTCGGCCACCAATCTGCTGGACATCGTGAACGATATCCTGGACCTCTCGAAAGTCGAAGCCGGCGAAATGGAGCTGGAACGGATAGTCTTCTCGTTCGAGGAAGTCATGGATAACGTCATGGAAACCATGCTCCCCTTGAGCAGCGGGAAGGGACTGACCTTCGGCTGCAATTTTTCCGCCGGAACCCTGCCCTACCTTGTCGGCGACCCGACGCGGCTGGGCCGTGTCATCATCAATCTTGTCGGCAATGCGATCAAATACACCGAAAAAGGTTCCGTCACCGTCGATATCGAATGCCTGTCGGATGACGACGACTGGGTTCTCCTGAAATTCGCGGTGACGGATACCGGCATCGGCATACCGAAGGACAAACTGGAGGTCATCTTCGACAAGTTCGCGCAGGCGGATACGACGATCACGCGCAAATATGGAGGGACGGGTCTTGGCCTGCATATCACCCGGCGGCTCGTCGAAAAGATGGGCGGTATGATGGGCGTGGAAAGCGCGCTCGGCAGGGGTTCCCGATTCTGGTTCCGGATCCCCTTCCGCACGTCGGAGCTCAGGCCGCTGATCAACAAGAAGTCATATCAGGCGGAGGGCATGGAACGCCTGCCGGCCGAACTGCGGAAGAATGTAGCCGACATCTGCCTCCTGCTCGCGGAGGACTACC
>SCTB01000109.1 GCA_004297545.1 Alphaproteobacteria bacterium
GAGGCCGCGTGTCGCGCGACCTCTCCGCGCAGGACGTGGAATTCATCATGACGGAGGACGGCATCGAGAATATCGCCGTCGTCGTGCCGCTTTCCCGCGACTGGGATAATAACCTGCTGGTCGCGCTGGAGCCGAAGATACTCCCGGTACCTAACCGCCTGGGCGGCGACGGCGCGATGCTGAACGCTCCCAGCTTCCCGCTGCCTAAAAATGTGAAGACGCTGGAGGAAGCCAAGTCCTTCATCGCCGAGAAATTCCATGTGCCCCTCGAGCAGGTCGGCCAGCTCGGCGAAAGCTATTTCACCCATACCGGCGTGACGCCGCAGCGGGTTTTTCCGTTTATCGTCTCCTCGCCGCCGCACACGGGCTCCGGCCCCAAGCGGCGTTACGCGCCGATCTACAAGCTGTGGCGTCTCTGGCGCTTTACGCGCTACTCGGGCGACATGCTCAAGAATCTCGCCCGCGTGCAGATGGCGCTTGAGTACAACAACGAATTCGCGCTGAGCCGCGACCCGGTCAATTTGAAGAGCAAGGGTTTTTCCCTCTCGACAGAAAAGACGGCCGTGGAAGCCAAGAACGTGGGCTACACAGCGGCGCCGTCGCGCATCCTGGGCCAGCGCGGCGGCGGGGGAGGCGGCGGCGGAGCTGCCGCGAAACCGGACGATTACCAGCCGTACCAGCCGCCAAAGGACCTCGACCCGGGCGTACTGGCGCAGAGCAAGGCCGCGCAGGCGCTGATCGAAAGCATCGTATCCCCCCGTATCGGGCGGCGGCTGATGGATTCCTACGCGCAGGCGAAGAAGCTGTTCAAGGGTGGCAACGACACGCCGATCCAGATGAAGGAAACGCCCACCGTGGCCCAGATCGACCGCGACATCGTCGCCGTCGCTGACCAGCTTAAGAAGATCAGAAACGACAAGCTGGAACTCTCGCCGCCCAAGGACAAGGGCGGGAGGTTGTAAGATTTCCCGTCATTCCCGCGAAAGCGGGAATCTCGTGCAGCAGGTACCGCTCACGACATCCACGGGATCCCCGCTTTCGCGGGGATGACGGATAAGTAGAAAGTGAAAGTGACCACCAACCCAATTCAAATCTTCGACCGAAATCTTCTCCGCCGCCGGCGTGACCGCGCGGCGAAGGATATCGGCGAATTTGATTTCCTGCTGGAGGACATTGCCGACCGCCTTGTCGACCGGCTGGATGTCATCAAAAAGACGTTTCCGCTTATGCTTGATCTGGGCGGCCATCACGGCACGCTGGCGAAGCGTCTGAAGGGCCGGCAAGGCACCGAAACCGTCATATGTTCTGATCTGTCCTACCGGATGGCGGCGCAGTCGCCGGGTCCGGCGGTGGTGGCCGACGAGGAGGCGCTGCCCTTCAAAACCGCAAGCCTCGACGCGGTCGTCAGCAGCCTGTCGCTGCAATGGGTCAACGACCTGCCGGGCGCGCTGGTGCAGATACGCCATGCGTTGAAACCCGACGGCTTGTTCATGGCCGCCGTCCTTGGCGGGGAAAGCCTGAAGGAGCTGCGCGACGCGCTGATGAATGCGGAGCTTTCGGTCATGGGCGGTGTCAGCCCGCGCGTTTCCCCATTCATCGACCTGCGTGACATGGGGGCGCTGCTGCAGCGTACCGGCTTCGCGCTGCCGGTGGTGGACAGCGATACGGTGACGGTCGATTACTCCAGCCCCCTGAAGCTGATGCAGGACCTGCGCGGCATGGGCGCCGCGAATGCGACGCTTAGCCGCCTGATGAAGCCTACGCGCCGCGGCGTCATCATGGAAGCAGCAAAGCTCTATCACGAAAAATTCGCCTATGAGAATGGCCGTGTGCCCGCGACCTTCCAGGTCATCTACGCAATCGGCTGGAACCCGCACGAGAGCCAGCAAAAACCGCTCAAGCCCGGTTCCGCGCAGGCGCGCCTCGCGGACGCGCTAAAGACGGAGGAAAAACCGGCAGGCGACAAGGCGAAGCCTTAAGCCCCGTTCGCGCGGCGCGACGGATCGTGACTGAAACTGTACGTATTCCCGGGAGCCAGCGGCTTCTTTCTTACGCTATATCCTTGATGAGGTCGATCTGGTCGCGGATGGGAATGCCATTCGTATCGATTTCAGGGATGGAGGGCTTTTGCTTGCGCAAATCCTTCATCACGTCGTAATGCACGCGGTACAGGACATAGCCGCGCTTCTGGTAGAACTTCAGCGCGTCGACATAGCTGTTTTCGGTCGAAATCAGCACGCGCGGGAATTTCTGGCGGCGGGCTTCGGCTTCTGCGGCGGAAAGCAATGCACCGCCGATGCCGCGCCCCTCCTCGTCGCTGATGACCGTGACGATCTGCAGGCAGTTTTCATACGGGCGCCAAGTCAGCGAGCCGATGACCTTGCCGTTATCCTCGGCGACGAAACCGGGCAGATCATAGGTTTCGATGAAATGGTCGATATAGCCAAGACGCGTCAGCGTCCAGTGCTTGCAGGTCTGGGCGGCGACCGCGTCGCGGTCCTTGTCCTCAAGGGCCCGAATGCTGTAGCTCATGTGCTGCGCATCCTTTGTCGTTATAAATTTTGATGTGAGGGAATTCTAAGCCACGATATGGCGGCCCGACAAGCCGCCATCGCGCAAAATATTTACATAAACTGTAACTTTTATGCCAATCCCTCTATGCAATTCTGACAACAGGCATATAATCAGGCCATTCAAAATTTTTAGAGTGTCAGGCCATGCTGGATTTACCACGCACTGATGCCCGCGATGCGGGAACAAAAGACTCCTGCCTGTTCTATCAAACCGGCAGCGCCCTGCCGACCGCCGAACGCGGTGAAGGCATTTATATCTGGGATACAAAGGGAAAAAAGTATCTCGACGCCTGCAGCGGCTCCTTCGCCGCGAACCTTGGTCACGGCGACAGACGAATGCTGAAGGCGGCAGAGGGCCAGATGGAGAAAATCTCCTTTGCCTACCGCACGCAGTTCGAAAACGAACCCGCGAACGAGCTGTCGCGTTTTCTTGTCTCGCTGTCGCCGGATCACCTGAAGCGCGTGTTCCTCGTCAACTCCGGCTCCGAGGCCGTGGAAGCCTGCATGAAGCTGGCGCGGCAATACTGGTGGGCGCGCGGGCAGAACTCGAAAGCAAAGTTCATCAGCCGCCGCCCTTCCTATCACGGCGCGACGCTGGGGGCGCTGTCGCTGACATCTTACCACGACCTGAACGCGCCATTCGAACCCCTCACCGTCAAATCGCCGAAGGTCTCGGCGCCTTTCTGCTATCGCTGCCCGTTAGGAAAAACCTATCCGTCATGCAAGACGGCCTGCGCGGATGAGCTGGAGGAAGTGATTAATGAAGTCGGGGCGGAGAATATCGCCGCATTCGTCACAGAGCCCATCGGCGGCGCCTCCACCGGCGGCGCCGTGCCGCCCGACGAATGGTTCCCGATGATTGAAGCAACCTGCCGCAAGCACAACATTCTTCTTATCGTGGATGAAGTCCTGACGGGCTGCGGGCGCACGGGCGCTTTCTACGGCTTTGAGCACTGGGGCATCAAGCCCGACCTCGTAGCGGTCGCCAAGGGCCTGTCGGCGGGTTATGCGCCCGTCGGCGCCTGCCTTGCGCGCGAGGAGATTGTCGAGGTTGTCGTCAAAAACGGCGGCTTCATGCATGGCCATACGCTCGCCGGCAATCCGCTGGCCTCTGCTGTTGCCCTGCAGGCGCTCAAAATCGTGGTCGAGGACCGGCTGGTGGAAAACGCAAAAGTGACCGGCCAGTACCTGCAGGTGAAATTGCGTGCGCTGAAGGAAAAATATGCCTTCATCGGCGATGTGCGCGGCAAAGGCCTGCTGGCGGGCATCG
Organism: Alphaproteobacteria bacterium; assembly: GCA_004297545.1. Taxonomy (GTDB): domain Bacteria; phylum Pseudomonadota; class Alphaproteobacteria; order Micavibrionales; family UBA2020; genus JAPWJZ01. The sequence goes on from SCTB01000109.1 coordinate 3,844, forward strand.
AATTCGTCAGCGACAAGAAGACAAAAGAGCCCTTCCCGAAGGAATGGAATGTGGGCGGCAAGGCAACCGGCTTGGCGCGGGCGCGCGGGCTGCTGATATATCCGCGCCGTTCCATCTTCGGCATTTCCGGCGACCATGTGTCGCTGGCGCCGCCGCTTATTATCGACAAGACGGGCGTGGACGAGATTATCACGCTGCTGGAAGCGACGCTGACCGAACTGGGCCAATGGCTGCAGATGCAGGGACAAAAACATGCCGCAACCGGTTAAGGACATCGCAGAGACCGTCTCTGCCTTCATCAAATCCGGCCAGGCGCTGATGGTGGGCGGCTTCGGGCGCGGCGGCGTGCCATTCACTGTGCTGGATTATATCGCCGACCGCCCCGGGCAATACAAGGATTTCACTCTCTATAAAAACGACGCCAACGAGCCGGATCTCGGCATCGGGCGGCTGCTGAAGAACGGCCAGGTCAAAAAGCTCTGCACCACGCATATCGGCCTCAACCCGGCCTTCATCGCGCAGATGAACGCGGGCGAAGTGGTCTGCGAACTGATGCCGCAGGGTATTTTCGCCGAAAAAATCCGCGCCGGCGGCGCCGGCATTCCCGCCTTCCTGAGCGATATCGGCCTCGGCACCATCTACGCCGACGGCAAACAGAAAATGATGCTGGATGGAAAAGAATACATCCTGGAGCGCGCCTTCACGGGCGATGTGGCGCTGATCTGCGCCGATAAGGTCGATACGGAAGGCAATTGCTGGTGGGCGGGTTCGAACCGTAACATGTGCGTGGTCATGGCCACGGCCTGCAAATATGCAATCGTGGAAGCCCGCGAAATCGTTCCGGCGGGCGAGATCGCGCCGGAAAGCGTGCATCTGCCGGGCCTCTTTGTTTCCTCGGTCGTCCGCGCGGGAAAACGCCGCCGCCAGCAGGAGGCTGCATGAGCTTTAACCGCAAGTTGTCTGAACAGGACGAAATCATTTTAAAGCGTGCCGCGCTGGAAGTCAGCGACGGGCAGACGGTCAACCTCGGCATCGGCCTGCCGACGCTGCTGCCGGTTTACCTGCCGAAAGGCGTCCGCGTCATGTTTCATTCCGAAAACGGTTTCCTCGGCATGGGAAAGCCGGTGCCAGGCGGCACGCCCGATGACAATGTCATCGACGCGGGCGGGCGCTCCTGCCAGCTGGTTCCCGGCGCTTCCTGCTTTGACAGCGTCTTGTCTTTCACAATCGTCCGCAGCGGCAGGCTTGATCTCGTCGTGCTGGGGGCCTTCGAAGTCTCCTCGGCGGGCGACCTCGCCAACTGGATGATACCCGGAAAGCTCACCCCCGGCATGGGCGGCGGCATGGAAATAGCGCAGAAGGCCAAGCGCGTCATGATCGTCACAAGCCATATGGACAAGCAGGGCCGGCCGAAAATTGTCAAAAAATGCAGCCTGCCCCTGACTGCGCCCGGCTGCGTCGACACGCTGGTGACAGAGCGCGCGGTGTTCCGCCGCAGGGACGGGCGGCTGATGCTGTCCAGCATCAATCCCGGTCATACCTTGAAGTCCGCGCTGGAAGGGCTTGATTTCGACGTGCCGGTGCAGGACGGACTCGAGGCTTGGGCGGCATGAAGCTGAACATTCCCCCGCAGGAAGACATCGCCGCCGCCATATCCGCACAGCAGGACTGGGCGCTGAACCACCTCAGGCAGCTCGTCGCGCGCCCCAGCCTGCTGGGGCAGGAAGAGGCCGCGCAGGAATACATGGCGGTGATGTACGAAGAACTCGGCTATGACACGAAGCTGCTGCCTATCGACGCGGACCGTCTCAAAAAACTGAAAGGCTACAGCCCGGCCGACTGGAGCTATGACCGGCGCCCCAACGTCGTCGGCGTGCACGACGTGAAGAATCCCGAAGGGAAGTCGCTGATTTTCAACGGCCACGTCGACGTGGTGAGCCCGGAGCCGGTGAAGCTCTGGAGCCGCGGCCCCTTCACGCCGCATGTCGCCAATGACAACGGCGAAACCTGGGTTTACGGCCGCGGCGCCGGAGACATGAAAGGCGGCACCATCTGCTATCTCTGGGCGCTGAAGGCTCTGCAGGACATGGGGCTGGAGCCCGCCTCCAAAGTCATCCTGCAATCGCCCATCGAGGAAGAATGCACCGGCAACGGCGCGCTCGCGCTGCTGGCGGACGGCTATACGGCCGACGCCTGCATCATCCCCGAGCCCTTCGATGAAACGGTTCTCTGCACGCAGATCGGCGTCATCTGGTTCCAGGTGCGCGTGCTTGGCAAGACCACACATGTCCTCGGCGCGGGGCGCGGCGTCAACGCCATCGAGAAGTCCTGGCCCATCATCCAGGCCCTGCGCGAGCTGGAGAAGGAAACGAACCGGCCGGAGCTTGTTCCCGCGCCTTACAAGGGCGTGGCCAATCCTATCAACCTCAACGTCGGCGTCATCGACGGCGGCGACTGGGCCAGCACCGTGGCGGGCGAATGCGTGACGCGTTTCCGCTTCGGTCTTTTCCCGGGCGAGAGCCTGATGGAGCTGAAAGCCAGGATTGAGAAATGCGTCGCGGAAGCGGCGTCTGCTGATCCGTGGCTGAAGGAATTCCCGCCGCTGGTCGAATATATCGGCTTCCAGGCGGAAGGCTGCGGTTTTGACGAAGGGGGCGGCTTCGGCAAAGCCCTGCAGGACGCCCACCGCCGCTGGCGCGGCGAGCTGCCGAAAAAACTGCATGCGACATGCACAACCGACGTGCGGCACTTTAATCTTTATTACGATATTCCGGCCACCTGCTATGGCCCGAAGGCAGAGAATATCCACGGCGTGGACGAGCGCGTCAGCCTCGACAGCATGCGCCGGGTCGCCGAGGTCATGACCTCTTTCGTCATCGACTGGTGCGGCGTGGCACTGAAGAAGTGACTGCAGAAATGCGGTTTCCGGCGCAATTGCCTATCTGGAGGCGGTCAGCAGATAATTCACATCAAGGTCTGATTTGCTTAAGGAAAAGTCGCGACTGAAGGGATTGTAGACAAGCCCACGGACATCAGTCGTCTTCAGCCCATGCTTCTCCAGCCCGCGCGCGAGTTCGGAAGGTTTCAGGAATTTCTTCCAGTCGTGCGTGCCCGCGGGCAGCCAGCGCAGCACGTATTCGGCGGCGACGATGCCCAACAGGTAGCCTTTCGGCGTGCGGTTCAGCGTGGACATGATCAGCAGGCCGCCGGGAGCGACCAGTTTGCAGATCGCTTTCAGGAACACATCGACATCCGCCACATGCTCGACGATTTCCAATGCGGTGACGACATCGAACTTTTTCCCCGAAGCCGCCAGTTTTTCCGCCGTCGTGGCCAGGTATTTGATATCAAGGCGGTGCGACTTTGCATGCGCCTTGGCAATGCGGATATTTTCCTTGCCCGCGTCCACGCCCGTCACGGTGGCGCCCATGCGGCACAGCGGTTCCGTCACCAGACCGCCGCCGCAACCGATATCGGCGATTTTAAGACTTTGTAAACACTTGATGCGGTCGGGAAGGGTGTAGTGCTCTTGTATCATGCGGCGGATGTAGTCAAGCCGCACAGGGTTCAGTTGGTGAAGGGGGCGCATCGGTCCCGATTCATCCCACCATTTTTCGCCGAGTTCGTCGAACTGCCGGATCTCTTCGGCATCGACTGTCGTATTGCGCGTAAATTTTTTCTGCTTTTTCTGGGCCATTAGATAGCATTTTATATATTTTTTCCCGATGAAAACGAAAGATTTTTTCAGACATAAAATAACCGGTTAAAAGCGCGTTAATTCCATAAGCTATTTACTTAACTAATTTTTCATAGCGACAGCCGTAGTCTTGCCTTGGGGAGACTACGGAAATGCTCAGGGGCGTGTTCAATTCCATAATACTTGCAGGCCGTTTGACGCGCGCTTTCGCTGCTGTCGTCGGCCGCCGTCTGGTCGCAGTATTCAACGCCGTCGCCGAACACCGCGCTCCTGAAGCGCCAGAAGCCAATTGCGAGGCATCTCCTGAAGGGGACAGGCTCCGTAACCGCTTCAACAACTGCAATGACAACATAAGCTTTGAAGGCAAAAACGAGGCGAAAGAGGCTCGCGTTCAGGCGCTCATCGGCATGCTCCGGGAAATCGCACGCCGGGTGGCCGAAGGCACGTCGATGGCGGTGGATGCCATGGGCATCATTTGTGAACTGGAGTTCTTAGGCATACACGTCTCGGGCCTGCCGCTTTATGCGCCCGGCACCCCCATCGGGCATACGAAAACTGTCCACGCCCCCAAGCCCGGCCCCGATTTCTACCGGCAACCGGCCCTCGCGATGTAATATCCGCTCGTTGCGAATAAACCCTCGGCATGGCATGCTGGTTGCAGGGCATATTCTGCCAAGATTTCCGGGGCTTCATGGAAGATTTCAACACCTCTCTGGTCCGCGAGAAGATCGTCTTCATCGACGATGCCGCGCCCCCTGACATCGACGACATGGAAGAAGGCCCGAATGTCGTCCGCAGCAACCGCGTTTTCCTGAAGCTGGGCGACAAAGGCACGGCCGAGAAAGTTGTCGTGCGCGCGCAGAACATGCATACGACCCTGCGCATGGCCAGCAAGGTGCTGGCCGATTATTTCAAGAACGGCCCCCTTTCCGATCGCGCGAAGTCCTTCGACTGGGACGAGTACTGGGCCGCCATGCTTTCCAACTACGAGCGCGAGTTCAATCCGTACAACTGGGCGGCCGTCTACATCAACGGCAAGCCGGTCTTTCGCACCAAGACCTCGCCCTTTGTCGATGTGGTCGAGCAATGCGCGCTGCTGACGGTCGATAACTACGATGCGACGATGAAGGTGGCGCAAGGCGCGCTCAAGAAGGTCGGCAAGGCCATGCGCATAAAGCATTCCACCAGCGTGGCGGCCGTGCTGACGGACAACGGCGAAGTCATGCGCTGCGGATTTTTATACCGCGCCGACGGCAACGACCTGGCGTTCAATTTTGGCGCGTCCGGGGGCGAGATGCCGGGCCGGATCGTCCAGAGCGTCGGTATCGCGGCCGCGTTGCTGGAAGCGCTCAACCTGCGCTATATCACGAAGAAGCTGCAGGAAAAGCTGGGCGAGACCAGTGGTATGAAATCGACCGCGGAGGCGAACCAGCTGCGCGGCGCCACGGGGCGTCTTGTCGCTCTGGACAAGGGGATATCCTCTTTCGAGGAACTGTACGACGTAAGATACAGGCCGGAAAAACCGGTCTTCTTTGGTAAGGAAACGTAATTGAGGTGTAATCATGGATAACGAAGTTTTTGTCAAAATGGTGAAGCTGACGGGCTCCGACAACGACGCCGAAGTCGTCATGGGGCTGCGCGGCCTGCAGGGGATGCTCTCGGATGAGGGCATCGACTTCCCGGGCGTGTTCAAATACGTGCTCGCCCATCTTGCCGACATCAAGGCGCAGTATCCCAAGGCGACGGCGCAGGCGCCGAAAGGCCCGGCGCCCGTGACCCTCTCCGGCATGCCGCAATGCCGCGTGCCGAAGCCCGGCTGCGTCGAGCTCATCCCGCCCGGCAAGCTGGAGGGCATTGTCGTGCAGATGCAGGGGGCGGCGGCAGACGCCGCCGACGTGATTTCGCTGGGGATGAAGGACGCGCTGGTCGCGGCCATCCTGAACAAGAGCCGCTTCAAGCTGAAAATCTTCGACGTCAAGAACAACCGCGGCGACGTGATGGAGAGCATTCTGCAGGCCGAATACGAACGCGAAGGCATGATGCCCGTGAAGGTCTGGTCGAACGTCCGCGGCGAAGTGGCCGCGCTGGCGACGGTCATGCGCCAGGGCGTGAAGACCGGCTTCCCCGAGCTGGCGGCGTAACGCCTTAAAGCTTCATCGCCACTGTCATCCCCTGGCCGGTATTGAGCAGCATGCTCTGGTATTTCTTCGGGTTGCTAAGGCGGCGGTTGAAGTCGCGCATGGCGAAGAGCGCTTCCTGCCGTACGCGGTCGACGGGATGTTCCTGCCAGATGGCATCGAATAAAAAAGTATTGTCGCCGACAATAAGCCCGCCCCTGCGCAGGTTCTTTTCCGCCCAGTCGAGGTATTTCGCGTAGCTGATTTTATCCGCATCGATAAAAATCAGGTCGAACGGGCCTTTTTTTGACAGTTTCGGCAGGGTTTCATGCGCGTTACCCTGAACAATCGTTATCTTTTTCCCCTTCGCATATTTTTTGAAATGCTTGTCGGCGATTTTTGCGCGGCGGTCTTCATATTCGCAGGTGTAAATCTGCCCGCCTTTCGGCATCGCCTGCGCCATCCACAGAGATGAATAGCCGCCGAGTGTGCCGATCTCGACGATTTTCTTCGCGCCAACCAGCCGCACCAGCAACTGCAGGAGGCGGCCGTCTTCAGACGGCACGTTTATCTGGTCTTCCGGCGACGCCATCGCGGCGCGAATGGCCTGCTGGGATTTTGGCTCGTGCGCGAATGTCTGGCGAATATAGTCCCGACGATCCTCGAAAAGATGCTTTTTCATGCTATATTTTTCCTGTGGCATGGTGACAATAGGACAGGAAAGGCAGGCTGGCAATCATGCGCGTGGTGGTCCTGACAGGGGCGGGGATATCGGCTGAATCGGGCATCCGCACCTTCCGCGGTTCGGACGGGTTGTGGGAAGGGCATCACATCGAGGATGTTGCCGCCCCGGAAGGATTCCGGCGCAATCCGGAGCTCGTCTACCGCTTCTATAACGACCGCCGCCGGCAGCTGCTGCTTCCCGAAATCCAGCCCAATGCGGCGCATCTGGCGCTGGCGCGGCTGGAAGAGAGACTCGGCGATGACTTCCTGCTGGTCACCCAGAACATCGACGATTTGCATAAGCGAGCAGGCAGCCAGCGCGTCCTGCCCATGCACGGAGAACTCCGGAAAGCCCGCTGCTCCGCCTGCCTCGCCCAGCTGGATTGGGACCGTGATTTCGATGCAGTTACAAAGTGTGGCGCCTGCGGGGAATCAGGCAATTTGCGCCCGCATGTCGTCTGGTTCGGGGAAATGCCGCTGTATATGGACGATATCTACGTGGCGCTGTCGCAATGCGATGTTTTTGCGGCCATCGGCACCTCCGGCAACGTCTATCCGGCGGCGGGTTTTGTCGATGTGGCGCGCAAGGCTGGTGCGCAGTCGTTCGAGCTGAACCTCGAGAAATCCCTCGTCCATAACGCCTTCGCGGAGAGGCGCTATGGCAAAGCCACCGAGATTGTGCCAAGATGGGTGGACGATCTCATTTCAGAAGAATATCCATGACCGCCTTGCCTGCCGTCCGCATCGATGAACATTCCGTCCGCCGCCTGAAGCAGGGATACCCCTGGGTCTTCCGCTCGGAAGTCATCAACGCGAAAGAATCTGAAGCCATCAAGTCCGGCCAGGTTGTCGATTTCGTGCGCGACAAGGGCGATTTCGTGGGCCGCGGGTTTTACAACCCGAAACCGCAGCTGGTCGGGCGCATCATGACGCTGAAGCCCGAGGAGAATATCGAACGGTTCTTCATCTATCACAAGGTCGAGAGCGCCATCGTCTACCGCGACCGGATTTTCGGCGCGCCGTTCTACCGTTTGATCCATGCGGAGAGTGACGGATTGCCCGGCCTTATCGTCGACCGCTTCGGCGACGTGCTGGTGGCGCAGATCAACACGGCCGGTATGGAAGCCCTGTGGCCCCATGTTGAATCCGCCCTGAAATCGCTCATCAAGCCCAAGGAAATCGTGCTGAAAAACGACACGCCGGCGCGCGAGCTCGAGGGGCTGGAGCAGAAAGTCTCCGTCATCTCGGGCGCGCTGCCGGACCCCGTCATCAAGATCACCGAAGGCAACGTGCAATTTCATGTGAACGTCGTGGAAGGCCAGAAGACCGGCTGGTTCTACGACCAGCGCGACAACCGCACCTGGGTCGCGCAGCTTGCGAAGGGCGGATCGCTTGCCGATATCTTCTGCCATACCGGCGGTTTCGGCATCACGGCCGCCGTGAACGGCGCGGAGAATGTCACCTTTATCGACTCGTCGTCCGAAGCGCTGATGATGCTGGATAAAAACGCCGCGCTGAACGGCATCGAGAAAAAATGCCAGACGATCGAGGGCCAGGCCTTCGAGATGATGGACAAGCTTGCCCGCATGGGGCGCCGTTATGACGTCGTCTGCGTCGACCCGCCGGCCTTTGTCAAAAGCCGCAAGGACTTGGGCCCCGGCATGAAAGGATACCAAAAACTCGCACGGCTTTCGGCCGAACTGGTGGAGCGCAGCGGTTTCCTGTTTTTCGCGTCCTGCTCAAGTCACGTTGGAACAAAAGATTTGATTGAAGTCGTCGCAGGCGGACTGTCGAAATCCGGCCGTCCGTTCCAGCTGATTAAGACAGCAGGGGCAGGGCCGGACCATCCCGTGCATCCGATGCTGCCGGAAACCAGCTACCTGAAGGCGCTGACGTTCCGGTTCCTGGATTAAACAATCACAACTTTATGACGCCCGTTTCCGGGTTGATCTGCTGGTTGTCCAGCCAGAACACGTCGGGAAAGGCCTTGACGGGCAGGCGGGAAGCGATATGGCGGGTGAGGGCGTCGAGCGTGTCCTGCGGCCAGGGCGGGTTGATGATGACGACGCCCGAGCCGTACATGCGGAATTTTTCCTGCGGCGGCTCATGCAGGCGGATTTCGCTGACCATCACGTCTTTCACGTCGGTGTTGCGCAGCGCGGTCAGGAACTGGCGGTGCCCCTGCGCCTCGAGCATCGGGTACCAGATCAAGAAAATGCCCTGCGGCCATTTCTTCCATGCCTGCTGGAGGTGTCTGGCGAGATCCACATATTCGGTTTTAATCTCGTAACTGGGATCGACGACGACCAGCCCGCGGCGCTCGGGAAACGGCACCATGTCGACAAGCGCCTTGAACCCGTCTTCCTGCAGCAATTTCGTATTGGGCTCGTTACCCAGCGCTTTTTGAAGCTCAAGGAACTCGCCGGGGTGCCGCTCCACGCAGATCAGCCGGTCGGAGGGGCGCATCATCTCCCGCGCGATGACCGCGGAGCCGGGATAAACCTTCAGTTCCCCCTCCGGGTTGAACTTGCGTACGATGGACAGGTAATCTGCCATCAAGGGAGCAGGATCGTCCATGAAGCAGGCAGCACCGGTATCGAATTCGCGGTTTCTTGTCGCCTCTTCCGATGACAGGTCGTAAAGGCCGCGTCCTGCATGCGTATCCAGCACCTGAAAACCCGCCGGCTTGCCCTTCAGCGTCTTCAGCAGGCGTATCAGCACCGCATGCTTGTGAACATCGGCAAAATTTCCGGCGTGGTATATGTGCTGGTAACTGAGCATCTGCTCTCCTCTGTTGAGACAGTATCGCACAAAAGAAAAAGCCCTTGGGGATTATCCAAGGGCTTTTTCGAAGATAGTCAGATTCTTATGCGGCCTTGAGATTAACGGCAGTCATACGACCTTGACGATCCGGAGCCAGTTCGTAGTTCACTTTCTGGCCCTCGTTCAGGCCTTTCAGGCCGGACTTCTCAACGGCAGAGATGTGAACGAACACGTCCGTTCCACCGCCGTCGGGGACGATAAAGCCGAAGCCTTTTTTGTTATTGAACCATTTTACGGTACCACTTGGCATGCGAGTCTTCTCCTTGAGTCTTTAGTTATAAAGCGGGCCGGCATCCTCAAAGCCGCTCAAAAAAAGAGTAAGTCGAGGTTGTCCCAGCCTTCCTGATAGAATTAACGCATTTCCAATATCTCCGCAACTGCAATTCAGGGATGCTGAAACACCAATAAAAATCACGGTTTAGAAAGTTTTTGCTGCACTGCGCAACGGGCATTTTTATGTCATGCGGCCTGATTCCCGCAATCAAAGAAGGCAAATCCCCCAGACGACAGCGACATTCACAAGCGCGATGAAAACGGCAGCGCTGCCGCCGTCCTTCGCGGCTTTGGAAAATGAATTCCATTCCGGCCCGAAGCGGTTGACGACCGCCTCGATGGCGGAATTGAAAAGTTCAGCGACCAGCACGAGCATCACGCTGGCGATCATGATGGCGAGCGACGGCCGGTTCGGGGCGAGGTAACAGGCTGCGGGAATAAGGACAACAGACAGCGCCAGTTCCTGCCGGAAGGCCGCTTCGGTTTTGAATGTCTGGATGAGCCCGTCGCGCGTATAAAGGCAGGCGCGCAACACGCGCTGTATGCCGGTCTTCCTCTCTGGCACCTGTTCGGCCATCTCTCACGCCTCCTTTTGCTGATAGGTCTTGTAAAGATCATGTATCGGCCCCGGTTTTGCAAGGGCGTCCGCCGTTTTCATATCCGACGTAATATGACCCTGGTCGAGGAAAATGATGCGGTCGAACAGCGGCAGCAGGTGCAGCCGGTGCAGCGTCGCCACGATGGTCTTGTCCTTGAAATGCGCGAAGAGACTTTTGAATATCTGTTCTTCCGTCGGCAGGTCCACGCTGCTGGTGGGCTCGTCCAGCAGCACGATATCCGAGCGTTCCGCAGCAAAAATTCCGCGGGAGAGCGCAAGGCGCTGCTTCTGGCCGACGGAGAGGTTGACGCCTTTCTCCCGGATATCGGTTTCGAGGCCGTTCGGGAGCTTTTCAAGCACCGGCATGAATTCCGCCAGCTTCAGCGCGCGGTAAACATCTGTATCCGGCACGTCGAGGCCGAAGCTGACGTTGAACCGTATCGTATTCTCGAATATCTCGGGGTCCTGCGGTATCAGCGTCGTGAGTTGCGAGAGGGTGCTGAAAGACGCGGGTTTTCCGTCGACCGTCACTTCCGCCTGCTGCGGTTCGTGCAGGGCGCGGAGGAGGGAGAGCAGCGTGCTTTTGCCCGCGCCGCTGCCGCCGATGAGTGCGATTTTTTCGCCGCGCGCCATCTTGAGATTGAGGCCGGAAAGCGTGGCGTTCTGCTGCTTCAGGTGCATGTGATAGGTGAAGCCGAGGTTTTTGATATCGAGTTCCTGCCACGCCGCCGGCGGTGGCGTGGTTTCCGTGCGCACAAGGCGCGCGTGATCGTCGACGATATTCTGCGTCGCGCGCAGGTCGGTCAGGGCGTTCAGCCAGGTGCCATGCATCCAGATAAAGTCGAACATCTGGCCGCCGACCTTTTCCTGGTACATGTAAATGGTCACCAGCGCGCCCGCCGCGATCGCATGGCCCGCTTCCATCTGGAACCAGATGTAGCCCAGCAAAATGGCGGCCATCGTCGCCATCGAGAACATGGTGCCGAAGAAATAGCGCCATTCGTTGATGCGCACCTCGCGCATGAAGGGCGGCATGGACAGGTTCAGTTTGGAGAGCAGGGTATTCTGCGAAAACGACTGCAGCCGCAGGATGACGATGCTGACCATATTGCTGACGAAATCATAAAACGTCGCGCTGGCGGTATGCCCGGCCTCGTTCGCGTCATGGATGGCCAGCGTCATGCGCTTGTTCATGGCGACGATAACGAGCAGGCTGATCACCGAGCCCACCAGGCTGACGCAGCCGATGAAGGGGTTGAATGTCGCCAACATGATGAGGGAGCCAATCAGAGAGATGACGCGCTGGAAGCTGATAAAGCTGTTTTCGACAAAGCCTTTCAGCGCGTTCGCGGAGGTGCGGATGCGATTGATGGTGCTGCCGGAATGATGATCCTGGTGCCAGCTTAAAGGGAGGTCGGTCAGCTTGCGGAACATCGACATGATATACTGGATGAAGATGACCTGCCCGCAGCGTCGCTCGATAATGCGCCCGGGGCCGTGGAACAGCCACATGAAGAAATGGCACAGGATAATGGTCACCAGGTATTGCGTGCAGTCATGCAGCAACTGCGGCCCGGCGCTTTGCAGCGTGTTGATAAGCTTGCCGAACAGCCATGGTATCGCAAGGTCGAAGGCCATCGCGAAGAGGTAGAGGAAATGATAAAAGGCGATGTTGCGCTTCTGCCCGTCGGCGTATTTCCACGTCTCGCGCCACAGGCGGAGGTAGGAAAAGCTGAAGAGGGGGCTGAAGAGGGACATTGCGCACCGGGCTGGCACCCCGGCGGAAGCCGGGGTTATTCATTTCTGCAAAATATCAGGAATGATTCCACAAGAACAGCCGCAGCCCGGTTGCGGGGTTATGAAAACCTATTTCTTCGACTCTTTAGGCTTTTTGATTTTGCAGGTCGAAAAGCCGAGCATGGCATAAAGCCCGCAGCGCCCCATGATGCCGTTCACCAGCAGCGCGCCCGCAAGGATAAGGGAAAGCACCGCGATATCGGCGGGAATATACCCGAAGTACCAGGCCAGCGCAATGGCCGACGCCACGACCGCCCGCGCAATACGGTCCCATAGCGCGAGGTTCGGCTCTGACAGAAAGCCCTTTTTTTCCGTGGTTTTGGTCATCCGGGTACTCCTGCGTCCATCCTATCTAACGCTCTGAAGGGTGACAAGGTGCCGTGAAAGTGGCAGATTGCCCTTTAAAAAAGGCGGCAGATGGCATCCACTCTTATCTTAAGCGTTCAGGAAGGCAGCGTTTCCTTCGGCGAAAAGACGATTTTCGACGAGCTGTCGTTCAATATCCATGAGGGCGACAAAATCAGCCTTGTAGGAAAGAACGGCTCGGGCAAAACCACGCTGATGAACGTCATCACCGGCGAGCGCGACCTCGACAGCGGGGAGCGCTGGGTGCTGCAGGGCACGACCATCGGCTACCTGCAACAGGAAATCGACATTATCCCGGGGCAGACAGTTTACGACTTTGTGTTCGAACAGCTCATGAAAGAGGGCATCGAGGAAGAAAACCGTTACAAGGTCGACATGGTCATCCAGCCGCTTGAGCTCGACCCGCTGGCGCGCATGGATATGCTTTCGGGCGGGCAGGTGCGCCGGGCCTGCCTTGCGCGGGCGCTGGTCGAAGAACCTGACATTCTGCTGCTGGACGAGCCCACCAACCACCTTGACCTCGACGTCATCGAATGGCTGGAAGAGTATCTGGCGCGCTATCAGGGCGCCATCCTCTGCGTGAGCCACGACAAAGCCTTCCTGTCCAATATCTCGAACAAGATTTTCTGGCTCGACCGCGCCAAAATGCGCGTCGCGCCCAAGGGTTTCAGGCATTTCGACGAATGGTCGACCATGCTGCTGGAGCAGGAAGAGCGCGAGCTGCGCAACCGGCAGAAGGCGCTCGATATCGAGGTGGAGTGGGGAAGCCGCGGGGTAAAGGCGCGGCAAAAGCGCAACCAGCGCCGCCTCGCCAGCATGCATGAGGAGCGTGCGCGGCTGAAAAAGGATAAAAGCGCCTACCGCCAGATGATGCGCCGCCTGCAGGTGGGGGAGATGGAGATCGACGCGCTGGGCTCCCGCCTCGTCGCGGAGTTTTTCAAGGTCGAGAAGAAATTCACCAGCGACGACGGGCGCGAGACGCCGATTTTAAATAAATTTTCGATGCGCATCCAGAAGGGCGACCGCATCGGCATCCTCGGCAAGAACGGCTCGGGCAAGACGACCTTCCTGCGCATGCTGATCGGCGAACTGAAACCGGATATGGGCAAGGTGAAACTCGCAAGAGGCCTTGAATTTTCTTACTTCGACCAGAAGCGCCGCGACCTGGTGCCGACGGATACGGTCAAGCAGGTGCTGTGTTCGCAGGGCGGCGAGTATCTCGACGTCATGGGCAAGACGCGCCATGTCATCGGCTATCTGCGCGACTTCCTGTTCGACGCCTCGATGGTCGACCAGAAGGTCGGCACGCTGTCGGGCGGGCAGAAAAACCGCCTTTTGCTGGCAAAAGTGCTGGCCAGCCCCAAAGGCCTGCTTATCCTGGACGAGCCCACCAACGACCTCGACATGGATACGCTCGACATGCTGGAAGAGATATTGTCGCATTATCCCGGCACGCTCATTGTGGTGAGCCACGACCGCGACTTCCTTGACCAGACGGTCAGCAAGATACTGGCCTTCGAAGGCAATGGCCGCATCCACGGCTATATCGGCGGCTATACCGATTACCTCGCCGCCAAGCGGAGGCGGCAGGCGGAGGGCGTGGATGACGACGACTTCCTTGCCTTCGCCGAACCGAAAACAAGGCCACGGCCCGTTATCACGCAATCCGCAAAACCGGAAGCGCCGAAGGTCTATAAAAAGCTGACCTACAAGCTGCAATACGAGCTCGACAACCTGCCCGCAAAGCTTGAAAACCTGCAGAAAGAGGTCGAAGACCTCGAGCGCATTCTCGATGATGCCGAATTATTCACGCGCGACCGGGGCTCTTTTGACACCGCATCCAAGCGCCTTGCCGAAGCGCGCGGAGAGCTTGAGTCATCGGAACTGAGATGGCTGGAGCTCGAGGAAATGCGGGTACGCGCGGCTGCGGGAGATTAGGCTATATTCGGAGAAAGATTGTTATTATAATCAGGCCATAACGGGATTAGTCATTTGCTATTTTCATGGATTATATTCATTCTCGTCCTGGCGGTCGAAGGATGGTACCAGTTCTGGCACGTCTATTATGGCGGCGTGCTGACGGCGAGCAAGTGGTTTCTCACGGACCTGATTTTCGCCTGTGTCATGGCTATTACCGCCTTTCTGATACATTATTTCAATGCCGAAAGGCCAAATCGGCACCGCGACATGTATATGATGCTTGCAGTTTTGACTCTCTTTTACTTTTCGCATCTATTTCAAATGGCAGTTTACGCACAAGACAATTGGGGAAAGGCTCCGTTTGCCTGGACAGCCAGTAAGAAAAACGCTGTAGTTTGCCCTTCAGGGGCACGCACGACCCTGTGGATCAAGGGATTGCATGTCCGTCCAATCTTTGTGCAGCCTTTTGCGGAACCAGTGGGTTTTCACCTGACCGTGGAAGTATATCAACCAACTCCGTATATATATCGGATGCCATTGTCCATCTCATGGCACTCCGGTATGGGAACTATCCGGTTTTCTCAACGGATGGACGCATCCGACTATGCAGGAAAGTCGCTACAGGACCCCGTTCATCTCGACTTATATGCCAGTCACTATGACAGTTTGACTCGTGCTGCCCCGAAAATTTCAAAGGTCGCCGTCGAGTCGGTTCTTCACAAACCGGAGCCGGATATTCAAAGCGTTTCTGCGACGTGGCTTCTTACCTGTGGCGGGAATTCCATCGACCAAACGGTCGCGGACCAGCTCAAAAAATCTCTTATCGAGAATCGGGATTTTCAAAATCTGGTCGAAAAGTCTTCGGAAATGTACAGTCAGTATTTACCGGAGAACATGGCTGCTTTGGGTTTCAAAGTATGTCGTGCGGACAGCTTTTTTACTTACTATTGCCCATTGCCAAAGGAAAACAATCTTGAAGCTCACCCCAAG
>SCTB01000009.1 GCA_004297545.1 Alphaproteobacteria bacterium
TCTTCTTTTCGTATCGAAACCAACAGCGGTTAATCTATCAGCCCCTATGCCGCAAATCCAGAGCAACCGCGCAGGTCCTTGAAACCATGTAAAAAACCCCTCCGCCCGCGCGGCGGAGGGGTTTATAATTTCGCAGCATTTTATCTTTCGTAGCGTTCCAGCCGGTCGAGGTCGTTGCGCAGGATGTCGTAAACGCGGCGGACGCGGTGCGTCATCGGCTTTTCCAGCATGGCGCCGATATAGTCGTCTTCCTCCAGCCAGGCATTGGCCTGCAATAGCTCGTCGCGGGACGCGCCGGTATCTTTGATCGCGACGATAATTTCATTATCCACCGGGCCCAGCATACTGCGGATGTCCCTTTCCGTCGCTTCGGCGGGACGCATCTGGTTGAAACTGGCCATATTCGCCTCCATCCGTAAAATTTTTTCGCCCTAATCCAATAGAGGCAGGGCGAAAAAGTTCCCTGAAAACGCCGGAACCGGGAGCCAAGTGTCGCGTATGCCTTAGAAGGAATGAAAAAGGGGAGGATCTTTTCATGAAAAATTCACATCTGGCAAAACAATCTAAAATTGAAGGCATCTCGCCGCCGGACGCAGAGGGCAAGCACTGGATCGTCGTGGCGGATAACAAGATGGCGCATATATATAAAAGAACGCCCAAAGGCGTCGAACGCATCCCGGAGGAGAAGGCCTGCTGCGGCAAAGCGTTTCCCGACGACGGCTCCGGGCAGGACAGCGTTTTCCTGTGCCGGCTGGCGCGCTGGCTGGATGCGGCGGAGCGCGAAGGAGCCTTCGAGCGGCTTGTGCTCATCGCACCGCCCGAAGTCATCCGGGAAATCCACGGTCTGTTGGGTGACAACGTGGACAGGCGCCTGTGCAAGGCGAAAGCCTGCGACGTCAAAAAAATCGCGGAAGACGAGATCGAGGATCACCTGACAGAAGTGGTTTGGCTATAGAGACTTATCGCTGCAGCCGGACGTCACGTATCCAGACCGTGCCGCGCCCGTTGATGACGAGATTGAGCGTGACCGTATCGGGCACTTCGCCGGGCTTCAGGAAGAACGGCGTCAGAAATTCCTTCCAGTCTTCTTCCTTTACCAGTTGATTGTCGAGCCCGCGGGAGAAATAGCTACCGCCCTTCTCTCCCGGGAAATGCACCCACATTTCGAGATAAGCCGTTCCGCTCAGGCCCCTCGCCTTCATCGCCGCGCGATAAAGAAGCGTGGTATTCTCGAGATGCTGCGCGGAAATATCGGCGGTTGCGATGTTAATCGTCGCCGGCGTCTGCGTGTCGATGCGCACGGCGTCCCCGTCCTGCGATATCCGCGTGCCGAGCGTGGCGGCGGAAAGTTTTTTCAGCGGAATAACGTCCCGCGGCGCGGCAGCGGCGTTTGCTTTTGCATTGGCCTTCGCTTCTGCTTTACCAGCCTCGGCCGGCAGGGGTTCGGATGCCGCGGGCGGCGAGGCGGGCGTCGCGGCGATAATGACCGGAGGCGCGGCGGGCGCTGAGGCTGCTGCCGGCGCTCCCGCACCGGCGCCGCCGGCGGCAGACGGCATTTGCGCGGGTTGCGCCGCAGGCGCGGCGGCCATTTCATTTCCGGTTTGCCGCGATTCTTTTTTGGCGGGCATTTCATCCAGCGCGGCCTTGTCTTTCGCCACCCCCTCAAGCGCGGGAGCAGGCGCTTCGGCGGCAGCCATCTGCGATTGCGCGCGCGCGCGGCCGAGCGGCGGCGCGGCGTTCGAGGCCATCGCGCCGGCGGCGCGCGCCTGCGGGTCGTCGATGACGCGCTGCAACCACGCGATTTCATCCGCGCTGAAGGCATAGGGCGCCTCGGGCGCCAGCGACTTGCTGGTGATGCTCGTCCCCTCGCCCGGGCTGACGATCACCTGCCCGCCGGTCGTATCGACGGTTATTTTTCCGTTCTCCAGATAAATCCAGTTGCCGCCGCCGGCAAAGGCGCTCAGGATTTTCGTGCCGCGGATGCCGATGGAGCCGAAGTCGAGATGGAGGGACGATTTCGTCTCGCCGCCCTTGTCGATCAGTCCGCCGACATAGGAAAACGCGGCGCCCAGCAGGCTGAAGGTCGATTTGCCCTTTTCCGGCGCCTTCGGATCGTAGACGTATTCATCGACCGTGAACTTGCCGCGGCCCGAGAGAATGAATTCCGCGCCGTCCGCGAATTTCATTTTGACATGCGCGTCGTCTTTGGCCTCGATAACGTCTTTCATGAAAATGGGCGCGCTCTGCGCAACCGCATGCGCCTCGGATTCACCTGCATGCTGGATGGTCGCAGCGCCCGTCATTTCCTTCACCGCGCCGACGGGATCCCCCGCCCGCGCGGCGGCGGGGACGAGGAGCAAACACAGCAAGAGAAGATGGGTAAATGAACGGCGCATCACACCGCAAATACTAAAGACGTACCCATCAAAGTTCAAGGATAGGCCTGCGCTGCGGACACGAAACGGCATGTGAGAGGCCTGCCTCCTGCGCGCTTTTGGAGCTGTATTTTATTTTCATAATATTAATAATTGATTGTTTTTCGTGAACACCCTATAAGGGCAACATAGAAAAAGGATCACGCCCATGACGGAAAAAACCCCCGATATTTTCGGATTGGCTTACCTCGCCAGCGAATTCCAGGCGGCGATTGAAAGAAAGGCGCGCGCCAACCCGGCGCTGGCCGCCGCGTTCGAAAAAGCCGTCAGGCCCGCCGAACTTCAGGAAATGATGCGGCTCATGGGCATCCTCGAAAAAAGAATTCCCCACGATCAGGGCGGGAATGAAGACGCGGTGCAGGCGCCGCGGGCGGTCCTGCTGCTGGAGCTGGTCGATTATTATGCGGCCATTTCCCTGCGCGTCATGAAGGAAGACGAGGTCCGCGCCCTTGTCCCGAAAGCAGGGCAGACGCAAACCGTCAGCGAACTGCTTGCGGACAACCACGCAGTAAATCTGGCGAAGGTGTTCAGGCCAGAAGGACCGTAACCGGCTCGCCGCATCCGTCTATACCGCTTTCGTCGATAACGAGCCTGCTCATACGGCTGCGGCAGATTTGTGCATATTTAAAAATTAATGCATTACAGTTATTTAGGCGATTAAATTTGACATATTTCTGACGCCATGGGAATACTCCATAGTTTTATTTGACCGCTTTTACTCAAGAAGTCCCCGCCAAAATGACCCAGACCGCAGAAGAACAAGCAGCGCAACCTGTACAGCCCGCCGACATCGTTATCGTCGGCGGCGGCCCTGTCGGCTGCTGGACGGCGCTGCAGATCAAGAAAAGAAACCCGGCCGCCCGCATCACCGTGTATGAGCGCAAAGAGGTCTATGAACGCGACCATGTCCTGAGCATCGGCAAGGCGTCGTTCCTGCAGTGGTCGAAGAACAGCGACGACAACGCCGGATTTCTCAAGTCCATCTTCAACGCGCAGGCGACCTGCAGCATCGCCTCGGGCCTCCATGCGGGCGGAACGAAGCCCGCGATCGACCTTGGGGCCCTGCCCGCCAGCAAATTCTCCTACTGGCGCAACCTGCCGAAGGTGCTGGATATCCGGACCATTGACTTTGAGCGCATATTGAAAGAAGAGTGCGAAAAATCGGGCGTGAATTTCGTCTACAAAAAAATCGAGACCCCCGAAGAGATCATGGACCTGCACCCCGAATGCGCGTGCTTTATCGCGGCCGACGGCGCCAACAGCAAGATGCGCGGCGCGCTCTGGGGCGCGGATAGCGTCTGGAAGCGGGATATTTACCCGTCGCTCGATTTCAAGTACGCCTCGGAAGGCCAGCCGGGTTACCTGCGCGTCAATACCTACGACAAGCTCGGCCATGTCTATGCCGAAAACATCGGCCTTGAAAAAGACGGCAAATCCGACATCAACCTGCGGATCATCGTCAGCAAGGCGGAATATGACGCCATTCCCGCCGCGACCTTCAAGAAGCCGCTGACCGTGACGCCGGATTCCCCCTTCTGGGCGGGCAACGGCCCGTCCCGCCTTTACGGCCGAACGCTGAAGCAGGATTTCTACGACCTGCAGGACCTGCGCCGGGAATACGCGAAGGAACGCCCGACGGATGCGCCGGTTACCATGACGAAAATATACCTGTCGCAATACTGCGCAAAGAAATTCGCGAAGACGGTGGAGCGCAACGGACAGAAAAAATCCTGGTTCCTCGTCGGAGACGCCGCGATGGGCATGCCTTTTTACCGCTCGGTCAATTCCGGGCTGATCCTCGGCTCGCAGCTGGGCTATCTTCTGACCTCGCGGCTGGTGGCGGAAGCCGCGAAGACAGCCGTGTATAATTACTACACCCGGCCCTGCCGCATTCTGCGCGAATTCGCCCGCGTCGCCAAGACCGAGGCGCGCATCATGCTGTATAAAAACATCTTCCGCCCCGTCTTCTTCAAGATCTCGCAAACCCCCGCCGCCCCGCTTGTCCGCAAGCCTCTGGATTTTGCGCTGAAGCACCTGAAGTACGGCAAGACGTCTTAGGACGTGCCCCGCAGCGCGCCGAAGGCGCCCGTTCCTTAAAATCACCCCCTATCTGCGCATTATCCTGCAATCAGGTTGCCCATCGCCATCATGTGATCGGCATCGCCAAGGTCCGACAGGCGGACGCCCGAGAGCGTGGCGATGGCGACGAAAGAAGCGCCGTTCGCAGCGCCCTCCGCATCGACAGAGACGGCAATTCCGCCGCGCACCGCGGTCAGGTGCACCCAGTCCTGGAGAGAACCGTCTTCATAGCCCGTCAGGACGTCGCGGATGTCGATCACATCGGCGGCGCGCAGCGAGAAATCGGCGATCTTGTCCGCGTTCGCGGCGGATGCCGCATCGCTCCCGAGAAACGCGAAGGTATCGGCCCCTGCCCCGCCCTTGAGCACGTCCGCTCCCCCCATGCCGCGCAGCAGGTCGTTGCCGTCGCCGCCGCTTAAGGTATTCGCGCTCGCGTTGCCGGTCAGCACGTTGTTCATGCTGTTGCCCGTGCCGCTGATCGCGCCGCCACGGTCATCCAGCGCCAGGTATTCCACATATTGGGGCAGGAGGAAGGAAACCATGGCCACCACCGTATCCTGCCCCGGATCGCTGCCCTCGATGACCTTGTCGCGCGCATTGTCGACGTAATACATATCTGCGCCCAGCCCGCCCGTCATAATGTCCGCGCCGCGGCCGCCACTCAGCATGTCATTGCCGAACCCGCCCGAGAGAAAGTCATCGCCATCATCGCCATAAAGCACGTCATTGCCGCTGCTGCCGTAGATGATCTGGTTTGTCATGGCCAAGCCCTCCCAAGATGGTTGTTGCGTAAGAAGGTCATTTCAAGTTCCGTGCCGGGAAAAAATCCTGTATTTCCAATGCGGCATAGCCCGCCGCCGTCTCAAAATGGGACGGTCTTCTGAACCCGCCGTCCCGTTTTGGGAATCGCGTGGTGGCAAAGGACGATTTCGGCGCGATGTCGCCTGTATTTCAATTGGATTATATACATCCGTTCAAGAATAAGGGCGTCCGCCGCCTACTGCAGCCACGCCCCTTGCGTCTTGCCGTGTTCCGTCTGGAGGTCGTATTCCTTCTCCGCCGCCTTGGCGCGGTCGAGAATGCCATAGGCCAGGTTGTTCGCATCAGACGAAATGGTGCTGCAGGAAACATTGCGCATGCCGACAAGCGTGCTGTCGATTGCAGCCGCCGCGTTCTGTGCAATCCTCAAATGGCCGTCTTCATGCAGTTTCAGTTTCGGGAAGTAGTCGTCGAACCGGCTTTGCACATCGGCGGACGGGGCAGATTCCAGTTTCGGCAGCGTCATCGTCGCGGTCAGGACGGTATCGACCGATGTCATGCTGCAAAATCCGCCATTCGCCGCATACTTGAAATTCCAGTCGATATGCCAGTCGGTATAGGCGTGAAATCTCTCGCCGGGCTTCTGCAGCGGGTATGCGGCAATCAGGACTTCGTTGAGCGATGCCTGCCCGGCATTGACCGGATAGTAATTATAGGCCGTGTTCTCCTTCACCCCGGCCCCGCAGGGCTGAGGGAATGCAGCGACCAGCGCTGCCAGCAGCAGGAACCGTTTCAGCCTCATGCGGACTCCTTTGGGTTTTTTGTCATCGCCGCATATGTCAGGAAGGCAAGGCAGCAGACGGCCGCGATAAAAATGACGCTTGCCGCCGCGGGCACGCTGAGGCCGGAAAACTGGGCGACCTTCTGGATATCGTCGGTGATATAGCGGCCCGTCGTAGGGGAATACCTGAAGCGCAGCGGCCTGCCGAACATGACCTCCCCCATCTGGAACATGTTCTTGACGATAAGATATATGCCCGCCGAAACGCCGCAGGATCTCAGCGCGACATCCCCCTTCGCCGCACGCGGTGTCGCATGGCGTTGACCGCGAAACAGGCAGCCATAGGCAAAAAGCGTCGCCGCCAGAAGCTCCGACCCCGGGCCCAGGTAGAGACAGAGAATATTATGCCCGATGTTGAAGGCCAGCGCGAGGTGCACGGGAACAAGCGCGCAGAGGAACATCAGAAACCGTTTCTTCTTATGCGCATGCAGCCACAGGCCCAGCACCGCCATCGCGAAATAGATAAGCCCCAGCATCCAGGGCTGCTGCGGCTCGGGCCGCACCCATCCGCCGCCGTAGAGAATGTCGAACGACGGCATCGCCGGGTGACCGAACAGCCAGAAGATCAGCAGGTGCCCCGCCTCATGCGGGAATACCGCCAGGAAATGGATCGTCCAGACCGGCAGCATGAAGAAATCGGAAAACGGCAAGGTGATGTCGTGATACAGCGACCAGTAAGGCAGCGACAACAGCGGCGTCAGCGCAAGGCCGTAAAGGAACAGGCGGCGGGGAGGCGTGATTTTGGTCATTTTAAAACCACGGCGATTCCTTCACCGCCTTGTCCCAGTCGTCGCGGGTTTTGAGGGTGTCGTTGATGGGCATGCTGCAGGTAGCGGCTACTTCGAAGCCGCCTTCTTGTTCGCCTGCTTGACCGCGCTGCTGATGGCTTCGGCGGTGATCTTGAAGGCGACGCGCTCGATGGCGACCTTGGTGTTCACCTTAAGCTGGCTGGGCAGGCGGTTGCCGTTTTCCTTCGCATGGGCGCGGATGCGCTGCGTGTAATCGGTGACCAGGCGGCTGACCTCGAGCTTGACGGGGTTCCGCGGGTCCTTGTCCTTCAGCGCGGCCGTAATCGCCGCGACGTCGAGCGACTTGAACTCCGGCTTCGCGCCGGCGAAATGGACGGGCGTATCCTGCTGCTTCGCGTTGAGTTCCGCCACTTTCAGGCCCGCGACCAGCGCCTGCCGCACGAACTCCTGCGCCGGGGCTTTGCCGCGCATCTTCTCGATCAGCGCCAGCTGTTTTTCATCGGTGATCTCGATGGTGAATTTCATGTCTGCTCTCCCGGAAATGGCTGAATTCAAATCGCAGGATATCATGCCCGTGTTTGAAGCGGGCTGCAATATCCTTGCCCGGCAATGACTTGGCCCCGGCTTGGTAAAAAATCAACTCCGCTTATATTTTCATAAATATTAATTGACATAATGATTTAAACATGTATAATCTTGCAGAACACTTGGGTTAAATAACTGTTTTGGAGGGTTTCATGGCAAAAGCGTTCACGGCATTCCAGGCGGCCAGCAGGCAGATCAAGGATTTCGACATGATGGGCGGCTTTCCGCTCGATCTTGCGAAAAAAATCTCGCGCCAGCTGCCCTTCGACGCAGCCCTGGAGCTGCTGAAGAAGCTTCCTGCGCTGCTGAAGGCCGATGGGCGCGAGGCGCGCCGCAGGGGCCGCGCCTTCGAGACCGGCAATTTCGGCGACAATTACGACCCCGCCACCTTCGACGCCGTCTGGACGCGCCGCGAAAAACACAAGGAAGCGTGCAGCAAGCCCACCTCGCGCGATCGCAAATTCGCAGGCCAGCTGCCAAAGGGCCTGCGTAAGGAGTTCTATGAAGTCGTGAAGGGCGAAAAGGAATACGAATACAACTCGGGCGCGCATACGGTTTCGTTCAACCGCAACCTGAGGCGTCTCGACGAACTGCTCGACAGCCCCGGCGGCCGCTACGTCTGGGAAATCCACAACAACATCGCCTACAGCAAGCGCATGGAGATGGGCGGATGAAGACGGCCATGAAAGAATTCAGCGCCTGGCTGCGGTTCCTCCGGCTTCCGGAGGAGCTGGCTCTGCCAGCAGCAAACGACGTTGCAGACCTGCGCACGGGGACGGCGAATACCGCCTGGAAAAACCAGAACCCGGAAGACATCAGCCCCCGCGCGATGACGGGCATATATCTTTAGTAGGAGGCAGGAAAAGATCCCTTATCTGTTGAAATATAAGGCATAAATATAATTTGACATAATTATAAACGCGGGTCTATAGTACACGCCAAAGAGCCGGGGGTCAGTTCCGACTTTGATACCGTTTCACAAGGAGCCATTGCCATGAGCAGCGAGTTTTCCCAATACGTCTTCTACTCCACATTGTTGCACTGGAAGAAAGTCGCGGTGCTCGGCATCGCCGCGCTCGTGGGCACCGGCTATTATATCGGCCGGGAGAGCGCAACGCCCGCCCCCGCTCCTGCTGCCGTGACGGCAAACGAGACGCAAACGCTTTTCAATCTGCGCGCGAAGGAAGCTTTCGCGAACCTCGGCCTGAAAACGACGAGCGACCCGCTGGTTTTCGAGAAAATTCCGGCCTGCGGCGCGGATGAGGGCGCGAATTTCTCCGCCGCCACCGCCGCCGGAAAAACCGTCAGCGGCACGGTCTGCATGACAAAGACTGGTCAGGCCAAAGTCACCGTCACGCCGTAAGACACGGGCAGCCGGTTTTATCTATCACGCATATTTGAAGGATATCAGGGCTTCGGCGCCTGCGATTTCGCGGGCACCGGGTTTGCTGAGGCATTGTTCCAGCGGTCGATGCACTCATGGATCGTCCGGTGCGCGACGTCGATATCGTCCCAGCCGCCGCTGGTCGAATATTTCCCGGCAAGGTCGCCCTTTTTGTATTCGCCGAAAAATGTTTCGATGGCCTTGCGGTCGGCTTCGGGCACGTCGGCCAGCGTCTGGATATGGCGGTACTCGTCGGAAACGCTGTCGGCCGGGACGGCGATGATCTTGGGGTCGATGCCCTTTTCATCCGACATCCAGAACACCGCCACGGGCCTGACCGCGATGACATCGCCGGTCATAAGCTTGTCGTCTCCGAGGATGAGGACATCAAGCGGGTCGCCGTCGGACGCCTGGGTAGCCGGGATGCCGCAGTAATGGGTTGGATATGGCGGCTGGTCTGCGCCGCGCAGGCGGTCGATGATAAGCATGCCATTGAGGCGGTATTCATACTTTTTGCGCCCCTCGCCTTTGGGGATTTCGACGATGGCGTTGACTTCTTCGGGAACCTTGTTGCCGGGGGGCAAAACCTTGTAATCCATGCCGCACCTATAATTGAACGTGGGGAAGCCCCACAGGGTTGAAATACCCCCTCTTTATACAGATGAAAGGTTAAGAAGTAAAGAAATTTTTCATAATGTTTTTAAACTCAATGGGGCCACGGTCAGATGCAATACCATTCCGGCCCCTTTGGCGGGGTATCCTGGGGCGGGCCGGGCGCGAGATCGTCGCCCTCTTCATCCAGCGCGTCCTTCAGCCTCTTGCGGGCGCGCGGCTGTTTCAGAACCTGCTCCGCCAGCCAGAGAACCGCCCTGGCCAGCAGGACGAAGAGCGCGACGATGAAAACAGAGAATGACAGGGCAAGGGCCTTGTCTTCATCCGTATCGTGCGGCAGCGCCTTGTAAAAACCGAAGATGAACAGAACCATGACGGCAAACACGATCTGCCGGTTCGAAACGGAAGACCGCGGCGACTTAAGGCGTTCTTCGAGCGCATCCGCCTTCTTTGCAAGTTGTACCAGCAGTACGGCCAGCCGGCCGGGAGGTTCCTGGGTCATGCGGCGATCATCCTGTCATCCTTCTTTGCATTCACCGCTTCTTCTGTCCGAACAGCCACTGCCAGAGCGGCTTTGAATAAAGGCTGGGGCGGGAGCATTCGTGCCCCATGTCATTGAATTGAGTATAGTACGCAGTCCCACCCTGACCCTTGATGATCTGCGCCATGTTGCTGGCGACGCTCGCAGGAAATACTTCGTCCTGAATGCCATGCATGATCCAGAGCGGCACGGTTTTCATCTTCGGCGCATCAAGGAAACTCCATGCGCCGCTGATGGCCGCTCCGGCCGCGAAGACATCGGGATACCGAAGCGCCGCGCCGTAAACACCTGTCCCGCCGTCGGAACATCCGACGACATAGACGCGCCGCCGGTCGATGGGATATTGAGATTCCAGCTGTTTGACCAGCGCAATCGTATCCGGCAGGGATTCCAGTTCGGGATGGCGGGCATATGCCGCAGGCGCGCTCTCGCCGAATTCCTCTCCCGAAAATCGCTCCGGCATCGCCCATTTCTTGCCGAACGGAGATTGAGGCACGGCGATGAAGGCCGGAAAATCCGTCTGCATCTGGCGGGAAACGAGGTACTCCGCCGCATAGGCATTGCCGGAAGCGCCGTGCAGCACCACAACCAGCGGAAACATCAGTCCCGGCGGGTAGGGCTTTTCCGGCTCGAACCAATAATAGGTGATGCGCCGCTTCGCCGCCGCATCCGCGACCTCATACTGTCTTTTGGCGAACGACGGGGTGTAAGCCTCCATTGGCGTCGCGCTGCGCGGCGCTTCCTCGGCCATTTCGGCCCGCGCGGGGTCCGAAACCTTTTGCGACGCCTGTTTCATCAGCTGCGTCACCCCCAGCCCCAGGACCACGACAATGCCGACGGCGATAAGGAGGAACTGGATTTTCATGCTGAATTAAATGCTTTGAAGAAAATGGAGCGGTGACGGCATTCATATTGAATACGTAGCACCTTGATTGCATTAATTATATCCGGATATGAGTCAGCCGTATACCCCCAAAAATGCCCCTGAAAAAATCAAGTACGAACGGGAATCATGTTCGCACACTGAAATTCTCCGGGCTGAACATCTCTGGACGTCATTGAACCGTCAGCACGCCATTCGTGAAGGTCGTAATGACATAGTTTCCGTTCGGGGTCAGGGTGCCTTGGGTAATGGCATGGGTGCCCACAGTCGCGTCGGCGGGCAGGACAGTGACCAGCGTACCGGTGAAAACGCGTGACGGGGGTTCATTACCGGCCATACCGAGCCCTCCGACCGTATAGGTCAGCCTGGGAATGACGCCGCCAAAAAGCATGGTCTTGTTATCCGCGGTCACAGTGATCGAGCGGACTAGAATACTCGCCGTCGTGTCCACAGACTTGTTGAAGGCATAGTTGCCGGCGTCCGTGCCGATCAGCCTGATGCCCCGGACGTTGACTTCTTTGCCGGCGCCAACATTCCTGTCCCGGAAGTTCGCATTCCCGGTAATGACAAACGAGTCTCCCGCGATCCGGTCGTCTCCGTAGACGACTGTTGCGGTCTTCACGCCGTCATACACCTTGTCCTGGCCCGTCGCGGTGATGACAAGGGCTGCCTTGGAGATGGATGCCCTGAGAATACCCAGGAATGCCGGAAGGCTGTAGTTCCCCGCATCGAACCCGTTCAGCGTCAGGGTAACTGTCTTGTTCCTTCCTGCATTCTTATCCGCGAAGAGGCCTCCCAGGCTGACCACATCGAGGCCCTGCACTCCGCCCAGGGTCGCGCCGCTGATTGAGGCTGTCGCGGTGCCGTCATAGACCTTGTCGGCGGCGATCGGCGTGCCCGCCAGCGTCAGCGCGCGGGCGGTTATATTTGCCGTAGTGGAGGCGGTTGTGTTGAAAGTGTAATTGCCTGCATCCGTCCCGCCCAGCGTGATGCCGGAAACGGAGACGGTCTTGCCGGCGCCGACGTTCTTGTCCCCGAAGCTGGCACTTGTATAGCCAGTGGTCAGAGCATCGCCGGAAAAGCGGTTGTCGCTCAGGGTGACGGCTGCATTCGTTGTGGCGTCATAGACCTTGTTGACGCCGGTCGCGCCGATGGTCAGCGCGAAGGGCGTGATGTTGGCCGTGGCCGTGGCCGTCGTGTTGAACGTATAGTTACCCGCGTCCGTGCCGCCCAGCGTGATGCCCGAGACCGAAACTGCCTTCCCGGTGCCGACGTTCTTGTTCGCGAAGCTGGCGGTATAGTCGGTCGTAAGAACATCGCCGGAGAAGCGGTTATCGCTCAAGGTGACCGTCGCGCCGGTCGTGGCGTCATAGACCCTGTTAACGCCGGTCGCACCGATGGTCAGGGCGAAGGGCGTGATATTGGCGGAGGTCGAGGCCGTCGTGTTGAACGTATAGTTCCCTGCATCCGCCCCGCTGATACTGATGCCGCCGACAGAAACCGTCTTGCCGGTGCCGACGTTCTTGGTGGCGAAATTGGCGCTCGTATAGCCATCCGTAAAAACGTCGCCTGCGAAACGGTTATCGCTCAACGTCACCGTCGCGCCGGTCGTGGCGTCATAAACCTTGTTCACCCCGGCGGCACCGATGGTCAGGGCGAAGGACGTGATATCGGCCGTGGCCGAGGCCGTGGTGTTGAACGTATAGTTCCCCGCGTCCGTTCCGCTAATGCCGATGCCGGTAACGGAGACGGCCTTGCCATTACCTGCGCTTTTATCCACGAAGCTGGCGCTCGTATAGCTGGCGGTAATGGCATCGCCAGCAAAACGGTTATCGCTTAACGTAACGGCCGCTCCCATCGTACTGTCATAGACCTTGTTGACACCCGTAGCGCTGATCGTCAGGGATGCCGGTGTAACAGTCAACTGTCCGCCCACCAGCGTGATGTCATAGCCTTGCTGGCCGGACCAAATGTTCGCGCTATAGGTTCCCACGTTGTTTTTCGTGACGGAACCATAAGGTGTTGAGATGCCGAAAAGGTTTGCAGAACCTGAGGCTGCGGAGTCCGAATAGGTGACATTGGTCAAACCGACGGACGTCGCATCATATGTCTTGGTGACATTATCCGCAGTGATCGTAAGCGGCTTCAGGAGTGCTCTCAGAAGTGGATAGGTTTGTCCCTCGTAAATTCGCCAGATATTGCTGAAATCAAAACCCGTAAAGCTTGACTGCTGCTTCATCTGGGCGGTCGTAAGACCTGTCGCACTCCACCCTGGGTATTCAGACACCCCCACGCCGATCGCCATGCCCGTGGTTTCTGTATTCCAGTAGCTGTTGGTAATTGATGACGAAATATGAAGGTTTCTGCCGACCAACCCGCCAAGATGCGCGCTGGGCGTACTCGCACCCCAAACCAATCCCGTTGCATAAGAATTGACAATCGTCGCGGCGTAATTCTCTCCGACCAGCCCGCCCGAGTCATACAAACTGGTGACCGAACCTGTGGAATATGAGTTTCCAATATAGCTGCCTGCGTTGTTATTGCCAACAAGACCTCCCGCGACGGACCATGCCGCAGTTACTGCCCCGGTCGCGTAGCTCTGGTTGACGGATCCTCCGCCATTCTCTCCCACTAATCCCCCGACGGAATCTGCTCCGATGCTTGAGCCTCCGTGACCGGTTACGTTGCCTGTGGCATAGCTGTAACTGATCGATCCCATATTCTGACCAGCCAACCCGCCGACAGCTAATATGCCTTCGGCCGAGGCCGTGGAATAACTGTTGGTGATCGTGCCGTAACTGCGCCCAACCAGCGGGCCCACGGAAACATAACCTCTTACGCTTCCGCCTTGGACGCCGACATTCTTTATGACGCCGGTATTGCTGACATACCCAAAGAGCCCCTGGAACCATTGCGCGGGCCGATAGATGAAAATATTGCTGATTGTGTGGTTCAATCCGTCGAACTTTCCTGTAAACGGCGTTATATCCGATCCAACCGGCACAAACCCCGCCCCGGAATTCCACGCGCTGGTCGCCGACGCATCGATGTTGCTTCCCAGCGCGTAATAGCCGGAAAGGTTGGAGTTCATATTCTGCAGCGCCGTCAGGCTGTTGATTACGGTATATGAATTTCCTGCGATGTTAAGGCTGGGCGTGCTGCCCGAGAGCGTGATGACCGCGCCGTTGTTCAGGGAATAGCTGCCGCCGCCCGCGCCGGTATTGGGCGTGAGGGTCAATCCAGCCGTATTGCCTGTCGCCGTGATATTCGCATTCACGTTGATGTTGCGATAGGCGGAAAGCGTCAGCGTATTGTTCGCGCTCCAGCTCACGGCGTCGTTGACAAAGATGTCGCCATTGCCCGCGGTCGCGCCGGTGCTGCTGAGGATCGTGACGTTCGTCGACCCTAAGCTGGCGGACAGGGTCGCGCCGGTAATGTCGCTGCCGCTGGCTGCTATCTTGTAATCATTGGGATCGATAAGCCATTGGCCGGTCTGGCCGGCGGAGGCGTTCGTCGTTATATGGGCAGTATTTGCGACCGTAAGATGCTCTCCGGAGGTTTCGATGAAGCCGCCGTCGCCGCCGTCGGGAGCGGAGGCGTCCAGCGTGCCATCAACAGTAACGCTGGTGCCCGGCGCGGTAAGAATGATTTCACCGCCATGATTGACCAGGGTTCTCGCCTGGATAACGCCCGTGGTATTGATGACGGAATTCACCACGTCGCTGGCGGCCGCCGCGGTCATAAGAACCTTGCCGCCATTGGCGATGAGGCTGCCGGCATTTTCCGCCGTCAGCATGCGTTTTGCGCCGGACGTCGAAACCGCAAGATTCAAGAGGCCGTCGCCATAAAAATCCACGCCGAAGGTATCGCCGGCGCCCATCTGCAGGCGCGCAAGGTTGCCTTCGATGATGCCGTTGTTCCTGACCTCGGGCGCGACCAGCAGGCTTAATCCGGCGTCGCTGATTGTAATATGCCCCCGGTTCTCGACCACAGCGCTGGCTTTGCCCGCCTTGTCGAATTGCATCGCGCCGCTTGCCGTCATGAAGGTATTGTCATCGATGTCTGCGGATGACGCGACAAACCCCGCCACGTCGACATTCCCTTTGGAGCCGATAAGGACGCCATTCGGGTTGATGATGAGAACATGGCCGTTCGCGATAAGATTGCCGTTGATGGTGCTGACCTGACCGCTCGTCGTCACGCGGTTCAGGGTCAGGGAATTCGTGCCGGGCTGAATGAATTGGGTCGTTTCGTTGCTGCCGATATTGAAAGAGCCCCAGTTGATGACGGCGCGGTCCGTCGTCTGGTTGATGTCGACTTCGGATCCGGTAGACGTGATGGTCGCAGCCCCTGCAGTAACGGTTCCACCGGTCGGGTTCGCCAGGGCAAAGGGTGAGAGACAGGTTGTCAGCGACAACGCAAGCAGCATCGCCCGGAGCGCCAGCAAGCTGCGTCTGCCGGTATGAGGGAAGACTGTATGACCTGAGCTTTGGCTCATGCCCTGTCCCTGCAAATACTATCGTTGCATCCACCCGAAATTGCGGGTGCCGGATTAAAAAAGCGAAGGCGTTGGAAGAAACGGCACTATTTCGCGAACGCGAAATACCTCCTCCGGAGCGCCCTATCTCTTCATTCTATCATGCTTTTATGAATGAATTCTTTTATTTCCGTAATTGCATACATTTGAAAAATAAAGATAATTCAGCGTCCCAAATTGGGAAATTTGGCGTTGCCTTTAATACCCCCTTATTCGGGATATAGATATAAATGACTTCAGATTCCCGTCCTAAAACCTGAATCTCGCGCGCAGGTTTCCCGTCTGCGACAGGTCTCCCGCCCGCGCATCGACGTCATACCCGGCCTGTATATTCAGATCCGACGCAGTCGCATAGCCAAATCCGATACCAAAGCTCAGGCGGTCCCGGCTGGGCGATGTTCCTTCAGTTGTAAAGGCGTTCCCGCCCGCGGCGAAAGTAGAGGATGCCCTGATATTGTCACCCAAAAGGTCGCGGCGGTAGCCTGCACGGAAACCGGGCGTGAACCGGGATCCCTCGCCAACCGCGTAAGTCCACGACGTTTTGAAACCGGCGCTGACGCCCAAGGTGTCGAATTTGCTCTGCCTGACTGTCAGACTCGCGTCGCCTGCGCCTGTTTCGGTGTAATCGTCGGGAACATAATGCATCCAGTCGAGTGACAGACTGGGGGTCATAAAGGCATTGGCAAAGTGATAGCGGCGCCCGGCCTCCAGCCGCACGACATATTCATCGGCTCCGAATCTCGCCTGCGCTGTGGGGCCGCCAGCACCCCCAACATCATGTCTTTCAGTCTCAGTATCGCTATAGGCATAGGCCGCCATGCCCCGGAGATAGTGTCCGCCGCCTAATTCGCGGTCGCCATAAAACGTCACTTGATAATCAGCTTTACCATTATCGTTCGCCTTGCCGTTCGACACGTTGACGCCGATAACCGCGTCATTCATCAGCTTGGCTTGGTATCCGAACGACGATATGCCCGCTGAGCTTTCGGAATAGCTCTGAACCGGGTTCTGATCGCCACCGTTCCAGAAGGAATCGATGTGATCTCCGGCAATGTCGAAGGCATGGTCAGAAAAATCCTGCGCCGCCATCTGAGGATGGCCGTCAATAACCGGCGCGAGCGAACTGAAAGCTGCGTTCAATTGCCGCTGCGTTGATGAATTATTGACGTTATCAATGGCGTTCTGCAGCACAGCGCCGTCACTGCCGGCAGTCCGCTGAAGCGCCGTCAAGGTCAGTTGCTGACTGCTGGTCAGGGCGCTTGCCTGCGTTACAAAGAAAAACAGGTCGGTGTCATCCGTGGGGGCAGCGGCAGCCGTTCCATCCGCCATCGTAAAGGCCCATAGTAAAGAATTGTCGGTAATTGCGGTCTTAACTCCGCCCGGGCCTCCGATGATTGTTGCGGTGCCATCGCCGACTTTTAGTTCTTCCCCATCCGCCAGGACAGCACCGGCGCCCACGCCTGCTTGTACGGTCAATCCTGTCATATCTATCGCACCAATGGTAACAGTCAGCTTACCGTAGTCGGTCACGCTGTTAATGCCAAACTTCAGGGTCGCCCCGGTACTTGTGGGCATATGATCAAGAGTTACCTGGTTTGTGGCGGAAATTGTAAGGGACTTCCCCGATGAAATCCCCAGACTGGAGACATTGAAACTGCCTTCCGTTGCAAAGTTGCCGCCGATGGTGACAAGTGAAAATCCGTTAGACGGGGTATCATCTTCAACGTCGCCTATAATTCTTCCGCCATTTATGAGGATCGGGGTAGAAAACCCCAGACCAGACATATTAATGGCAGTGCCGCCAATTCCCTCGATAAGACCGCCGGCTTCAATTGTAATACCGCCGGAAACACCGCCCCCTGCAATGTGAATGCCCCGATTCCCGGTTATCGTACCGTGGTTTTCTATCCCTCCGCTGATATCGCCATTGGATACACCGATCCCAACGCCCCCCGAAATGACACCTCCCGCCCGGTTGATAATGCCGCCGGAAATATCCCCTCCCGCGGAATCGATGCCATTCAATCCGCCATAAATCGTGCCGCTGTTATCGATGCCGCCCGACAGGAGCCCCCCCTGCTCGTGAACTCCTGCCCAAACAGACCCGCTAATGACGCCTCCTGAACGATTGACGATTCCTCCTGACAAACCACTCGTTAATATGTCAATACCGTTATTGTGGCCTAAAATTTGTCCCGAGTTGTCGATAACTCCCGATATATCGCTACCTGACCCCAAAAGGATCGCATCTCCATTATTCGCCTCAACTACGCCTCCGGCTTTATTCACGATGCCGCCAGAAATATTACTGCTCTGCAAGTATATCCCTGCACTGAACCCGAGAATTGTCCCGCTGTTAATGATCCCTCCCGAAATATCGCTCCCGAGACGCAATTGGAATGCTGTGCCGCTGCCGGAAACTACGCCGGCGCCATTAATCAATCCTCCCGCGGCGTTTTCGACCCCGCCAGAAATGTCGCTGCCCAGCGCAAGATAAATCCCGCGACCGCCCGTTAGCGCGCCAGCATTAAAGAGCCCACCGCTGATATCGCTGGAAATCAGGACAACCGCAGAAGAGTCCGCATTCATCGTACCACGATTTATGATGCCGCCGCTGACATCGCTGCTGCCTCTGATTGCAATTGCGATACTGCCTACATCAATCGTGCCATGTGCGCTATTCACGATGCCGCCCGATACATCGCCCGTCCTGTATATGGTGATACCCTCGTATCCTGAAATCAGCCCGTTATTAACGATGCCGCCGGAAACATCGCTTCCCAGACCCGGCGAAAGAGAGCTGACGCCAATGGCAAGGGTGCCACTAATCGTTCCACCGCCCCGGTTCGTAATGCCGCCCGCAACATCGCTTCCGGAGAAAACGTGGATGCCAAAAAGATCGCCAGAAATCAGGCCCCGGTTGTCGATGCCGCCGGATACGCCGCTGAAGCTCCTTATTTGAATGGCATTAACGCCGCTGATGGTACCTGTCGCCCTATTGGTAATTCCACCAGCCAAATCTGCATGACTAAGCAGCGAGATACCAAAATTTCCGCTGGAAATCAGCCCGCTATTAGTGACCGTCCCGGCAACAACATTATTAATAGAGACGGCAGGAGCACTGGAGCTGGAAACCGATATAGATCCAGAATTCTTGACCTTCAGACTATCGCGCGTATTCAGATTGAGAGTGGTCGTCAGGGATGGCGGCACTTTATAGGTTGTAGCCACGGCTGGCGTCGGGGCCGCAAGCGCGGCCGTCGCCATGAGGGCCGTGGTATAGAGCAACGCCTGACGAAAGGAGACTGAAATTACTGACATATTTATGAATACCCCATGGATCAAAAACAATTAGCTTAAGTGACGACCAAATTCCCGTTCACCACCATCGTATCCACATCCGGCAGGCCCGTCACACCGTTCAGCGTGACGATGTTCGTGAAGCCGAAGCCTGTCCCGGTCCCGTCGCGGTCCACGGCAAGGGTCGTGTTCCCGGCGCTTTCGGTCAGATGTACGAAGTCGGACAGCGGCATGGTCAGCGGATCATAGGCCGCCAGCAGATCGGAAATATCCAGCCTGTCGCCATCGCCTGTGGAAAAATCATTGATCTTGTCGACCGAACCATAGGCCGAAGCCGCCTGGAAGGCGAAGGTATCCGCCCCGAGACCGCCCGTGAGCGTATCCGCGCCGCCTTGGCCGAACATAATGTCGTCACCCACGCCGCCGTCGATGGTGTCGGCCCCGCCATTGCCAAAGACGGTGTCGTTGTTGTCGCCGCCCTGCAGCAGATCGGCAGCACCGCCGCCGGTCAGCGTGTCGTCTCCGCCGAGCCCGCTGAGGGTATTTGCAGCGCTGTTGCCGGTGATGACGTTGTTCGCGCCGTTGCCGGTGCCGTCGATCACGCTTGTGCCGGTCAGCGTCAGGTTTTCGAGATTGTCGCCCAGCGTATAGGAAATCGACGTTTTCACGGTGTCGGTTCCCTCACCCGACAGTTCGGTGATCGTCACCCCCGTATTGCCGATGATATAGGTATCGTCGCCCAGCCCGCCCGCCAGCGTATCCTGCCCGCCGCCGCCGTCAAGCGAGTTGTTGCCGCTGTTGCCGGTGATCACGTTCTCATCCGCATTGCCGAAGCCCTTGATGTTGCCGATCCCGGTCAGGATAAGATCTTCGAAGCCCGAGCCAAGCGTCCATGTGGCCGACGACAGCACCGTGTCATGGCCGCCATTGCCGTCATCTTCCGACAAATTTTCAGCCGCGCTGTTGATGATATAGGTATCGTCACCCTTGCCGCCGAACAGCGTATCCGCGCCACCGCCGCCGTCGAGCGTGTCGTTGCCGTCCAGCGCGTAGATCGTATCGATGCCGGAAGAACCCGTGAGGATGTTGTTCTTGTTGTTCCCCGTCAGCGTATTGGCAAGCCCGTTGCCGCCGCCGTTGATCTCGCCGTCGCCGACCAGCGTCAGATTCTCCACGCCGCTGCCAAGTGTAAAGCTCGCGGAAGCAATGACCGTATCGATGCCGCCGGAATCCGTCACGACGTCGCTGGAGTTATCGACGTAATAGGTATCGTTGCCTGCGCCGCCCTTCATGGTATCAGCCCCGGTGCCGCCGTCGATGATGTTGTCGCCTGCGTTGCCGAGAATTATGTTATTCGCATCGTTGCCCGTGGCGTCGAAGTTGCCCGTGCCGGTCAGGGTCAGGTTTTCAAAGGTCGCGCCGAGCACATAGGAGAAGCCGGCCTTGACGGTGTCAATGCCTTCATCAGGGTTTTCGGTGATGCTGTCGCCTGCGTTGTCGAGGATATAGGTATCGTTGCCAAGCCCGCCCGCCATCGTATCCGCGCCGAGGCCACCGTCGAGGCTGTTGTTCCCGCTGTTGCCGGTAATCATGTTGTCGAGGGCGTTGCCGGTGCCCCGGATGTTGTTGATGCCGGTCAAGGTAAGGTTTTCAATGTTGGGGGTCAGGGTATAGCTGATGCTGGACAGAACGGTATCCGCGCCAGCGTCGAGGTTTTCCGTCACGAGGTCGCCCGTACCGTTCACGACATAGGTATCATTCCCGCTGCCGCCGGAGAGCATGTCGGAGCCCGAGCCTCCGTCGAGAGTGTCATTTCCGCTGCCGCCGAAGACAGTATCGCTGCCTCCGCTTGCGGTAACAGTGTCATCCCCGCCAAGGGCGAAGACCAGGTTGTTGGAGCCCGTTCCGGCAAGAACGTCCGCGCCCGATGTTCCAACAATTGCGCCTGCTGGAGCCGTGACGTTGAGCGTGACATTCGCCGTATCCGTCCCGCCGTGGCCGTCGGAGACGGTATAGGAGAAGCTGTCGGAGCCGAGGAAATCGGCTGGCGGCGTAAAGCTGAAGCTGCCGTTTGCGGCAAGGCCGATGACAAAACCGCCCGCCGTCGTGACGGAGGATTCAACAACCTGCAGGGTATCGTTGTCGGGGTCGGTATCAGCGCCGCTGCCGTTGTCAGCAAGCAGGTTGCCTGTGAGGGCCGTGCCCCAGGCCGCCGTGATCGCATCGTCCTGCGCGACGGGCGGCGTGTTCGCGCCGCCGCCGACGGCGATATTGACGGTGCCCGTGTCCGAACCTCCGTGCCCGTCAAGCAGCGTATAGTCGAAGCTGTCGGCGCCGGAGAACCCGGTTGCCGGAGTATAGGTGAAGCTGCCGTTCGCAAAAAGCTCAACCGCGCCGCCGTTGGCGGTGGCGAATGTCGCCGCCGTCACCGAAAGCGTATCTCCATCGACGTCGTTATCCACGCCGCTGCCGTTATCCGCCAGCACGTTGCCGGCTAGGACGGCCCCGCCATCGACCGAAAAGCCGTCGTCTTTGGCGACAGGCGCATCGTTCACGGGAGCAAGCGTGATATCGACCGTGCCGTTGGCGGAATTGCCCCAGATGTCCAGCAGGGTGTAGTTGAAGCTGTCTGCGCCGTTGTAGTCGGCGGCGGGCGTATAGGTGAAGCTGCCGTCCGCGGACAGGTTCACCGTGCCGCCTTGCGCCGTCGCAACAGAACCCGCGGCGACAGAAAGCGCGTCGCCGTCGGGGTCTGAATCAACCCCGCTGCCGTTATTGGCCAGCACGTTGCCGATGACCGGCGTATCTTCATTGGTACTGAATGCGTCATGCTGCGCGACGGGCGGCTGGTTGAAGATGAACTGCTCGATCAGCCCTGCGCCGGAGACGTCGTAATAGCCGGTAACCGTGATCTGGTCGGTGCCGGCGCCGTAATGGATAATCAGGTCGTTACCGCTCTGGGTATAGGTGACGCTGTCGGAATCCACGCTGCCGTCGAATTTGAAGGTGTCATTCCCGCCAGTATCGGAGATAACGTCCTGACCGTCGCCGTCGCGGAACAGGTAGGTGTCATTACCAAGGCCGCCGTTCACCGTATCCATGCCTGCCGCGCCGTTCAGCACGTTGTTGCCCGCATTGCCCGTGATGACGTTTCCAAGCGTGTTGCCGGTGCCGTTGATGTTTCCGGTGCCCTGCAGCAGCAGGTTTTCGACATGGTCCACGAGCGTCAGATTTCCAAAAGCCTGCATCAGATCGATGCCTTCATCCGCACCTTCAATGATGACGTCTGTGGTATTAACGCTATAAGTATCGTTGCCGAGGCCGCCGGCCAGAGTGTCGAGGCCGCCATTACCGGCCATCAGGTTATTTCCGCTATTGCCGATGATAATGTTGTTCAGCGTATTGCCGAGGCCGTTGATATTGAGAGTCCCGGTCAGCGTGAGATTTTCGACGTTGGTGGAAAGGGCATGGCCGCCGCTGGTGCGGATTTCATCTATTCCGCCATTCAGGCCCTCGTTTACAACATCGGTTGAACTCTCGCAAATATAAACGTCATTTCCCGCGCCGCCGGTCATGGTGTCAGCGCCGATACCGCCATCCAGCGTATTGTTCCCGCTGTTGCCGGTGATGATGTTGCCGCTGGCCGAATTGCCGGTGCCATTGATGTCGCCCGTGCCGGTCAGCGTCAGGTTCTCGACTCCCGAGAACGTGGCAATTGAATATGTCACACTCGAGAAGACCGTATCGATCACGCCGGTTTCGCTCACTTCCGTCACGACATCCAGGGCGTTGTCCACGAAATAGGTATCGCTACCCGTGCCGCCGATCATCAAATCGGCCCCTGCGCCGCCGTTCAGGGTGTCGCTGCCGCCGTCGCTGTTCAGCGTATTGGCCGCGCTGTTGCCGGTCATCACGTTGTTCTGGCTGTTGCCCGTGCCGTTGATGGCGTCGCTGCCGGTAAGCGTCAGGTGCTCGACGTTACCGAACAAGGTGATATCAAAGGTGACGCTGGACAGGACCGTGTCAATTCCTGCGCCGGCGCTTTCATTAACCTGGTCGCCGGCATTATCGACAAAAAAGGTATCATTGCCTGCGCCGCCGGACATGGCGTCGTTGCCCGCGCCGCCGTCGAGGATGTCATTTCCCGCGCCACCGAACAGGACGTCGTTGTTCGCGCCGCCGTCGAGCGTGTCGTTGCCCGTGTCTCCGGTGAGCGAGTCGTCGCCGGTCTCGCCGTAAAGACGCCAGCCCACGCCGCCGGTGCTGAAGACGTTCATGATGTCGCCGCCTTCACCGCCGTAAAGATCAATGGCGACTGTTCCCGAACCGCTGATGCCATCGGAAGCCATGCCGCCGCGGACGGCTTCGACCCCGCTGATGACATCTGTGCCGATGACGGTCGAGGACACCTGCGTGGCTGTGACGTTCAGCGCCATCGGGCTTCCGACGCTGGAATAATCCAGAATATCAACGCCCGCGCCGCCGTTTATCGTGTCGTTGCCGCCGTCGGTTTCATTGACAACGTCATCGCCATCCCCGGCGAAAATCTTGTCGTTCCCCAATCCGCCGGTCAGCGTGTCGAAACCGGCGCCCCCGGTCAGCGTGTCGTTGCCGCTGTCGCCGAACAAGGCATCGCCCATGTCGCCTGTCGTGAGGATATCGTTGCCGCTGCCGCCATGCAGCACCAGCACGGTCGTGGCATCGCCCGTTATCGTATCGTTGCCGAAGCCGAAATAGATGTCGTCAATGCCGCTGATCGTGTCATTGCCGGTCTGGGCAGACGAAATGACGCCGCCTGAAATCGTCGCGACGACGTTTGCGAAGACAGAATTATAATCCAGCGTGTCGAAGCCGGCGCCGCCGTCATACGTATCACTGGTGACATATCCGTTGTCGTATATATAGTCGTCGCCGGCGCCGCCGAAGAGGGCGTTGGTTGCGTTGCCGCTTCTCAGCACGTCGCCGCCGTCGTTGCCGTACATCGTGCTGTTGCCGTCGCCGCCGTCAATATAGTCGCCGCTTGCGCTGCCGATATAGGTGTTGTTGCCGGTGCCTCCATAGACAAGGTTGCTCGCGGCCGTATCGAAGATAATGGTAAGGTCGTCGCCGCCCAGCAGGACGGCGGACAGGCCATCGCTGGTGATGGAACCTGAAAATCCGTCAAAAGTTATGGACGTTACGTCCCCCTCGGAAACATGCATCACCTGAGGAGAGCCGAAGGTCGGCAGCCAGACTTCCCCATAGGAGTTGCCCGTATTGAGCTGCGTGTGGGTGTCGAAAGCTGTATCGGCCGTGAAGTCGACGAAAACATTGCCGTCGCCGCCGTTGACGACGTCATCCCCCGCATTGGCGCCGATAATGACGAGATTGTCGCCCGTGCCGGTGGAAATGATGTCGTTCCCCTCGCCGCCGTCCAGCGTGTCATTCCCCGCATTGCCGGTAATGATGTTGTCAAAGGCGTTTCCGATGCCCGTCAGGTCCTGGTCTCCGGTCAGGGTCAGATTCTCGAGGTTCTCGCCCAGCGTATAAGAAAAGCTCACGGCGACGGTATCACGTCCGGCATCCAGCCCTTCAGTGACCACATCGTCGACGCTGGAAACGTAATAGACGTCGTTGCCCAAGCCGCCCGCCAGCGAATTTCCCGCGCCGTTGGAGGCGAGAATGTTGTCGTGGTCGTTGCCGGTGCCGGAAAGAACCTCGTCGCCGGTCAGGAAGAGGTTCTCGATCACATCGGGCAGGATATAGGAAAAGCCGGTGACGATGGAATCGGTGCCGCCATCCGCGTCTTCCACGATGGAATCGCCCGCGTCGTCCACGTAATATCTGTCATTGCCGAGGCCACCGGTCATGGTATCCGCACCTGTGCCGCCGTCCAGATCGTTCGCGCCGCTGTTGCCCGTCAGCGCGTTGTCGAGCGCGTTGCCGGTCGCGTCGATATCTTCGGTTCCGGTCAGGGTGATGTTCTCGACGTTGTCGTTAAGGGTAAAGGAGGCGCTTGCCAGCACGAGGTCGATGCCCGCATCAACGTCCTCGGTAATGAAATCGGTCGCGTTATCGACGAGATAGGTGTCGTCGCCCGCCCCGCCCGCCATCTGGTCACCGTCAAGACCGCCGTTAAGGATATCATTGCCCGCAAACCCGGTGAGCGAGTCGCTGCCGGAAAGGCCCAGCACGATGTCGTCGCCGGAAGTGCCGGTCAGCTCATCCGCCGCGTCCGTGCCGATGATCGCACCCGCTTGCGCTGCGATATAGGCGAGGTCGTGCACGGTAGCGTCGTCAAAGGCAACCTGCTCAATGGTGCCGCCCGTGCTGAAAAAGAAGCCCTGCACAGTAATGGAATCATCGCCGCTGCCATAGTTGATAGCGAGATCGCCCCCATCGCGCGCGTAGGACACCGAAGAAACAGAGACCGTGGCGTCGAATTTGACGGTGTCGAGAGCCCCGCTCAGGTCGATGACAGTATCCTGCCCGTCGCCGTCGGCGAAGTTATACGTGTCGCTTCCCGTGCCGCCCGTCAGAGTGTCGTCGCCTGCAAGGCCCGTGATGCGGTCGTCGCCGCCCAGCGAATCTATCGTGTCATTCCCGGTCGTGCCGGAAATAATATCGCCGCCCCAGGTCGCCACGCCTGTCACAAAGGACAAAATGACGCCCGCGTCGTCGATGGTGAAGACGCCCGTGCCCTCATCGCCGCCGAAATCGACCACCAGCTGCCCGCCGCCATTGGTAAAGAAGTTCTGCAGGATGATGGGGTCGCCCACATACAAATCGCCATCCACGCGCTGGACGGTGATATCCTCGGCGGAAGCGCCGGACTTGTGGATAACATCGCCCTCTGCCGGGTTGTAATCGGTGACCATATCGCCGCTGACGACATTGAAGGCATCCGCGCCGGTGCCGCCCGTCAGGGTATTGGTCCCCGTGCCGCTGTCCAGCGTGTCGTTGCCCGCGCCGCCGGCCAGAATGTCGTCGCCGTCGCCGCCCAAAACAACATCATTGCCGTCGTTGCCATAGAGCGCGTCGTTGCCGGCCGCACCAATGACGCGGTCATCGCCCGACCCGGCATAAACCGTGTCGCTGCCGGTCTTGCCGGTCAGCGTGTCGTTGCCGCCATAACCCCAGAGCGTCGTGTCGTAATTACCGGCCGAGGTCAGCGTGTCGTTGCCGAAATGACCGCGGTATTCGTGTTGTACGCCGATAACAAGCTCTGTGCTGGTGCCGTCGCCATACCACGACCGGCTGGTCCCGTCCGCAAAGCCGACCGAGAAAGCGGGCCAGGCGGAATCGAAGGGACGCTGCTCGAGGTCGTTCGTGACGGTGATCTGCCCGAGGCCCGCCACTGTGATGGTGACGTCGAATTCGATCAGCTGTATGCTCCAGTTGCCGCGCTCGGGCGGCGGGAAGTAGGCATCCCCCGGGAAAGTCACGTCGGAGAAGCTCACCGTGACCATATCGGCCGTAATGCCGTCCCCCATGGTGACGCCGCCAAAGCTGAAAAGGGAATTGGCCACCGGATCAGGCATGGCCGTTGTCATGGGCCCGTCATTGATGTAACCGGTGACCGTCGAGGAAATATTCACGTTGCCGCCCGTGTAGACGACATTCAGGAAACGGGCATCCGGCACGAAGAGGGCATTTTCCTGCACAATGTTCGGGCCACCATTGGGGTCAGGGTTGAAGGTTGTGATAGAATAGGTCGGGTCATTCGCGAAATGCGTGAAGACGATATCCGCGCCTTGGTTGCCCAGCAGGATTTGGGGCGACAGGTTGAGCGGCAAAATGCCGACCAGGAACGTATCGTGGTGGTTGGTGCCGGCGATGCCGGCCTGGAAGTCATTATCTCCGTAGAGCGGTCCCGCGCCGCCCTCGATGCTGTAACTCTTCCCCGCGACCGCGGCGTTCAGGCTGGAATTCGGCCCGCCCGCATCAGGGAAGTCGATCACAAAAGTCCCCTTCGATCCCGCCGCCGAAAAATCCGCGCCCGAACCGCTCGCGGCGTAGCTGGGCAGCGTCCAGTTGGCGATGGGGAGAGTGACGCTGGTAAAATCCTTGAACTGATAAAATCCGGTTCCGTCTATGTTATAGACGGTGCCAGTGTTTTTATTGTATATAACCGGGTCATCGGCTGACAGGAATGCTCTGTCTACCCCGCCGCCGCCAATAAATTTAAGGTCTTCGTCAAGACCGCGGCCATCAAAGAGGGAAACGAAGTCGTCGCCTTGGGTCAATGTGACTTGCTGGAAGTTTTCCAGCGTGTCGGCACTTACAAGAAGATTTCCATTGTTGTGGACAACTGTCGTTCCGCCATCCAGTTTGGAATAATCTGCAGCATTGAAGCCACCGCTGCCGTCGTAATTATTTCCATCGCCAAAAGAGTAAAACTTGTCATCACCAGAACCGCCAATGAGGTTATAAACGCCCATCACCAAGTCACGTCCAAACTCGCTGTCGAGAGTATTTTCTGGATCGCCCGACGTACCGCGAACATCGGACTTGTCTACGCTCCACATTTTGACGCCGAAGCCGTCGATGAACTCCGTGACGGTGACCCCACCAAGCAGTTTTCTGTAGTCAACCGTGGCGCTGTCATTGCCGGCGATCACATCACTGCCGCCACTGCCATAGACAGTGTCAATTCCATCCTCCGTCAAAATGAGCTCATTGCCTGAAGAACCCGTAATCGTATCATCGCCGTTGCTGCCGACAAAAAACACCTCATGCGTTAAATCCACATGATGGTCTGCATCGAGCAAGGGAGAGATAACGACGTTACCGCCGACCCCTGTCTGAAAGACAACTGATGAGAAAATGCTGGTCGGAGTTAGGAAGGGGCCCGGCCCTTCGTCGGTGCCGCCCCAGAGGGCCTGGGTGCCTTGCGCAATTTGAAACGTATATTGTGAATCGAGTTCAAGATCCTCAACAATATCCGCACGTGCGACCATTGGTGGAAGTGAACCTGATCCAGTCTTCCAAAGGTCGTCACTAAAGTTGATGGTCAGCGTATGATTATCTGAAACGTCGGAATAGCTTAAAACACCACTGAGCACTTCAAAATGAGTATCGCTTGTGACCTGTTTCATCGCCATTTGTCCGGCAAACTGAACAAATGCTTCGCTGATATCTCTGGCAAAGGTAACAAGGGGGCTGGAATCATCTGAGAAATACAAGGCGGTGCCAAAATCCCCTGCATCGTCATACAACGCACGGATGCCGGTATCTCCAAATATCCGCGTTCCTTCATCAATCGCCGAATAAGCAATAATCGTCCGCAGTACCGTATCGTAGGTGTGGGCGTCACCGGCCTCAGGCTCCTGGCTGTATCGGCCCTGAATTGTATTCATGCCAATGTCTTTAGCGAAACCCACGTCGTATAGAACCGGCCAGAAATATTTTGCCGCACCCATCCAGTCTGTGCCAAATGCGGCCTCTTCGGCGGCTGTCGTTCCGGCAAACATGCGGATAAC
Organism: Alphaproteobacteria bacterium; assembly: GCA_004297545.1. Classification (GTDB taxonomy): domain Bacteria; phylum Pseudomonadota; class Alphaproteobacteria; order Micavibrionales; family UBA2020; genus JAPWJZ01. Next base: position 28,167 of record SCTB01000009.1, read on the forward strand.
CAAAGTACCTACATTGTGAAGATCAAACCTGTCAATTTCGGGGGAAATAGGATTGAGGAAGTCGTATGTTATATCCGGGCCGAGGGTATATGACTCATCCGGGTTCGGCGCAAGGTGAAAAGTAGTTTGTATCGTGTCCAACCCCTGGCCGTTTATACTGGCGGTGTTGGCGAGATAGCTGAGTGGATCGCTGGGAAGAAACAGCCCTTCCGAACCGTAAACCGTTTCAAGAAAAGATGTGCTGGGCGCAGCCAAAGGGTGTTGTAAAACAAATTCTGCCCAACTCAAAGGACCTGCTTCAAAAGCTTGCTTTGCGCTTTGAAGAAGATCGGCGCTTTCTTTATAGGCCATGCTATCGAAAAGATAACCGTCCTTGCTGTAAATTGCCGCTACCAACCCGGCAATGCCGCCCCCAAGGGAATGGCCGGTAACCGTTATGTTATTTGGGGCAAACGGATCCTCAAAAGTTCCTCCGGGCAATTGACTTGCAATATATCGGTAAAAGGAGAATGCCATTTCGGACTGATCTGTATCAGGAAAGCCCGCGCCAACCGGCCAGCCATGTTCCTGATCCAGTGACAAGTCGAAATTGAGAAGAATGTTTTTCCAGTAAAGATCATCTGTACCGCGATAGGCGATAGTTGTTTGGCCGTCATATTGATATGCAATAGCATAGAACCCAATGTTTGCATCTTTTCTGATATCGCTTCCCTCGACATTTCCAAAAATTTCTGAGTCCGTTAAAATTGTCGCAGTACCTACCGATGTTCCCGTTAATATAACCCCCTCGCCATAGCTACGGTTGTATGAATCCATTGCCAAAATAGCCTGAAATAGCTTGTTGTCCATTAGCGCTCCCCCCGCTTAAAATCATAAAGTCCGATACGGCGTACATCTCCATAGGGCAATTTTTTAAACCATTCCACAAACCCAGTTTCGGGTCCAAAGGACGGAAGAACCTTATCAAGGTTTCTTGTCAAGGGTTCATCTGTCATCTCAATCGTAACTTCTTTCAGATGAACACCTTTTCCAAACGCCTCCTCAAAAGTCTCAATCTTCTTATCTGGATAAAATTTACGGATTTGGGCGGCTGTCTCGTGAATAGCCGCGATCGTTTTAGGATCATTCATATCCCTAAATCGTACAAATACAGGGTATTGATCAGGTTCAAGCGTGACCTTGCCCGTTTTAGGCACTTGGCTGGGCCGCAGAGTAACATCGCCCTTTTTATTGAAGGCACGTAAAAGAATGTCCGAGCCGTAATCATATCCTTGTGTTCGACCGGATAATAATCCAAACAAGATACCTCGTTTCCCGAGGTCAACCATCACCGCCTCGCCGTTAACCTTCAGGTCCAGTCCCGGCCCCCCGCCGCCCGTCGTCGGCCCGCCATAAATCACCGCCCGCACCGCTGATCCTGACTTCAATCCTTCCGGCGTCTCCACCGCGACAGTCATCCGGTAATGCCACACAGTTTTGGAAAGAAGCCCGGAGTACGCGGCGGCGCCAAACGCTGCAACCAACAACAATAGCCAAATTGTCTTCGAAGCCGCCCTCATCTACTCCGCCTGCCTTTCCGCACGGAAGTTGACGCCGTTGCGTTGCTGCCCGTTATCATTCACCATTACATACATGTTAGTTATTCCTACACCGGCTGCTGCGCAGCTTTAGCCGCCGCTCCCTTCGCGGCCACGCTGATAATCTCAGACGTTATCTGGAAGGCGATTTTCTCGATGGGCGCGCTGGCGTTTACCTGCAGCGAGGGCGGCAGTTTGTTGCCGTTCTTTTCCGCATATTGCTTCAGTTGCCCGCCAATGTCCTGCACCAGCCGGCTGACTTCCAGAACAATAGGGTTCTGCGGGTCTTTGCCCTTCAGAGCCTCGGCGATGGCGGCGGGGTCGAGAGTTTTAAATTCCGGCTTTGCGGAAGAAAAGCGCAGAATCTGGCCCTTCGCCTCGGCGTCCCTATGCTGCTGCCGCTGGAAGGCGGCCATTTGGAGCCCTGCGGTGAAAACGATGCGCGCGTATTCCTCCGCGCTTCTGTCGCCGCGCAGCTCTTCGATCTGCGCAAGTTGCTTTTCGTCCGTGATGTCGATGCTGACTTTCATGAAATACTCCCCCGGTAAAATGCGCAGGAATTACTGTATCTGATTCCCAGGACATGCGGAAAAATTTTTGCACAGCTGTTTTCTTAATCGGGAACTTTTTGGAAGGTTGCTGAAATGCAGGGAACATTCTCAAAATGAAACGAGCTATGTCTAAACAGCGTGCCCGCGCTTCATAAAATTTACAGATAGAACTTTCCGTACATAAATCCAGACCGACGACGCTCGAACATTCTGGATGGAAAGTTAATAAAAAATTAAAATGAGCACAGGGCCCCCGGAATATAACGCCTCAGGCGAAAGTGTTAAAAAGCTCCATTTGCACGCAGTTTTGTCATGTCCGCCACGGCCATGATATACTGTGCCCGGCGGCGACATTATTTGATTGCCGCATATTTCAAGGGGGAGGGTTTTTTTAACCATGCGTTTTTTCGTCACCCTGCTTTTTGTTTGTTTCCTGCTCCTTTCCGGCCGGCTTGCCGTCGCGTGTGAGCCGGGTCCGCGCGCGGAGGAGCCGCAGGACTTTGACCCCAAGCTTGTCGATGAGGCGAAGGTCGCGGTAATCGGCATGGTGGAGCTGAAACAGCCCCGGCGCATCCTGCTGAAGGTTCTCAAGAACATCAAAGGCTCGAAGGAGGGGTATTCCCTTGTCCTTGACGACGCCTATGGCAATTGCCAGACCGCCCGGATGGGAGAGGTTTTTCTGCGCATACAGGTGAAGCCCAAGCCTTCGCCGGATTTGCCGCCTTCGCCGTCGCAGTCTGACGCGGCGCCGCAGGCCGGCGACGATGGGAAAGGAACCCCTCCCGAAGAACGGCCGGAGGTTCACAAGGAAGTGAAATGGAGGAAGGCACCCAACATGGGGCCGCTGTACGAGTTTCTGAACAACAGCAGGGGAAAAACCATTTCGCCAGCGCAGATCGAATATATCAAGCAGACTTACGGCATTGACCTGGCAATCAAGGCGCAACCGGCTGGCGACGCGAAAACGGCGACGACGCCACCAGCCGGCGAAACACAGGCGGCCTCTTCGCCGGCCGACGACGGGAGCGGAACCCCACCCAAGGAATGGCTGGTGGAACACTTCAAGGAAGTGGAAAGAAAGAAAGCCATAGACAGGGCGCCGATGTACCTGCTCCGCGACAGCACCGGCAAAATCACCTCCCCCGCCATGGCCGAAAAGGTAAAGCGGCTTTACGGGTTTGACGTGAATACGACAGGGCGTTGACGCGGCGCGCCGGTTTCATGGATGAACGTGAATCATCGCAATCTCAATACGACAAATTATTTAACGCCGGCTGTTAAGGCACGACTGATATGCGACCTCAGAGGTTGACTTATAAATGGCACAGGCATCCGTATCCCCTAACGTCTGGGTCGATGGGGCTGTCGTCGTTGATTGGCCGCGCTGCTTTAGCGGCTGCTGCATGCCGGGCCGCCAGTTCTCTGCGCGTTGTTTTGCTTCCTGCATCTCCGCCCAGTTGATATGGGGCCTGTACTTATCCATGGCCTGCACGGCCTCCTGCTGAATGCGCGTATCCTTGCCCAAGGTGGCGACCCTGAGCCAGAAATTGGCATCCACGCTGTTCCCGACGACCCCTTGTCCGGCCATGTAAAGCTTTCCCATGGTGAGCTGCGCGTTTTGATCGCCATTGCCGGCGGCCATGTTCCACCATTTGGCGGCTTCATTGTCATCCTTGGGTACGCCCTTCCCCAGCGTATAAAGCCGTCCGAGGTTTGCCTGCGCCTGCGCGAAGCCCTGATTTGCCGCAAGGCGGTAGAGCCGGACAGCTTCAAGTTCAGATTTTCCGACGCCGACACCGTACTCATACAACCCGCCCAAGGTATTCTGCGCGCTTGCATTCCCGGCAGCCGAACCCGCCTTCAGCTGAGGAAGCTGCTGCACATAGCGGGCAAGCTGCTGCTGGGCATCTGCCCGGGCGACGTGAGAGGTGAAAAGAATCAGGAACAGAAGTGCGAAAAACCGATACATGAAAATCACCCGATGTAATTTCGAAACTAAAAATTATCCCAAATCATTTTGGCTTGCATGTCGAGCCCACAATAGCTCCCTTGCTGTTTATCATCAGTTGGCAGGGACCGGTATTGGCGAATTTTGTGTTAAACGGCTTTGTGCCCTCTTCTCCATATAAATCCGCGAAAAAACCCTTCACGGTGACGCGGCCTTGGCCCGTGTCAACAATCAGATCGTCCCCTTCCCTGCTTGTTGACAGCCCTTTCTGTGCAGCGCCTTGAGTGGTTCCCTGCGGCGTCGGGGCGGCCGGTGTTGCGCCCAACGTCCCCTGCGTCGCGCCTTGGGAAGATGGAGGATTGGCGTAGAGGGGGGGGGACGACGCCATCGAAAATGCTATCAATCCAAAAAAGACGACTGCTGAAAGAGTCAAATCTCCTGTACGCTTCATAAAACCTCCCCATCTCATGTTTTAGTCATTCCACGCTCTCATAAAAGCACATACCAGATAAACAATTCATTAACCGGCGAATCAGTCTAACTATTATGTCTAGCGCGCATGTTATGGGATCAGGCCGTAAAGGCTTGTTAAGGGTCCGCCGTTTATCCTACAGCTGGGATTATTAGACGGAACATTCATGGCCGGTTATTCGCGCGCCGCAAAGTTTTTGATAGCTGCATTGATTTTGACGTCGGCGGGGCTGATGGCTTTCGCGGCGTGGTCATATATTCACCTCGACAATGCCGAGCGGCGGCAGGACAGGATGGCAGCCGAGCTTGCAGATACGCAGGCAAAGCTTGATCGTACAGCGGCCCGCCTGGAGGACATCAACACCGTCAACAAGCGGCTGGATGACTTTATTGCCCAAGGGGGCATCAGGGAGAAGGAGACCAAGCGGCTGGTCGCAGATACCCTGCTCAAGCTTGTGGCGCTTGAGTCCAAAGATGCTCAAAACCTCCGGCAGGTCGATGAACTCCGGACCCGCGTCGATGAAACCCGGAAGTCGGCTACGCATTCCCAGGAGACAGCCGATCTGGCGCTGGAGGGGGCTTCCTTCATGCTGGAGGCAGCGCAAAAGCCGCCCTCCGAAGCCCGCAGGATGGTTGCCTTCTCCTCCATCGTTGCAGCGGCGCCGATCAAGGGCGGCGTTATCGACGGATCAGGCGGCGTCGACACGGCATCCTTTGACTACACAGGCGCTATATCGATTGATGGCGTGCACGTCGTCAGTGTCGAGAAATACGAGCTGAAAAACGGCAAAGCGAATGCAATCACTATTCTCGCGCCCGGCCTGCAGAACCTCGAGAACAACCAGCTTGAAATAGACGGCGACCCCAAACTGGACAGCGTTACACTGGACGGCTGCCTCACCTGGTCCAAGAAAAGCCTGACCAAAGACCGAAAGGTCTTGTGGGCTGCTGCCGATACGGAAGGAAAGACGCGTGAGGTGCTTGTTACCGCCGGGATTCCCGTAAGCACAGACAGCATCTGCGATAACCGGTATGACTTTGCCATCCGAAAACGTGAGTTCCCTGAAATGTGGATCAGGAAGGCGGCCGCCGTGGACACTCGGACCGATTCCAGAGATGCTCCTCCGAACAGGAGGCGAAAGTGGTGACGGTTATGCAGCGGTTAACAACTTTCATCATCCTGTCTGTATTCTGCGCTGTCTTGTTGGTGGCGATGCCCGCACGGGCCCAATCGTCTTCCTGTCCCGCGCTGGATATCGATGATGCTCTGCAGTCCTATCCCGTGGTCCTGAAGGCAAAAGTTCTTGATACCAAAACAAACTTTCTTGCCACATACTTTTCGTACTTTGCAAACGGTCCTGACAGCACAACCGTCGTCGAAGTGGACGGAAGCTATAAAGGCGACCTCAATGGAAATCTCGAAATACAGCACTTCCGCCGCGCAGGCTCTGAAAAGGACGTGTCCTTCATCAAAGGGGCGAACTACATTGTCTTTTTGAACGCTCAAACCGCTGATGGGAAAACAACCTACTCCGTGAGTAAATGCAGCGACGTCATATACATTTCGCAGCCGGACGATCTTGCTCTGAAGAAACTCGAGGGACTTGCCAAGGAATTTCAGTTATCGAGCTGGAAGGTTCTCAGCCAATACAGTAACGAGGAAGCCGGCCTGCGGCATATAATTGAGAATGTACCCCCTGACGCGGCGCAGGATATTTTTACAAGATACAAAAACCAAAGCGAGTGCCGCGGCGGCTATGAGGCCGATGCACAGACGCCCTCTTATCTGAAGGACTTCCCGCCCCCCGCTCCTCCCGGACTTTACCTGAGCAAGAGGAAGGATTTGCTGCCTCTCGGTATCGCATTGTACAAGTTTGGAAACTTCAAGGCGGCAGCGCGCGCCCTGTGTCTCGCCGAACAGAATCCGGAGCCCCGCCTCTGGCGCATACTATCCCTTCAGAAGCTGGGGATGTACAGGGAGGATATGGGCAAGCCGTTTGACGTATCCGGCGTAACCGTTGAGAAGATCCGGATCGACGGGTTAAACGCGGGTGTTTTTGACTTCTCCCACAGCCATCTTACGGGCATTTCAATGAACGGCGCAGACTTCTCGAAATCCAATTTTATCGGCGCCTCCTTGAAAGATGTTTCTGCGGCCAACGCTAAATTCACAGGCGCAGATTTCACGGGAGCAGCCCTTTCGGGCACATACACCAACGCCGACTTCACAAATGTAAAACTCATCAGCGCCGCCATCACCGGCGCAGATTTTTCCGGGGCGAACTTTGACGGAGCCGATATACAGGGAACGGACTGGAGCGGCGTCACCCCTGAGAACCTGAGTAAGATGAAATTTCACAATGCCGTTTTTTCCGAGAAGACTTTATGGCCTGCCGGATACTCCCCCCTTCAAAACGGCGCTGTTCTGAGGGGCCCCTCTACGCCGCTGGAGACACCCTTAAGCGATAATCAGATTTATGACATCGCTAATGGCACCCCTGACCCCCTCACCATCCCGTCAGAGGGTACCTATCAGATAGATGGAGTACACATCAGAGGTTACTACAAAGTATTGTTCCAAAACAGCAAACCTAATCTTGTAAAGGTGTTCAATTCCGGGCTTATCGGCGGGCGCTATGTGCTGAATCGCGGGAATCCGGCCGAAAATCCTTTCAAAAATCTCGAGATTCGGGGAGACCCGGGTGTGGATGTCGTCATGCTGGATGGATGTTTCACATGGGAGATATCACCGGACATCGTAATGGCTGCTGGAAACGATGTATCTACGTTTAATTTCAGGCTGCGAAAATATAAAGCCTCCGCCGCAAGCGGGCAGCAGGCGGAAGTCCTGATACAGGAAAGCCTGAAAGTTGCATTCAGCAAGGAGTGCCATTCCCTGCCTCCGGAAGCCGCGCAGAATTCCGCGGACACCGCCACGGCACAGACACCGACAGTCGAGACTGGCGCAGATGCAAGGAAGCTGGAACTTCTGGTGCAAAAGGTGCGAACACTCGAACAATACTGGGCTTCCGCACAACCTCCCAATGCGCTAAATGAAATTCCCCTCCCAGAGGGCAACAACAATTGCCCGAAAGGATACCGCATTTATAATAAGGCTGGGTTATACGTTCCCGACATTCCTCCTGGTTGCCGGCACGTGCTTGTCAAAGCCTGGGGAGCGGGGGGCGGCGGTCATAACGGCGGCCCTTCCGGATTCACCATGGGTATTATCGATTTCTCTGAGAAAGCCGACATCAAGGCAATTGTCGGCGGAGCCGGCAGTCCCGCTAAAAGTAATAAAGGCGGACAAGGCGGCTTTAACGGCGGCGGCGACGGAGGCGATGCCAGCCCCGGTCTGCAGGGCGGCAACGGTGGCGGTGGAAGAAGCGAACTGCTGGTGAATGGTAAACCAGTCATCATTGCAGGTGGCGGCGGTGGCGGCGGTCACGGCAAGGCAAGCGCGTCGCAGGGTTACCCGGGCGGCGGCCGCGACACCACAGATATAGAAGCCCCCTATCGCACGGTCTGGAAATCTCTGGAAGCGCCGCAAAACCTGGCAGGATCGCAGGGCAAAGGCGGTATGCCGGAGCCTGAGAGAGTAGGTTCAGTCTGTGTACCTGCTCAGGCAGGCGGGGAAAAAACCGGCGGCAAGGGAGCTTCCGGCGATAGCTGTCCCGGAGGAGGTAGCGGTGGTGGCGGTGGCTTTGGCGCGGGTGCTGGCGGAAAATCTGAACATGGCTATAGCGGCGGTGGTGGCGGACTTGCGCCACCATACGGGTTGACGCTTTGGGGAAGAGCAAACGGGCACCTGCCGGCCGATGTCGACGATCTTTATCACGGTGGATTCTCCGGCAGAGGGAGTTACGACGGTCTCATCGCCGTTATATGGCCGGCGCCCGCGCCCGAAACCTTCCTTGAGACAATTGCAAAACATGACAGCGACGTCACGCCTTTCGTTCAGGACAAGACTCCACGCGAACCCGGGATCACACTTAACATGTCTGACCTGGGCCAGGGAGATGTCGTTATCAGGAGGGCGCCCGACGGACAGGGAATCATGGCGCAAACCCCTGCTGACGAAAGCTCCACCAAATCGCGGATCTCCCATTACCGGCAATGGGCGGACAACCTGCCCGTTCCCAAAGCCCGCGAACTTCTCAGAATGATGGCCAATCTTATGGATGCGGGAAGGCTTCCCTCCCAGTTTCTCAGCTGGAATTTTCGCGCAGCCCATCCTGAAAAGTACCTTGTTACATCCCTGCCGCTGTCCCCTTCAAGCTTGTCAGTTATAGATGTCGGAAGCAAGTGCAGCTCCGATGCAAGCGACTCCCGCGCCATGACGATTATAAAGAGTGAAAGCACGGATGCGCGCCTGGACAACATCTGCCCCGGTGACAACCAGTTTTATGTTTTGGGAGACGGGTCGGATGAGATAGCAGATTCCCTTGGCAACGACATTTTTTATCTTGGCGCCGGTAACGACACCCTCAGATCGGGCGTTGGGAGCAGCCTCATTCTGCTCGAAAAGGGCTGGGGAAAGAAGAAGATCAGCAAGGATTGCTCGAATGCAGAAGTGAAGGAAAGCGCCATATTTGCGGTCCCGCAATTCAATACGCGCAGCTTCAGCGGCATTGGCCTCGGCTTTACCAAGTCGAGAACGGGCGAGGGAATAGTCAAGAGCGTGATGCAGGGTTCCCCTGCCGAACGCGCCGGCTTAAAAGAACGGGACATGCTTCTCACAATCGACGGCCAATCGATCTTCCCCTTAAGTCATGAGGAGGCTTCAAAGATGATACGCGGGCCCGAAGGCACCAAGGTAACATTGACCTACAGTCGGGATAAGAACATCTCATCAACCGCCGTTGTCACCAGAGAGGCCCTTCCGATGTCTTCCCTGCAGGAGCTGAATTCCACGCCTACCTCCCACAGATGGCCGTATCGTTACACGAATTTCATTATCTTTGGCCCGGGTATCGCCCAAAGCGATATGGAGCATAAATCCACTGAATTATGGGTCAATAAACAAACTGGCGACAGCCTGGAGGCAAGCCCATGCTTCAACATGGTCTTTACTGACGGAAGCCCGGCGTCCAATAAAGGACCCGGCGTTCCCTAATTCCTTTCGGGGCAGGCTGAAGCTTCCTCGCAAGTTACCTTGGAATGGCCCGGATCACCTTTAGGTGGTGTTACACCCTTGGCAATCACGAAGTTCGTCGAAAATCCGCCATACAGGCCGGACGGATAGAACGGAATGTTTTTGACGACCCTGTAAGCGGAGGGACGTTCAATCACCGTCACTTGAGTTTCTCCGCCACCTCCGCGAATGTTTTCTATCCCCTGAATAGTTATCTGAGAACCCGGTTTCCCGATAAGCAATGCCGATGAACTGCTCTTTGTCGGGACAAGAGCGCCCTCGTGGATTAGCTTCGCCATTCCGGCCCAATTCGGAAGAACCTGATAATCGACGGCAGGCGCGTCCGACACGACGGCTTTCGACTGAAGATCGAACAGCCCTCCCGGCATCGAACGCAGATATTCCTGCCAGGCCACGGCATCAAACCCGTCTGGCACCGGATGAAGATCGTACTTCTCATTAATTCCAGCGGAGGAGTTATCTATTTTCACATTCCCGACGCTGTAGGCCGCGGCTTGTGAAGCTGGCCCTACGCCAACCAGCCTGGATAGAATCTCCGTGCTGGCCGGCTCCTTCCAAAGCTTGTTAAGCCCGCAGTTTCTCGCATGAAAGAAGGTTACTTTTTCGCGAGGAATCCCTGTTTCCCCCGCATTGACCTTTCCCTCTCCCATATCATTGTTGCTCGTCCCCTCCGGAATTGAAGGGCCTCCAATAACAAGGTGGGAAACACGGGTTAAGTCGCCGGTAATTTTCCAAATGACGGGTTTAAATGTCGACGCAAGTATATAAAGTTTATCGGCTCCCTTTGAAATATCGAGGGGGATGACATCCGTTTCCTCGACTTGGCCGGCGACAGATACGCTGGAAACCGCCCTTCCTTCATAGGCGCCGATGACCACCAGTTTCGCGCCACTGGGCACTTTTGGGAGAGTACAGTCTGCACTGATGGATTGAAGTTCAGCGCGGCGCTGGGACGAGGCCCCATCCTTGCGATTTATTTCCTGAAGTACCTTGGCCTCTTCGGCAGTGATAATGCCATCGTCGTTCGTGTCAATGGTCGCATAAGCTTTTCGCGCCAATCCCTCCAGTTCTGCTGCCGTCAGCTTGCCGTCGCCATTCGGATCCAGCAAAAGAAGGTCGTCAAAGCTTCTTTCTCCTCTGTAACTGGTTTCCCTGGGGGTGAGCACCGCCATTTCAGCCAGTGTCACAAATCCGTCGTTATTCGTATCAAGCTTCATGACGCGATCAGCCTGCCGCGTCACCTGGCTGTCCCTGTCTCGGAGGTATTCCGCACCACCATAACTTCTGTAGCTGTTGTGCATGCTGTCGACGACTTCATCACGCGTAACACGCCCATCGAAATCGTCGTCGTAGACGAGCGTCTGCGTAACCTGTTCATGCCGGCGCCTCTTCTCGTCCCGCGTCTGCATTTTCTCAATATCTTGCTTTGTCAGTGTCGCTTTATCCGGCGCGATTTGCCTGAGCTGGGATACGATTTGGCTTACATAGCTTTCCCGGTAACTTCCTGAACCAAAATGTTGCCGAAGCTGACGGGGAATTTCCTCTACAGAACCATATTTAATCGCTTCCGCAGCATGAGCATTGGCGACAAAAAACAGAATGGCCGTAACGCCGAATATGGAAGCTTTAAGTCTCATGAATGACCCTACATACAAATGAATATTAAATCATCTGGCGGTAGGTTAACTCTTTTGTGGAACTCCCGCAACAGGGCCTCTGAAAAGTCTTTTTATTCGCCTGACGAAAGTAAACAAGGATACACTTGCGTCGTTTCTGTTCCAACGCCTTACCTGTGGGCGAACGCTTGGCTATTTCTGCAGTTTCCGCAAAATATTGATAACATCCTCTATGTCATTTTTCGGATTGACGTACTCACCTCTTCCCAGCCCGTTAATCAATGTTCCCTGCCGGTAGGTATCCAGCTTGCCGTAACTGGTGAAGGTCGTCAGCGGGTTTTCGTGCCCCAGGTTCTGGCTCCAGGCTTTGAACTCTTCCGGCGTCTTGCAAAGTTTCTGCCCGAGATGCCCCAACGTGTGGCGGAACAAGTGCGGATGGAAGTACGGCAGGCCAGCCGCCTCGAAGGCCGTTTTGAATATCCGGCGGATGGCCGTTGCCGTATCCCAGCAAACGGCCTCCAGCCCCAGCGCGGTAAAAGACTGGTTCTCGTCATGTCCCATACGCGTGCGCGGAAAGACGGGGTCGGACGGGCCATAGAGCATCTGCTCGCGCAATTCACGCACCCAGTCCAGCGCGATGGCCTTGATATCATCCCCCACCGGGAAGAAGTGGGTAAGGATGCTCTTGCTGAATTTGGTGCGCACAAGGTCCGGCTCCTGACGGACGAGGACTGGGTCGCTGTTCGTATCCACATGCCTCAGCCGAAGCGACGCGAGGGCATTGTCGCGCATGCCGGTCAGGATGGCGAAGGCCATGACGGCGCGGTCGCGCCGCTGGATGTCGGTTTCCACAGGCATCAGGAAGAGCGTCTTGTGGATCTGCTGCAGCGTTGGGAAGTTCTTATGCTTTTCTGCCTTCGCGATGGCGACATCTTTATCTGTCATGTTTAAATACTCGATATCCGGTCGGTGCAGGCGCGATTTGTAGCCCGGCTGGCAGGAAAGCCAGCGGAAGAACTCCTTCAGGGCATTCAGGGTGCCCAGCATCGTGGCTTTGGCCATCGGCTCTCCGGTGCGCTGGGCTTTCTGCAGAGCCAGGTGATCCTTGAAGGCGATCGCCTGTTCGCGGTTAAAGGTGCCAAAGTCCTTCAGGCGGTTATACTCCTCAAACCGCGATATGGCCTTGCGTATGCCATCGATGGTGGCGGTCGCCCTGCCCGTGGCATCTTTCAGGTACCGGAAATATTCGCGCTTGATGCGCTCGTTCTTGGTGTTGTATCGGGTCATGCTGTAACTCCTTGCGCTGCTTGTTTATGTCAATTCTCTTGCGGTTTCTGGTTGGTGCGGTATACTGCCCCCCGATATCTCCAGAGATATCCGCGCCTGCCCCCTATGAACGGGGTTAATTGGCTTCCCCCCGGGACTCTTTTTTCCGGAAGTGCGAGGCCGGGCAGGCGCGCTTTATTTGCTCGGCAGGGGTGCGCTTTGGCGGCCCGTCCTCTTCCCAAATTGCCCCTTCTGTCATGGATGCAATTCATCGCGCGCAGCATCCTTTCCTATGTCACACGTAACACTGGGGCTGGGGCAGGCTGTTATGCGTTCATCACGCTTCGACTGGGCGGTGAAGATTTTTTGATATTCCGAGAGTTTTCTGGCCGCACCGGCACGGTTCATGACTGTGCCGCAAGCGCCGCACAGGGCAGACAGATTAAGCCGGATTTCGTTCCGGATCACGATGTCGACGAGGTTGCCCCATGGCCGACGCGGCACCCGGCACTTGAAGCAGAAAAACTCGTCGGGTTTGCATTTATGTTTCCGATTACCCTGCTTCGTGTTCAGATACGCGGCCAAGTCTCTGCCGTAGAGCAGGTAAGGTCGGTGTTTGTCGATGGGCGACAGGCCGTCTTTCACCCATTTCAAAACGGCGTTCTTATGCACACCGAACAGCTTTGAAACTTCCTGAACGCTGTAGGACGCCCCAAGACGAATCCGGCGCGTGTTGTATGTGCGCTTTTTTGGTTTCATCGGCATCTGCACCTACGGGCGGCTTTTCTGGATGCGCGCCTGTATCCAGGCATCGATCTCGCTTTCCAGCCATCCGACGCACCGCGCCCCCAAGCTGATATGCCGGGGAAATGAACCGTTACTGATATTCAGGTAAATAGTGCTGCGGCTAAGGCCGGTGCGGGCTTTAACATCGTCCAGGCGCAGAATACGTTCTTTATTGGTTTGTGGCTGTTCCATTTGGTTTTTCCTTGGTTGTTGAACCGTGAGGAAAAACTAGGATGTTTAAGACAATGCCGCTGGCAAATCGGTTATTTCGAATCCGAATTCGGATTTAGGCAGCGTCTTTATAGGCTCTGGGGAGAATTTCTGCCCCCTCCTTTAGCCACTTTTTAACGGTATCCTGATTGAGCGGAATGCCCAATTTCTTCAAATCCTGTGCAATTTCTGCAGTCGCCTGATTCTTCTTTGCTTTTGGATCATAGGCGTATCCGCTAACTGCCATGCCGATTACCAACTTCAGGAGAGTATCTTTTTCTTTCGTCCCTAAAACCACGGGATTTTTTGCAACCTCCTGCAGTTGTTTCTTCAGAGCAGCGTTGGTATCGATCAATGTGTAGTTTGTCTCCATGCATGTCTTGATGGTTTGTTTCTGCGTATCAAGAGACGCTTGCAGTTTATCGATCAGTTTCTTGTACTCCGCATCGACCTGATCATATTTTTCCTTCCAGTCAATGTTTTTTCCAGCCCGCGCCTGTATCAGGGCAGTCAGCTTCTCAGGAACCTGAATGTCATGATCCTTTGCCCATGTAATATAGAGGAGCGGAAGTATCGGATCGTAAAGCCGCTTCCAGACTTTCGCCCGCCTGGTGAGCTCATGAAGCCTCAGATAACTATCCGCAAAGGCGGATTTGTTTGCGAGCGCGAAAATCCGGTCCAGATTAACTACTTTTGGGTCCTTTCCGAATGAGAGCGCTATCGCTTCATCAAGGGACCAATGGGCCATCTTGCTCCAATAATCCAAGTCGGCTTCCGCACACGGCTGACTGAAAAAACGCGCCCTCTCCTCTTTCTCCTCCTTGATGCGACGCTCTTCGTTAATTTTCTTTTCTTCAACTGCCCAAAGCGCATCGATCTCGCTTTGAGGTTTGCTCAACAATTCCCGCCGATAATTATCAATCTCCGCCTCCAACTTCTCTATTCTCTCCAGTTCAGCGGCTGTAGAACCGAGACGGGGAACGGTGATTCTCTTGGTAAAAATCGAATACCGCGGAAATTTTCGGCTGATCAGAAATTCTACTGAATCGAACTCCGGCAGTTTTGGTGCCATATCACGCCACCTTTCCAAATCTTCCTATTACGACTTTCCCGTTCGCTACTGCGTCGAGATAATCCGCCCACTTCTGCATCATGACTTTGCGCTCGTCCAGAAATTGCGCCCGGTCATAGGCACGGTCAACCTTGCTGCGCGGCGCATGGGCAAGCTGCCTGTCTACGACCTCGTGGCGGTAACCCAGCTTTTCCTTGATCGTCGACATCGCCAGCGCCCGGAACCCGTGCCCAGTCATGCGGCCCTTATAACCCATCCGCCCGATGCCGAACAATATGGTATTATTGCTCATCGGAATACCGGGCTTTACTTGCCCAGGGAATAAATAAGGCGTGTTGATATGCCCTGTTTCCTCCATCTGCTCCTTAATGATTTGTACAGCCTGCTGCGACAGTGGGACAAGATGCGGCTTGCCCATTTTCATGCGTTGACCGGGGATTTCCCACATCCTACTTTCAAGATCAAATTCATCCTTAGCTGCATGGATCAGCTCGGTCGTACGAGTGAAGGTCAGCATCAGCAGGCGGATTGCGCGGCGGGTACGGGCAAACAGGCGCGCGTCATTCTTTTCCAGCGCGCTTAAGAATGCAGGCATTTCCTTGATGTCCAGCGCCGCGAAGTGCTGAGTCTTGCCTGTTTTCAGCGCCCCTCGAAGGTCCGCAGAAGGATCACGGGAACATTTGCCGGTAGCTATCCCGTAACGGAATATCTGGCCGCATATTTGCTTGACGCGGGCAACTACGTCCAGCGCCCCACGCTTCTCAATCTTTCTCAAGACGCTATTCAACAGTTCCGGAGGATCAATCTCTGAAATAGGGCGAGAGCCGATATAAGGGAAAACATCGACTTCCAGCCGCCGAGTGACGTTTACGGCATGCTTGGGGGTCCATTTGCCTTTCTGGTTTTCGTGCCATTCACGGGCGACAACTTCAAAGGTGTTAGCAGCCTTGCTAATCGCCTGCCTTCTCTTCTCCCGCTTGGCCTGCGACGGATCGGTGTCAACCGCCAGCAGCTTCCGGGCCCTGTCCCTGCCCTCCCTCGCCTCCGCCAGCGTAATCAGCGGATACACGCCCAACGCCAGAACCTTTTCCTTGCCGAGATAGCGGTATTTCAGCCGCCAGTATTTGGAGCCGTTGGGCATGATCTCCAGATACAGACCACTCGAATCAAACAGCCTGTACTTGCTTTTCCGGGGCTTTGCGTTCTTGCATGTCGTGTTTGTCAACGTCATTTTGGGGGTATATTTTTTCTGCTGTTTTCTTATACCCCCACTTTATACCCCCAAAGTTTTTGGATGTAAATGGACACCATAAAACCTCACTGAACGCTAAAACCTCAGTAAATGGCTGATATTAAGCAGTATACTGTTCTTTTTGAAATTTTTCAGGACGTCTCTGGAGGAGAAGCTGGAGCGGGTGACGGGAATCGAACCCGCACAGCCAGCTTGGAAGGCTGGAACTCTACCGTTGAGCTACACCCGCAGGGTGTTGGCCCTAATATACGTATGAATGCGAAAACTGTCCAGTGTTGCGGCAAGGCCTGCATTTACAGGCCAAATCGGGGCTTCGGGCCCTTGGGTGCCTAGCCGCAGAACGTCCTTTCGTCCTTGCCGGTCAGGGTGGCTTCGCCTTTGAGCGCCGTGCCATCGTCGAGCGTCACATCATAGGAAATGCGCGCTGTGGTCCAGGCCGTGAATTCGATCAGCTCGACCGTACCCTTGTTGACCAGCACGCATTTGCCCTGCGCCGTGCAGTAATTGACGTTGCCCTTTTTGGAATCCAGCGGCAGGTCATAACTGCCGGTTGCAATGTTGCTCGCGCTGGTCCACAGCGAAAAACCGATCTGCGGATACTGCCCGTCCGCAGGCGTCAGCTCGAAGCGCACCGCCGATCCGTCCCAGGGCGCGCAGCTGCGCGCGAAAGTGCCGTGGTCGATCGGCTGGTCCGCCTGCGCGGCCGCGGACGCGAGAAGCAGGATCGAGATAAAAGAGATGCAGGTTTTCATGAACGAAATTCCTGTTACAGCCTGAACCCCGGCTTCGGGCCTTGCGGCTTCAGCGTATTGGGCGCGATTTTGCGGCCTTCGTAGTCGATAACCTTCAGCTCGGGGAACGCATCCGCCACCGCCTGCGCCACGCGCGCGGTGGAGCCGAAGATGATGCCCTGCGGCGTCTTGCCCTCCTCATAGGGGCCCTTGGTGATGATGCCGACGCCGGTGCGGCTTACTTCATCCGTTTCGCGGAAGGGGTCGAGGATTTCGCTGATTTTTTCGACAACGGGCAGCACCTTGGGATCGTCCCATCCCGTGCGTCCGGCCGTCATGTCTTCCATGACAATCCCGTACTGGCTCATCGGGCGGTCGAATTCGAGATTGGCCTGCGCACCGTCGAGCGTGACGGTCGAGAGCGTGCCCTTGGCGACATGGCGCTCGTGCAGGTCGAGCGTCAGGAACAGCTGGCGCATCGCATCGTCATCCGCGCCTGCCGCGCCCATTTCGACCAGCTGCGTGATGGCCTTGAAGGCATGCCCCAGCGCGACCTTGTTCTGCGTCAGCGCATCTGCCACCCCGGCGAGCTTTTCCAGGTTTTCTTCCGTCATGCCGACTTTGCGCGCATAACTCATGGCAA
Source organism: Alphaproteobacteria bacterium (assembly GCA_004297545.1). GTDB lineage: Bacteria > Pseudomonadota > Alphaproteobacteria > Micavibrionales > UBA2020 > JAPWJZ01. The sequence continues at coordinate 45,445 of SCTB01000009.1, forward strand.
GCCAGGCGTCGCATTCCTCGTCAATCTTGTTATAGGCCAGCGTGCGCGCGCCTGCGCCCGCGCCCCACTGGTACAGGCGCTCGACGATATCGAGCCCTTTGCCGTCGGTGTTGTAGACCGCGTGAAACTGCAGCACCTCGCCCGTCGCGCCGAAGAGCCAGCCGGCGCCGGAGCCGCGGATGGCGCTGGCCAGCTCCTTGTTTGTCGCCGCATGCGCAATCGCGCCCAGCGGCGAAACGCCGGTTGCCGCGTCGGGCGTGCGCAGCCTGTCGATCAGCTTCTGGCACTCCGGTCCCGTCGAATGCGTTTCGAGAAATTCGATGGCATCGGTGATGGATTTGACGATCGCCGACTGCTCGACACCGCGATAGGATGGCATGGGGGAATCCCTCTCAAAATGACGTTTATGAAAACGTATGGAATTTACAGAGCACGGAAGGTTCTGTCAATGCGATCATTGGTTGCCATATTCCGCGTAAACTCTTTACATATCAATAATTTATTTATGTCACCCTCTTGCATTCATTCCACACTCCGGTAAATTCTGCGCATTCCGAAAAAACATTCACAATCTGAGGGAAATTATGGCCAAGGAAGATCTTGATTCATTTTTTGACGCCGTGCGCAACGAGCCGACGCTGGCGGAAGAATTCGCAAAAGCCGTCGCGAATGTCGCACGCGACAACGGTTTCGACGTGGACGAGCAGGACGTGCTCGACCAGTTCGGCGGCGACACGCCCTCGACCCGTCCCCTGCCCGATGATGAGCCGCGTCTCACCACGATGGCGCTCGGCGAAGAAGGCGGCGGCCGCATGCCTCCCCTGAAACCGCGCGAGAGCGTGACGCTGGCGATTGGCGAAGAAGACCGCAAGCGCCGCCCGCCCAGCGAGGGCTCGGATGTCACCTCCGCCGCAATCGGCGAGGAAGACAAGCGCCGCGATCCTCCCAAGCACCCCATCACCACGCTGGCCGTCGGCGAAGAAGGCAGAAAGCCGCGTCGCTAGCATAAAGGAGGCGGCGCAGGTGCTTCTTATCGTCGGAAGCAAGGAAGACCACAACATCAACCGCCTCGCAGATGCAGCGAAATGGCGCGGGCATCCGTATCGGCTGATCCATACCGACGCGGACCCGCCGCCTTCCATCACCTGGAAGCCGGGTGAGAAAGATATCACCATCAACGGCGAAACCTTCAGCGCGGAAAGCGCCAGCCTGTTCATCCGCTATGACGTCTTCAGCAACGACGACGAGGCGAAGAAAAGCGCCATCTTCGACGCGCTGCGCGGCTGGGCGGCGGCTTACCCTGCCGTCGGCATGCTGAACCGCGGCAACGAGACGCTGGAAATGAGCAAGCCCCGCGCGCTGGTGCTGGCGAAGGAATGCGGCTTCGACGTGCCGATGAGCTGGATTACGTCTGACTTCAACCGCTTCGCGGTCAAGGACGGCTTCATCGCCAAGCCCGTCGCGGGCGGCGATTACGCGCGCCCCCTGACCGACATGCCGGAAAGCGCCGACCGCCCGTGGATCGTGCAGGAAAAGCTCGTTTACCCCGAGTTGCGCCTGTTCCGCGCCGGGTCAAGCTATCTTGCCTTCGAAATCACGAGCGAAGTTCTCGATTACCGCACCACGCGGGACTTCACGCTGAAGGAAGTCACCCCGCCGCCCGGGCTGGTGGAGGCGATGGGCAAGCTCACGGACCGCCTCGGCCTCGACTATGCCGCAGCCGACCTGAAAACAAATCCGCGGACCGGCAAGCTCGAATTCCTCGAGGTCAATACCATGCCGATGTTCACGGGCTATGACGACGCGGCGCAGGGCCGGCTGTCGGATGCGATCTTTTTGACGCTGAAGAAGATGGAAAAGAGCGCGGCGCCGAAACTGAAAATCGCGCCAAAACCGTAAAAGCCGATTATGCCGGCTGCGCCGCCGCGGGCTTCGGTGCGACAGGCGTGAATTGCAACGCGCGTTTCGACAAACTCTCGTAATCCTTTTTATTCGCGGACTCAGTGAAGGCCTGCGCGAGCGCGGTCTTTACATCCGGCGAAGAGGCCAGCGCCGGGAAGCGCGTCATGGCGACGGCGACTTCCGTGTCGATCTTGTCGCTGAGGACATAGCGGTTCTGCGTCACCTCGCTCCGGTTCAGCGCATATTTCTGCGACAGGAGACTGCCGCCCAGAAAAACGGCCGCTGCCGCCACCCCTGCCGGTATCGCAACCGGCGGCGCGAGGAACGCGCCTGCGACGCCCGCGACCGCCAGCAGCACGGCGCCGTAGAATGTCAATTTCGCCTTCAGGCCCTGGCGCTGGGCAAGCTTGCCGAGCTTTTCAGTGATTTCCTGTTTCAGGTTCAGCAGGCCGATCGCCTGGTCGGGCGTATTCACCGGAAGCGCCCCGTTGATATTCTCCACGCACTGGCGGAGCAAGGGGTTCAGGCGCTTCTTCTTGAAATCGAACATGAGGCATTTTCTCCGGCAGGTTTCGATAGCCGGATATTAGCATACGAAACTATGTAAATTCAATCTCGAAGACCTATGGGATTGAAATCATTTGTGAAAGACTGCTGAAGCTACTTTCCCTTCCCCGTCGGCGGTTTCGGCGCGGGCGGGGTGAAAGGGGCCGGCTGATCCGGTGCCGGCGTGGGGGCTGGGGTGGGCTGCGGCGGCCCGGGTGGTTGCGCGACCGGCGGCGTTGGCGGCTGCGCCATTTGCTGACGCATCAGTTCCTCGATGAACAAGGGGTCCTGAAAGGGATCATAAGGTGCTGGCTGTTGTGGAGGTTGCTGGGGCGCTTGCTGCGGCATCGCCTGACCCGGAACACCCGGCGGCTGTCCGGGAACCGAACCCGGCAGCATCGGCTGACCCGGCAAAGGCTGGCCGGGCATTGGCTGCGCCGGAGCAGCGCCGGGGAATGGCAGGCCCTGCGGCGGCGCGGGAGGCGTAGCAGGCGGAACCGCGCCGGGATCTCCTCCCTGAAGCATCTGCTGCCGCATCATTTCTTCGAGG
>SCTB01000110.1 GCA_004297545.1 Alphaproteobacteria bacterium
GCCGGCTTCCTTCAGGGCATGCAGCAACGCTTCGCCCACGTTCATGACTTCCCCCCTATCGCAAGGTCTATATCGTTAAGTCTAAACCCCACCTCCCGAAAAGGACTTGATTTATATCAACAAGTATTGGGAAACCCCACCGCCGGGAAAAAAGGCCCCGCGCGGGCAAAATGCGCGTGGCCTTGCTAAGAAACATCCATGTCAATGCTTCATGGATGGCGGTTTTGTCGGCGGCGCAGCCTTGAATACTTCTGTATTTTCAGGCCCTTCGACTTCCAATACGCCCAGAAGCCCGCGCCCGGCGCGCGACAGGGCGTGGTCTACCAGCATAAATTTCCCCGGCACTTCCAGCTTCAGTTCGACCATGGTCGCGCCGCCCGGCGGCACCGTTATGGTCTGCACATCCGTCAGGGGCGGGCTGGTGAGCGACCCGAGCTCATAGACCTTGTCGAAGGTTTCGCCGATGATATGGAAGGATGACGTCTTGTTGGGCCCCGCATCCCCGAAATAAATGCGAATGGTTTCGCCGACCTTGGCTTTCAGCGGCGCGTCTTTCACCAGCGCACCGACCGCGCCGTTGAAAACGTAATACTCCGGCGTTTCGTTCATGAGCTTCTGGTAATCGTCGTTTACCGCGCCACGCGTGCCCTGCGCCTCCGCCGTGTATATCTCTCCCTGCATCACGTAGAATTCGCGGTCGACGGGCTTCAGGCCCTCCTTGGGCTCGACGAGGATCATTCCGTACATCCCTTTCGCGATATGCCATGCTACCGGCGGCGTCGCGCAATGGTAGACGTAAATGCCCGGATGCAGCGCCTTGAAGGTGAAATCCCCGGATTTTCCCGGCATGGCTTCCGTGGCGCCCGCCCCGCCGCCCGGGCCAGTGACAGCGTGGAAATCGATATTGTGCATCATCATGCTGCTGGCCGCATTCTTCAGCGTCACGTGCACCGTATCCCCTTCGCGGACACGGACCAGCGGCCCCGGCACCTTGCCGCCGAACGTCCAGTAGTTATAGGTCGTTCCGTCATCCAGCTGGCCTTTCACCTCGACCGTCTCGAGCACCACCTCCACATTCTGCGGGGGACGCTCTGCAATAGGCGGCGGCAGATCCGTCGGCGGCAGGACGATGCTGACCGCCGCCGGGGGCTGGACGGTCTGGGCCGTCTGCGCTGAAACATCCGCCGCCAGGCTGCCCATGCCGAGCGTCAGGCCCAGCGCCGCGGTCGCCACGATCTTTGCGGGTCGCTTGAATATGCTGCGCGCAGCATCGTTAAAGGCGCGTTTGAAGGATTTCTTTTCATTGCTGTTGGCCATGGCTGGCACCTCTGCATTTGTTGAATATTTGATGATGTCGTTTTTGATAAACCCGATTGAGGGCCGCGTATTTGACCTGAGTCAAATATTCAGAATATTGTTCAATCCTGCGCATAATTGACCCTGGTCAATGCCAAACCCTTGATCCACCCCATATTGTATTGCGGATGTTTTTTCAGGAGACCGGAACATGGCGGCAAAGAAACCGATCAAAAGAAGCTGGGCAGAACCCTTTAAAATCAAGGTCGTCGAGCCGATCAAGATGACCACCCGTGCATACCGGGAACAGGCGATTGAAGAGGCCGGCTACAATACCTTCCTGCTCAGGTCCGAAGATGTATATATCGACCTCCTGACCGACAGCGGCACCAATGCCATGAGCGACCGGCAATGGGCCGGCATGATGCTGGGCGACGAGGCCTATGCCGGCAGCCGGAATTTCTATTACCTCGAGGACAATGTCCGCAAATACTACGGCATGCCGCATTTCGTCCCCACGCATCAGGGACGCGCGGCGGAGCATATAATTTCGCGCATCCTCATCAAGCCCGGCGACTTCGTTCCGGGAAACATGTATTTCACCACGACCAAGCTCCATCAGGAATTGGCAGGAGCCACTTTCGTGGATGTGATTGTCGACGAAGCGCATGATCCGGTGAACGCGCATCCCTTCAAGGGCAATATCGACCCTCAAAAACTGGAAGACCTGATTAAAAAGGTCGGCGCGAAAAAAATCGCCTATGTCTCCATGGCCGGTCCGGTCAATATGGCCGGCGGACAGCCGTTTTCGATGAATAACCTGAGGGAAGTGCATGCGCTGTGCAAGAAGCACAAAATCCGGCTCTGGTTCGATGCGACGCGCGCCTGCGAGAACGCCTTCTTTATCAAGGAACGGGAAAAAGGCTATCAGGACAAAACCATCGCCCAGATACTGAAGGAAATGTGCTCGCATTTCGAAGGCTTGTGGATCAGCGCCAAAAAGGACCTTCTTGTCAATATCGGCGGCTTTCTGGCGACCCGGGATGAAAAGGTATATGAAGAAGCCAGCAACATGGTCGTCGTTTACGAAGGGCTGCATACCTATGGCGGGCTGGCGGGCCGGGATATGGAAGCCATGGCGCGCGGCATCGAGGAAATGGTCGAATACGACGGCATCCGCGCCAGAATCAAGCAGGTGGAATATTGCGGAAAGCAGCTGGAGAAATACGGCGTGCCCATCGTAAAACCGATAGGCGGCCACGCCATCTTTCTGGATGCCCGGAAGTTCCTGAAGCATATCCCCCAGAACCAGTTCCCGGCGCAAACGCTGTCGGCGGAGATTTATCTCGATTCCGGAGTGAGGTCCATGGAGCGTGGCGTCGTTTCGGCGGGGCGCGATCCCGAAACGGGCGACCACAAGTACACCGAACTCGAACTTGTCCGTCTGACTTTTCCAAGACGCGTTTACACGCAGGCGCATATCGACGTCACGGTCGAATCCGTCGCCTCCGTCCATGAGAACAGGAAAAAGGTCCGCGGGCTGAAAATGGTATATGAACCAAAATATTTGCGCTTTTTTCAAGCCAGGTTTGAAAAGTTGTAGGCCGGGACGCCTCCTTAAAAGCAGATGCCGGTTGCCGCCGCACCGGAGCAAATTGCATAAGACGCAATTTTAAAACCTGCGTTTTTGACTCAGGTCAAATTCATTTCACAGCATATGGGGTATTCTGATTCATAGGGGCACAAGTCCTTGTGCCCCTTCAACAAAAATCAAAAAGACCATCTTCATCGAGCGAATATTACGGAGGCCACAAATGACTGTATCGCAGAAGCCTGCGACTGTACTTCCTTTTCCTTTAGAATCCCTGTTTCCCGGCACGAAAGTCGATTGCTCTCACGCCGTCACCGAATATATCGCCAAGGAGGACTGGCGCATCAACGCCAATGCCAATACCGGCTATTCCAACGCGGGAATGATCAACAATCTGGCCGGCAAGGTTATCGCCAACTACTGGCTCGATTGCGTTTACAGCGCAGAGGAAGGCAAAGCCCACCGCGAAGGCGATATTCATATTCACGACCTTGACTGCCTCACCGGATACTGCGCCGGCTGGAGCCTGCGGCAACTGCTCAATGACGGCTTCAACGGCGTTTCGGGGCGCGTTTCCTCCCGCCCGCCGCGGCATTTCCGCGAAGCGCTGGGGCAGATGTCGAATTTTCTGGGCATCCTTCAGTCGGAATGGGCCGGCGCGCAGGCCTTCAGCAGCTTCGACACCTATCTTGCACCCTATGTTTTCCGGGATCGCCTTAGTCTTGGCGACATCAAGAAAGCCATCCGGCAGTTCGTCTATAACCTCAACGTGCCCGCCCGCTGGGGACAATCGCCGTTCACCAATATCACTCTGGATATCACCGTCCCGGACGATCTGAAGAAAAACTTCCCCACCGCGAAGGACCGGCACCTCTTTGAAAACCTGAAGGACGACGCCCTGCTGCAGGAGGCGCGAAAGCGCGACCTGGGACTGCGGTCGCTCGACGAGATGACCTATAGCCATTTCCTGCCCGAAATGGAACTGATCAACATCGCCTATTACGAGGTCATGACCGAGGGCGATTCCCACGGCCAGCCTTTCACCTTTCCCATCCCGACCGTCAACATCACCGACGATTTCGACTGGGACGGCAAGGTGGCGAAAGCCATTTTCGAAAACACCGCCAAGGTCGGCTCGTCCTACTTCCAGAACTTCGTCGGCAGCCAGTGGAAGCGCAATGAAAGGGGCGAACGTACGCCCAATCCGGAAGCCTATTCACCGGGCGCCGTGCGCTCGATGTGCTGCCGCCTGCAGCTGGATCTCCGCGAACTGCAGAAGCGCGGCAACGGTCTGTTCGGCTCCGCCGAGATGACGGGGTCGCTGGGCGTTGTCACGCTGAACATGGCCCGCCTCGGCTACCGCTTCAGGGGCGATTTTCCGGGACTGATGCATGAGCTCGACCGGCTGATGGATATCGCCTTTTCGACGCTCGAGAAAAAGCGCAGCTTCGTGCAGGAAATGTACAACCGCGGCCTCTACCCTTACACGGCGCGCTACCTGCCGTTCTTAAGGAACCATTTCAGCACCATCGGCGTCAACGGCATGAACGAGATGATGAGGAACTTCTCGAACGACACGATGGACCTGACGGATGAGCGCGGCATCAACGCCTGCCTCGGCATCCTCGACCACATGCGCGAGAAAATCCGCCGATACCAGCAGGAATCGGGGAACCTGTACAACCTGGAAGCGACGCCTGCCGAAGGCACGACTTACAGGTTTGCCAAGGAGGATAAAAAGCGCTTTCCCGACATCATCCAGGCAGGCTTCGGAAACAACATCTACTACACCAATTCCTCGCAGGTTCCCGTCGGCTATACGGATGACCCCTTCGAGGCGCTGAACCTGCAGAACCGGCTGCAATGCAAATACACCGGCGGCACGGTCCTGCACCTCTATATGAATGAAAAGCTCTCCAGCGCGGATGCCTGCAAGCGTTTCGTAAAGAAGGTCATCGAGAACTACCAGCTTCCCTATATCACGATCACGCCCGTCTTTTCGGTCTGCAACGCCCACGGCTATCTCAACGGCGAGCAACCCAGATGCCCCTCCTGCGGCGAAAAGACGCAAGTCTGGACGCGGGTCATGGGATATTTCCGCCCTGTCGACAGCTTCAACATCGGCAAGCAGGGCGAACACAGGGAAAGGAAGCATTTTCTTGAGCGCCGCATCCATACGGGAGACCTGTTCCAGACCCATGAATGAGTTCCTGCCCGTCTATGACCTGACGCCCTTCACGATGCTCGATTTCCCCGACCGCGTCGCCTGCATCGTGTGGTTCTCCGGGTGCAACATGCGCTGCCTGTATTGTCACAACCCCGAGATCGTGAAGGGCAAGTCCGGCAAGCTGAAGGCGGCGGATATCCTGTCGTTCCTGGAGGACCGCAGGGGCCTGCTGGACGGCGTCGTCCTGTCGGGCGGCGAGGCGACGCTGTACGAGGGCATCATCCCCTTCGCCCGCGCGGTGCGGAAAATGGGCTTCGCGGTCAAACTGGACACCAACGGCACCCGTCCCGCGATTGTCCGGCAGATGCTGGACGAGGCTCTCCTGAGCTATATCGCGCTCGATTACAAGGCGCCGCCGGAGAAATTCAAGGCTGTCACCGGCATTGCGGAATGGGCCGCCTTTGAGGAAACCCTGAAGCTGGTCTGCCGGGAAAGATTCGTGCCGGTTGAAATCCGCACCACCGTCCATGCCAGCCTGCTGGATGAGAATGATATCTCTGAAATCGTTGCCGATCTGGACAGCAGGGGCTATCATGGCCGATATTATGTCCAAAACTACCGGGGGCCGTCCGGGAAAACACTGGGAAACCTGGGCCCGCCGGACCGCAGTCTCTCGCTGGCAGCACTCATAAGCTCCGCCCCCTTCCCGGTGGGCTTGAGAAACTTTAACACTTGATTTCGGTCAAGGCGTTTTTCCTGAAAACGCCATATCAAAGGGAGGAAAGGCGACCTGTCCCATGAAAAAACGACTCCTGCAATATCTTCTCCTGCCGGCATCGCTGTTTGCCCTGCTGCAAGTACCTTCCGCACAGGCGGATTCCCCGGAAGACCTCTTCAGCAAGGGCAAGGTTTTCGGGCAGCTGAGGTACAGGTATGAGAACGTCGATCAGGCCGGTCTCGCCCATACGACCGGCGTGGCCAATACCCTGCGCGCAAACCTGGGCTTCGAGACCGGGACTTACAAGGATTTCAAGGCGCTCGTTGAATTGCAGACCGTGCAGCGCCTCGGCGATGACGATTATAACGATACCGTCAACGGCAAGACCACCTACCCGACCATCGCCGACCCTGAAAACAATGAATTCAACCAGGCCTGGATAATGTGGTCCGGCCTGCCCAAGACCAGCCTGAAACTGGGCCGGCAGAACATCATTCTCGACAACCAGCGTTTTGTGGGCAATGTCGGCTGGCGCCAGAACGACCAGACCTATGACGCGGGCACGGCGACTTTCACGCCTGTCGAAAAATTGATCCTGAGTTACAGCTATGTGTGGAACATCAACCGCATCTTCGGCGAGCATAACGCCATACCGGACTATACCGGGGCCAATCACCTGATCCACGGGGAATATACCTTCGCCGACTGGCTGAAGATCGCGGCCTACGATTATCTTCTCGACATCCACCAGAAGCAGACCCTGTCATCACAGACTTACGGCGCGCAGGCGACAGGCAAAGTACCCCTTGTTGCCGACTTGAAGCTTCAATATCTCGCCGAATACGCGCATCAGGCGGATTACAAGGACAGCCCGATCAACTTTCATGCCTCCTACTATCACTTATCCCCCAGCCTGTTGTGGAAAGGCGTCACGCTGCAGGCGGGCATGGAATCGCTGGGCGGCGACGGCGCCAATGCCTTCCAGTCGCCGCTGGCGACTTTGCATGCCTTCAACGGCTGGGCGGACGAATTCCTGACCACCCCCGCCAACGGGTTGGAGGATCGTTACGGTCGTGTCGGCTACAAGCTGTCGGGCCTCAACAAGTGGGTTGACGGGACAACCTTCGACGCCGTCTATCACGATTTCAACGCAGAAAATACCTCGGCTGATTACGGCACAGAATGGAACTTCCAGGTCAGCAAGACCTTCAAAACGGAAGACTTCAACATCAAGGAGTGGACGGTCACGGCCAAATACGCCGACTATAATGCCGACACATTGTTTACCGACACGAATAAATTCTGGCTGATGGTCGATTTGAAATTCTAGGCGCAGCAGCCGCAGTTATGGTCGTCCTTGCCATGTCTCTGCTGGCGGAGAATTTTGTACACCTTGCGGATACGCGCATTCATGGTCTTTTCGATCACCTCGCCCATATAGTCGTCTGCATCCAGCCAGGCGCGGGCTTCACGCACTTCATCCATCGTCGGTCCGATAATCCTTATCTCCGTGATGATGTGATCTTCTGCAGTACCCAGGACGGAAGATATTTCGTTTGCGGTAGCAGGCTTCCCCATCAGACGCACTTTCATGCTCATGTCAGTACTCCTCAATCGGTTGCGGAATTGCAGCAGAATTCTTCTTTTTGAAAAAGCTTGGGGACGGAGGGCTTGACGATCTGCTGGTTTGAAACAACCTTCCAATAGGCGACAGCAGGAAAACGATATTCGACGTTTTTCAGGGCAAGCGTTTGTCTCATCGGACTTCTCCTCCAACATGCTCCGGACTGCATTAATTTATGCACACCCCGGCCAAAATCGCCTTGACCTGAGTCAAATCCACCCGGAACCTCGATTGCTGGCGGGGTTTTTGCGATAACCGGTTTCGGCTGGACACCGGAGACAAGTTAATTCCGGGCATTTGGGGCTGATTGTCTCCGCAGGCAGATGCGCCGGCCCACCGAAACGGTGGGTTTAGGATGTAATTTTTCTATATTCCGGCCGCGTGTTTTACGATGCTCGCTATTTCACCTGCATCCGCTTCCCGCCGGAGGAGCCCGCCAAAGGATAAAATTCCAACGGCTTTGCCCGCCTTGTTTTTGACAACCAGGCGGCTGACCTTGTTCAGCCTCATTTTTTGCGCCGCATCTTCCAAAAAGTCGTTTTCATTGCAGGCATACACTTGCGAGGTCATGTAATAGCCGACTTTTTCCCGGGTGGGGTCCTTTCCCGTCGAAACCGCCCTGATGACGATGTCGCGGTCGGTGATGACGCCCAGCAATTCTGCATCCGTTCCTACGGGAAGCATGCCGCAATCATTGCGCTGCATTATTTCCGCGGCTTTCTGCAGGCTGGCCTCCGGGCCAATGAATACAGGGTTCTCCGTCATAAGGCTTTTGACTTTGGTGTTTTTCATGTCGGGACTCCTTTTTTCAGATAAAGACGATAATTATGCGCCCGGAAAACTGAGGTGACGCTCCTGGTCGCGCGGGCGGCATTCGCCGCTGTCGGAAATCAGGTTCATGTCCTTGGCCGCGAGATACAGAACATTTGCCGCATCGGCAAGGTCATCGACCGAATACGTCCGCCCCTGGTCGCGAATGGCGGCAACCTGCAGCAGCTGGAGCTTGAGATAATTCTGCTCGTCACAGTTAAAACCCGGCACCTTGTCGAGACCCGTCGTGACGCGAAACAGCTGCTCCGCATGCGACAGCGGGTTGCCGTCCTGCGGCACCATGCGCGCCGCGACATTGAAGCAGAACGCGAGCCGCCGCGCCTCCACACCCACATTGCCCTCGTCAAAAAAATCGATTTTGTCCGCCATTTTTTCTCTCCTTGTCCGCATCCTCGCGGTAAGTTGTTGTTTTCAGCCGCAGGTTAGCCTGTCAGCGCGGACCCGGGTTTGATTTTGGTCAATAAATGGCAATAAAAACTGCAGGTTTTAAGCGGCGGCGGCCTATTTCTGCTTGCCGGCAGGCGCGGCGGGAGGCGCTACGTCCTTCTTGACCGAAGCCATCACACCGCTGGCAGCGCCGTCCATTTTCTCCTGAATTTCACGAATGCGATGCACCGTGAGCCCGATATGCTCCAGGATTTTTACGGCTGCCTGCTTCTGGGCAGGATCCTCCAGGGATTCCGTCAGCGCATTCATCTCCTGCGTGAGACGTTTCATGTCTTCCCCGATCGCATTCACGTCGGCCCGGTTCGCGCAGAATTCGCCCGTTTCCTGCGCTGTCGCGACGCCGTCCTCGGGCTTTGCGCTTTGCGCCCAGACGCCAGCGGGGGACGCCATGAATATTGCCGCCGCGAGACAGTACCCTGCTATTCTTTTCATATCAATTCTCCTGAGTCATGCGGCCTGTTTCGGCCCTATACTTTTATTTAAGCGCGCAGGGGCAAAGAATTCCTTGATAAAAGTCAAGGAATACCGGAAATGCCCCCGCGCCTGCTCAGGCATCCCCGTCATCATCGAAAAGAATACGGCTGGCAGAGCCTTCCGGATCGTCGAACTGCCCGTCTTTCAGGGCCCAGAAAAAGCCCCCCAGCCACAGGACGCCCAGCGTCAGCGCGATCGGGATAAGGTAAAGAAGAATATCCATCAATCCTCCTTCAGCCGGTTGAACCGCAAGGCGTTGAAGGTCACGGCCAGCGACGAAGCGGACATCGCGATGGCGGCAATCAGCGGCGTGACATGCCCCGTCATGGCCAGTGGCAGGGCGACGACGTTATAGAGCAGCGCCATGGCGAAATTCTGGCGCACCAGTATCCGGCAGAAGGCGGCGGCGCGAAGCGCAAGCGAAACGGATTTGAGCGAGGCGCCCTGAAAAACGACGTCGGCGGCGTTCTGCGTGACTTCCATGGCCGTGGACGGCGACATCGAGCATCCCGCCCGCAGCAGGGCCGGCGCATCGTTGATGCCGTCGCCCACCATCAGGACCCTGCGGCCCTCGCGGTGGAGGCCGTCGATAATCTCCAGCTTCTGCTTGGGATTGACCTCGGCATGGCATTCGGCAATGCCCAGTATGCCCGCAACCGTTTCCGCAACTGCCCTGCGGTCGCCGGACAGCATGAGAACACGCAGGCCTTGCCTCTTCAAATCGGCAACAGTCCGAGCGGCATCGGGGCGCAGCTGGTCAAGGAAGGTGATGCGCTGCGGCGCCGCGCCCCCCCTTGCAATCCAGGTTTCCTGCCTGTCGTCGTCCGGCGCCTGACGGACGCCGCAGAACGGACGGGATCCCAGGCGGATAACGTCTCCCTTATACGACGCCGAAATTCCCTCGCCCTTCGCCTCCCTGACATTTTCCAGCGGCAGGAGAGCGCCGGGCCACTGCCGCGAAATCGCCAGGCAGAGCGGATGTCGGCTATGGACTGCGAGCGAGGCAGCAAGTTGCGCCATCTCCCCGCCGACGCCCTGCAGGTCGGCCTCGGCCGCGCCGGTGGTCAGCGTGCCCGTCTTGTCGAAAATTACCGTATCGGTCATGGCGAGGCGCTCGAGGGCATCCGCCGTCTTGACCAGCATGCCGCGGCGGAACAGCCACTGGCTGGCCAGCACCTGCACGACCGGCACCGCAAGCCCCAGCGCGCAGGGGCAGGTGATGATCAGCACCGTCACGGCAATCATTAGCGCGGGCTGCCAGGCGAGCCCCATGCCCGCCCACCAGAACAGAAAGGCGCCGAGAGCAAGCAAATGGACCACCGGCGTGTAATAGCGGGATATCCTGTCGGCGATGCGCACATAGCGCGCGTTGCTTTGCTCGGCCTTTTCCATCAGCCGGACGATTTCCCCGGCGAGGCTGTCCGCGGGCGACTTGCTGACGGAAACCTGAAGCGCGCCGCCCAGATTGACCATTCCGGCCAGCGCAGCGTCGCCCGCCGCGAGGCGGCGCGGCAGGGTTTCACCGGTCAGCGCCGAGGCATCGACGCTGACCTCGCCCGCCGCCACCCGGCCGTCGGCGAATATCCGCTCCCCTTCGGCGACGATCAGCGTCATGCCCGGGCGGATATTTTCGGCGGGGATGCGGTGAGGGCGGCCGCCGTCAAGTATGGTCGCCGTGCCGCTGTTCAGCGCGAGGATGTTCCGCGCCGCCTCCCGCGCCTGGCCGCGGGACTGGCGGTCCAGGTATCTTCCGGCGAGAAGCAGGAACAGCAGCATGACAGCCGCGTCGAAATACACGTAAGCGCCGTGCGCCGCCGTTTCATAAAGGCTCATGGACGTCGCCAGGATGACGCCGACCGAAATCGGCACATCCATATTCGTACGGAAATGCCGCAGCGCCTTCCAGGCCGAGTAAAAAAACGGCCTGCCGGAATAGACGATCGCCGGCAGCGCAATCAGCGCGCAAATCCAGTGAAACAGGTCCTGCGTCGCCGCCCCCATCGTGTCGCGACTGGTGAACCACAAGGCAAGGGAGAACACCATGATGTTGCCGGACGCAAAGCCCGCAATCGCCATGCAGCGCAGCAGGAATTTTTCTTCCTGGCTGTCATCTTCCTTCTCCGCAACCGGCGAAAGCCGGAAGCCCAGTTGCTCCACGTCGCGGATCAGCCGGTTTCCCCGCGCGTCATCCCCGCTCCAGACGAGGGTAAGGTGCCGCCGCGTCATATTGACGCGCGCTTCCACGCCGTCCCGCGCGTTGAGTTCGCGCTCGATCTTCATCGCGCAGCCGGCGCAGCTGATGCCCTCGACGGCCAGCTGGAGGCGGCGCTTTCCGTCCTCCCGCATGCCCACCAGTCCGGTGTAATCTGTAACAGCCGTTTCCATCCTAGAACGAAACCTTTCTCGAAGCCTGATAGGACTTTCCGCCGCTCTCCGCCCGCACCCGCAATTCCCACAAACCGCGCGCGGGAAGCCCGGTCTCGGCCGTAAAGACGCCGTCACCCGACGGCTTCATATCCAGCTGCACGTCCATCCCGCTTTTTACGGGACGGACAAACCAGACGGCCACCCGGGCATTCGTCACCGGCTTTCCCGCCGCATCCTTCAGGGAAAACTTCACCTGCGCGGCGCCTGTGGCGGTATAAGACGTAGTTATGGAGGACGTCCAGCCCAGCTGCGCCTGCTGCTCGGAGCTCGCAATGATGTCGTTGTATTTGAGCCCCTTGTCATAGGCCTTTTCGGTGACAACGCCGGGATAGCTGTCATGCGCGATATGAAGGAACCACGCGTAGAGCGCCGCCTGCGCCGCAAAGAACAGCACGATATACCAGGGTATGAAACGATCCGATGCCCTCGCCGTCATTGTTCCTCCCCGCTCACGAATATCGTCCGCGCGTCCGCCGCGAGACTTCCGTCGTTTTCATGCACGTTCATGATGACAGGCTTGCGCGTATCAGCCTGTTTGTCGGCCACGACCATGACTCGATATTGCGCGACCTCGCCGCCCAGAACCTCAAGGTTGGAAACCGACAGCGGCCGGACGGACTGGAAGGCGATTTCCCGGACATCCATCCCCTCGACCGAAAACGTGAAGTGCCGGACATCGTGGGTTTTATTGAGAATTTTCACGGTATAGGTGTTGCGGATGCTGCCGTCGCTCAGCTTGACGTAGAGCGGATTGCGGTTCTGCATGACATGCAATTCCACTTCCGCGCGCGTGAAAAGCGCGTAGACCATCAGGCCCGCGACCGCCGCCATAACCGCTGAATAATAATAGGTTCGCGGACGCAGGATGCGCAAACTGTCGCGAAACGCCGTGCCGGACTTTTTAGCTTCGAGCCGCGCCTCGTAATTCCGCTGCGTGTCATAACGGATCAGCCCCCGCGGCAGATCCATACGGTCCATGACGTCGTTGCAGGCGTCGACGCAGAGGCCGCAGGCGATGCATTCCATCTGCAGCCCTTCGCGGATATCGATGCCCATCGGGCAGACGATGACGCATTGCGTGCAGTCGATGCAGTGGCCGCGCCCTTCCCAGGGCTCGCCTTTCTTATGCTTGGCGCGAGGCTCCCCGCGCTCGCGGTCATAGCCGATGATCAACGTGTCCTTGTCGAACATCGCCGACTGGAAGCGGGCATAGGGGCACATGTATTTGCACACCTGCTCCCGCGCGAAGCCGGCCATAACGTATGTCGAAAGCGTGAGGCCAAGTATCCAGCTGCCGATCGCCCAAGGCACATCGAAATGCCGGATATGGTCGGCAAGCGCCGGCGCATCGTTGAAATAAAACACCCATGCCCCACCCGTGCAGAGGCCGATGACCAGCCAGACGACGTGTGTCACGGACTTTTTCCAAATCCGCTGAAAAGAAAGCCCTTGCTTGTCGAGTTTCATGCGGGCATTGCGGTCGCCTTGAATCTTTTCCTCGACCCAAATGAATAGGTCCGTCCACACTGTCTGCGGGCAGGCGTAACCGCACCACACGCGGCCTAGCAGGCTGGTGGCGAAGAACAGCCCGACGGCCGCCAGGATAAGAAGGCCGGCGATGAAATAGACTTCGTCGGGCCAGATTTCTATGCCGAAGAAATAGGCGCGCCTTGCCGGCATATCGATGAGAACGGCTTGTCCCGGAAGATCCGGCCCCCTGTCCCACCGGAGCCAGGGCACACCGTAATAGATGCCCAGCAGCAGGGAGATGGCGATCCATTTCAGGCGGCGATAGTGTCCCTTGACGGACCGCGGATAGATGCGCGCCTGCTTTTCGAAATATGTGATGTTCTCATCCAGCATCCCATGTTACTTTCCGCCGCCCAGCGAATGCACGTAGATCGACAGCATCTTGATCGTATCGTCGTCGAGGCGATGCTCCCAGGTCGGCATGACGCCCAGATGCGCGTTGGTGATCGTATTGTGAATGGAATCCTCGTCGCCGCCCCAGAGCCAGATTTCATCGTTCAGCCGCGGCGCGCCGACCTCGGCATTCCCCTCGCCGGCTTTGCCGTGGCAGGACGAGCAGTTGGTAGCGAAGATCTCTCGCCCGTGCTTGTAGGCGTCCGTCTCCTCCGCCATTTCCTTCTTGTGAAGCTCCTTCACATATTTGGTCACATCCTCGATCTGCTCGCGCTTGAGCAGCCCGTCGCGCCCGAAGGCGGGCATCTGCGTGCCGCGCTGGCTCTCATGGCCGGAATTGACCCCGACGCGGATCGTCTTGTAAATATCGTCCAGCCTTCCGCCCCAGAGCCAGTCGTCGTCGTTCAGGTTCGGATAGCCCTTCGCGCGGCCCTGCGCCCCCGTGCCATGGCAGGCGGCGCAATTTTCCTTGAAGGCGACCGCCCCGCCGGCAAGGGCAAATTCATACAGCTCGGGAGAATGGCGGATGTCCTCCAGCGACAGGCCCTTCATCTTGTCGAGATAGGCCGCCCTGCGTTGAGTGATTTCCTGCTGCGATTGCAGCAGCTGCTTGTGCTGCGTCCAGCCGTAGCTTCCTGGCGTGTGTCCCTGCAGCGTGGGCCAGGCGGGGTAAACCACCCAGTACCAGACCGACCAGACGATTGTGACGAGAAAAATCCACAGCCACCAGCGCGGCGTCGGATTGTTCAGCTCTTTCAAACCGTCCCATTCGTGGCCGGTCGTTTCCACGCCTGAGAGGCTGTCTTTCTCCGGCGGCTTTTGGATCCCCGACATTATTCAGCCTCCTCAAACGGTATGCGCGCGTGCTCTTCAAGCCTGGCCTTGCGCGACGGGCGCATGACGTCCGCGACAATCCACAGAAAACCCGCGAAGAAACCTAACAGCGCGATGCTGGAGGCATGGGTGACGATGAAATCCGTCATTTCGGGGCCTCCTTCGCCGGTGCGGGCGCATCATTGAGATCGGGGTTGTAGTTCTTGATGTCGGCAAATGTGCCAAGCGCCTGGAGATAGGCGACGAGCGCGTCCATTTCGGATACCATTTCGCTGCCGCCGTCGAAGTTGCGGACGTTCACCTTTCCGCCATAGCGCGCCGTCAGCCCGGAGGCGTCGACCCCGGGGTCGGCCTGCGTGATGGCGTCCTTATAAGCGTTCACGATCATCTCCTCGGTGTAGGGAACGCCGACGGTCCTGAGGGCTTTCAGGTTTTCCTTTATCCTGGTCAGGTCGACGCCCTGCCGTTTCAGGAAGCTGTAGGACGGCATGATGGAGCTGGGAACCATTTCGCGCGGCGCCGACAGGTGCGCGACATGCCAGTCGTCCGAATACTTGCCGCCCACCCTGGCGAGATCGGGCCCGGTGCGCTTGGACCCCCAGAGAAACGGGTGGTCGTACATGCTCTCGGCCGCCAGCGAATAATGCCCGTAACGCTCCACTTCGTCGCGCAAAGGGCGTATCTGCTGGCTGTGGCAGACGGAGCAATTCTCCCGGATATAGATATTCTGCCCCGCAAGCTCGAGCGGCGTGTAAGGCCGCATGCCTTTTACTTTTTCAATGGTGGTTTCGATGCGGAACAAGGGCACCGCCTCGACCAGCCCGCCGACCGCCACGACGATGACGATGAAGACCAGCATCAGGATGGAGTTCTTTTCGAGGACTTTATGTTTTTCCAGCATGTCCAGCCCCTATGCCGCCTGCGACTGCAGCATGGGAACGGCGTTCCCGGCTATCGTCCGGCGGATGTTATAGACCATCACGAGCGCGCCGCTGAGGTAGATAACCCCGGCCAGCGCCCGAATGACGTAATAGACATGCATGGCTTCCACGGTTTCCGAGAAGGAATACTGGAGGAAGCCCATGCTGTCATAGGTGCGCCACATCAGGCCCTGCATGATGCCCGCCACCCACATCGAGGTGATATAGAGCACGATTCCGAGCGTCGCGACCCAGAGGTGCACGCTGATAAGCCTGGTGGAATACATTTCCATTTTTCCCCACAGCACCGGCACAAGATAGTAAATGGCGCCAAAGCTGATGAAAGCAACCCAGCCCAGCGCGCCCGCATGCACGTGACCGATGGTCCAGTCGGTGAAGTGGCTGAGCGAGTTGACTTCCTTGATGGACATAAGTGGTCCCTCGAAGGTGCTCATGCCGTAGAAGGCCAGCGCCACGATCATGAACTGCAATACAGGATCTTCGCGCAGCTTGTGCCAGGCGCCCGAGAGAGTCATCATGCCGTTGATCATCCCGCCCCAGCTTGGCATCCAGAGCATGATGGAAAAGGTCATGCCCAGCGTCTGCGCCCAGTCCGGCAGCGCCGAATACAGCAGGTGGTGCGGGCCGGCCCAGATATAGATGAAGATCAGCGACCAGAAATGCAGGATGGACAGGCGGTAGGAATAGACCGGGCGCCCCGCGCGCTTCGGGATGAAGTAGTACATGATCCCAAGGAAGCCCGCCGTCAGGAAGAAGCCGACCGCGTTATGGCCGTACCACCACTGTATCATCGCGCTTTGCACGCCGCCCCAGACGGAATAGCTTTTGGCGCCCAGGAGACTGACGGGAACGGCCAGGTTGTTGAACAGGTGAAGGATGGCGATGGTGACGATGAAGCTGAGATAGAACCAGTTCGCGACGTAAATGTGAGGTTCCTTGCGATTCTTCAGCGTCATCAGGAAGACCACCAGGTAACAGACCCAGACAGCCGTCAGCCACAAGTCGGCATACCATTCCGGCTCCGCATATTCCTTGCTCTGGTTGATCCCGAGCAGGTACCCGACCGCCGCAATGACGATGAACGCCTGGTATCCCCAGAAGGTGAAGAACGCCATCCTGTCTCCCCAGAGTCTTGTCTGGCAGGTTCGCTGGACGACAAAATAACTGGTCCCCAGCAATACGTTGCCGCCGAAAGCGAAAATCACGGCGGAAGTATGCAGCGGCCTGAGGCGCCCGAACGTCAGGTAAGGCTCGAAATTCAGGTCCGGAAATGCCATCTGCAGCGCAATCAGCACGCCGGCTGTAAAGCCCGCAATGGCCCAGAAGACGGAGGCAATGGTGAACAGCCGCACAATCTGGTCATTGTACTGAGGCCTGGCAGATACTGATGCAGTCATTGAGGTTTCCTTAAGCAGCCGCTTCCGGCAGGGACGGGGGTTTGACGATATTGAGAGCTGAACCGTCCATGAAAGCATGGATGTTGTCGGCGGTGGTTTCGAGAATCCTTTCCACCGCTTCCCGAGTATAAAAAGCGGTATGAGGAGTTACAATGACGTTCTTGTGGTGAAGCAGCGCATGGTCGACCAGCAGGGTCTCAAGATCGTACTCCTGCTTGAAATCGCTGCGGAGCAGTTCGGCCTCTTCCCTGATGACAGGCTCGTTGGGCAGGACGTCGAGGCCGGCAGAGGCGACCCTGCCCGAGGCGAGCGCCCGGAGAAGCGCCTTGACGTCGATATTCGCCCCGCGCGCGGTATTGATGATGACGACCCCCTCCTTCATCAGGCCGAATTCGCGGTCTGACAGCAGGTGATGGGTGGATTTCGTCCCCGGAACGTGAAGGGATATGATGTCGGATTGCGCCAAAAGCCGGTCGAAGCTGGTATAGGTAAACCCCATCTGCCGCGCCGTATCCATGCGGGGATGAATGTCATGGGCAAGCACGTTCATGCCGAACCCGCGCGCAATTTCCGCCGTGCGCAGCCCGATGGCGCCGGCACCGATAATGCCGAGGGTCTTGCCGTAGAGATCGAACCCGCGCAGTCCCTTGATATGAAAATTCCCGTCGCGGGTCTGCTGGATCGCCTGCCGCATGTGACGGCTCAGCGAAAGCAGCAGGGCGAAAACATGCTCGGCCACCGTATGCGCACCGTAGGCCGGGACGTTGGCGACGACGATGCCACGCTGGTTGCAGTATTCGATATCTATGTGATCGACGCCGGTGGAACGCGTGGCGATGAGCTTCAGCGACGCCAGCTTTTCCAGCACCGGCCGGTCCAGGCGCGAATAGATGAAGCAGGAGACGATATCCGCATCGGCATAATGCGCCGCGTTTTCAAGAGTCAGGGGTTGTTTGACGGTCTGGTAATCGACATTCCGGCATAACCCTTCCAGAAGGGTGTTTTCCCAGTTCTCCGTCTCAAAAAAATACGTTTTCATGACCTGCGCTCCTCGACCGACCTATGAGTCCAGAATAACAACTGCTCCAGAATCGACGCTTGACATAGGTCAAAGAACGCAACGGAAATTATCCTTGTTATTCAGGCGCTTGCGGACGATCTGCGGCTTGACCCCGCAGGCAGGGCCAAAGACGCCTGCAGGATGGTGTTTTCGTCCCCGCTCTGCGTTGTCGTAAAGCCAAATTCTCTGCACATCTGAAGCATCGCAATGTTCTCGATCATGACGGGCGCCCAGAGCTCGCCGATCCCCTCGGATTCCGCATAGGTGATGAGCTGGCGCATCAGCGCAAAGCCGATGCCCTGTTTTTTAAGATCGCTGCGGACGATAACGGCGAATTCCGCCCGCCGGTAATCCGGATCGGCGGAAAGCCGCGACACGCCCAGGAGTTCGCCGGAGGCCGGGTCAAGCGCGACAAAGGCCATGGCCCTGGCGTAGTCAATCTGCGTCATCCGCGCGATGAACTCATGCGTCAGGTTGTGAAGATGGGAAAACAGACGAAGGTGAAGATCCTCGGGCGTTGTCTTGCTGAGGAAAAGCTCATACAGCAGCTCGTCCTCGGGGCGGATGGGCCGCATGACAATGGAGCGGCCCGACTTCAGCTGTTCGCTCTTCTCCCATTGCTGCGGGTAAGGGCGGATGACAAGCCGGGGATTAAGCCCGTCCGTCCCTGCCGCCGATTTTTTGACGATGATCCTCGCGTCAAGCGCGATGACGCCCTTTTCATCCGCCAGCAGGGGATTGATGTCGAGTTCGCAAATCTCGGGATGGTCGGCAATCAGCTGCGACAGGGCGACCAGCGCCTTTGAAACGGCGCCGGCATCCGCCGCCGGCAGGTTTCGGTAGGCCTTCAGGGCCCGGCTGACTTGCGTGCGGGATACCAGGTCTTCGGCCAGCGGGATGTCCAGCGGCGGCAGGGCGACGGCCCGGTCGCGAATGACTTCCACGGCCGTTCCGCCCGCCCCGAAGAGGATAACCGGCCCGAAAGTCGCGTCCTCGCTCATGCCGATAATGAGTTCGCGCGCGCTCCGCCGCCGGATCATCGGCTGCAGCGTGAATCCTTCTATCCGGGCCTCCGGCATCGCCTTCTTGATGCGGGCATGCATGTCCTGCGCGGCGTGCTGCGCCGCTTCCGGGCTGGATAGCCCCAGCGCAACGCCGCCGACCTCGGTCTTGTGCAGGATGTCGGGTGAATTGACCTTGACGACGACTTCTTTCACGCTGCCGGTCATCATGTTCTTCGCGGCTGCCGCGACTTCATCGGCGCGGCGGACGGTGAAGGTCGGGACGACCGGGATGCCATAAGCCGCGAGCACCGTCTTGGCTTCCCATTCGCTTAAGGATTCGCGGCCTTTCGCCAGCGCCTCGCGAATGGCGGCCGATGCCTGTTCCCTGTTTGACGGGGCTTGTGAAAACGCCGGCGGCGTGCGCAGCAGCGCCGCCTGGGCCCGGTGATAGTCCGTCAGGTACATGAAGGCGCGAATGGCATCGTCGGGCGTGTCATAGGTTGATATTCCCGCTTCAGAAAAAAGCTTTCTCGCTTCCAGCGCCGTGCCGCCCCCGAGCCAGGACGTCAGCAGCACTTTTCCGCCGCCGGAGGACTTGGCGGCCCGGATTGTCGCCTCGGCCGCTTTCACGCTCGATGCCAGCGCCGTCGGGCAATTCATGGCGAGAATGGCGTTGACGCCCTTGTCTTCCAGCACCGCCCTTATGGCGGCCTCGTAGCGTTCCTCCCCCGCGTCGCCGATCATGTCGACGGGATTTCCCTTCGACCAGGTCGGCGGGAGGAGGGCATCAAGCTTTTTCATGGTTTCCGGCGACAGCGGCGCGAGCTTGCCGCCATAGTCCAGCAGCCTGTCGACCGCCAGGACTCCTGCGCCGCCGCCATTCGTGACGATGGCAAGGCTGTCGCCGCTTGCAAGCCGCGTATGGCTCAGCATTTCGGCGGCATCGAAGAGATCCTCGATCTCGGTGACCCGCACAAGCCCGGCCCGGCGGAAGGCCGCGTCGTAGACGTGATCCGCGCCCGCGAGCGCGCCCGTGTGCGACTTCGCCGCTTTCGCCGCTTCATCATGGCGCCCGGCCTTGATGACGATGACGGGCTTGATGCGCGCGGCGGAACGCGCCGCCGACATGAACTTTCGCGCATTCGTCACCTGTTCAAGATACATGAGAATCGCGGTGGTTTTCGGATCGGCGGCAAGGTAGTCGAGAAGATCGCCGACATCCACGTCCGCCATGTCGCCCATGGACACCATGCTGGAAAAACCGATTTTCCGCTGCGCCGCCCAGTCGAGAACGGCCCCGATGAGCGCGCCGGACTGGGAAATAAATCCAAGACCGCCTTCTTTCGGCATCATATGCGCGAAGCTGCCGTTGACGCGCGCCGAGGGCGCCATGTAGCCCAGGCAATTGGGGCCCACGATGCGCAGGCAGTAAGGCCTGGCGGCATCCAGCATCGCCTGCTGCAGCCCCAGCTCCCGGATGCCCGCGGTAATGATCACTGCCGCGCGCGTTCCCTTCTCGCCCAGCCTGCCGACGAGGTCGGGGATCGTCTGCGGCGGCGTCGCGATGATGGCGAGATCCGGCGGCGACGGCAGGCTCTCCACGGTCGGATAGCACAGATGATCGCAAACCTGGGCGTACTTGGGGTTGACGAAAAAGACCTCGCCCGGAAACTTTTCCCGGAGCAGGTTCTGCGCCATGACGTTGCCGATCGTGCCGGTCCTGGTGCTGGCCCCGATCAGGACCACGGACTTTGGGGAGAATAACCTGTCAAGGTTACGGACCGACATCAGGACTCCCCGCCTTCGAATGCACGAACGGTATCGATGATGACCTTCAGCGCCCCTTTTCCAGGACCATTATAAACGAGCGCATTCATGCCACCATCCTTTCGCGTCAGAACCAGACGATCTCGTTGAGGTGCTTTTTCACCTTTGCTTCCGGCATCTCGGTCAGTTCCTTGTCCACTTCAGCGATAATGCGGCTGAAGACATTCTTGCTGAGCGATTCCCGCATGTCGCCGAGCGTCCTGGGAGCAGCCACGAGAATCAGACGGTCGTAGACATGCTCACGTTCCGCTATATCGAGCCAGGTGGCAAGCTTTTCGATAAAGGCACCATCCCCCTTGTTGTGGTTCCGGCTTTTCACATCATAGCCGTGAAAGACGTCTCCCTGGCTCGTTTCATGCGTTCCTTGGGAATGGCCGGTTTTTGCTTCGGCAATCGTTTCAAAACCATGAGGGGTTTTTCTGAAAATATGCGCCCTAACGCTGTCCGCGACGACGATCCATATGCGCGGAACGCTATGCCCCTGATGGGTGCTGGGTTCGCTATCAAAGGCATGAAGCCCCTTTTCCGCCAGAATTCCCGATAATTTCATGTTTTCTCTCCTGTATTCCGGCCGGGCGCGGGGACCTCTTTTCCAGAGCGCCCCCGCCCCTCCTGTTGGCAGGCTTACGCCGCTTGCTTGACTTCTATCTTCTGGGGCTTCTGCACGGCGTCCGCCTTTTTGGGCACCGTGACGGTCAGAACGCCGTTACGGAACTCGGCCTTCGCCTTGCCGCCGTCGGCGGTCTCCGGCAGCGTCACGCTGCGCATGAAGGATCCGTAGGAAATTTCCTGGCGCAGATAGCTGCCGGGTTTTTCCTCCTTCTTTTCTTCCTTGCGTTCCCCGCTGATGGTGAGGACGCCGCCCACGGTTTCGACCTTGACATCCTTGGCTTCAATGCCGGGCAAGGCGGCTTCCACTTTGAAAGCGTTCGGCGACTCCGTAACATTGATGGCGGGCGACGTCGGCAGCGCCGCGTCCCAGTCGGTCATGCGCACTTCCATGCCGTTATAGAAGTGTTCGAAGAGCCGATTCATTTCTTCCTGCAGGGCCGCGATTGAGAAACCATTGTCGCCGCGGCGGACGGCGACGGCGGACGGGGTGTTCCAGGGAAGCATATTGCGAATTCCAGACATTTGTGTTCTCCTTATGGCTTGTTAATGAAGTACGTGGTTTATATTTCCATTCCAGCATCTTCCAGTCTGCGGCAGCTTGATGAATGTCAAAAAAACAGCCTTTCAGGGCAAAGTCAGGCTATTTGAGGAATGTCAAGACTTAGGCCTGTACAACGTGTTCGAATGGAAATATAAGGATTCAACACAAGGAGACGAATATGGAACCCAGTAAATCCGCCAAGCCCGCGACCGACAAGGAAATCAGACATGTCCTTGGCACCTCCGCTGACGACGAACTGGTGACCGCCATTCGCAAAACCGGTGCCAGCCATCAGGAAGTGTTGCAGGCGTTTGAATGGCTGGATGACGACGACTACATGGGTAAATCTTTAAAGAAGCCCCTGACCGACACCGTCAGGCGCGTCTATGATCTGCTGCTCGAAGACCGGGATGGTCCGGAGGAGTAAGCCGCCAAAGCTGGCTAAAGCTCATAAAAAAAAGAGCGCGATGGAAATGTCGCGCTCTTTTTTTATGAGCTGAGGCCTAAAACCACATCATGTCGCACAATTCCTTGCAGACGGCATGGTCTTCAAGGTGCGCCAGATCCTTGTCCACCTCGGCCCCCATCCGCGCCTGAAGAGGTTTGCTGAAAGCCTTCTTGAAATGGGGAAGATGCCGGGGAGACGCAACAAGCACGAATTTGTCGAATGATCCTCCTTCTGAATGCTCTTCGAGCCACCCGCCAACCTCCTGGATAAATGCGGCATCATCCGGATGGATGGCATCGATATGCGGAGGATTATGCTTCAGGTGATGGCCGCGGGTGCTGATCATTTTGTCCAGCAACTCCATCGCCCCGGACTTGTCCTTCCGGAAGACCCGCGCCTGCCGTCCGTCGGCAACCACGACCCATGTGCGTCCCGACAACTCGAGATTTGGACGCCCTTTCTGCTTTTTACCTTGTTTTGTCATTTGTCTCTCCTTGACGTGTCTGTATATTTCCATTTGAACACAGACAGAGGTGTGCCGGTTTGATGAAAGTCAAGAAAGCAAAGGTCTGCTTTGTTGACCAAAATCAAACGCATAAGAACCGATTTATGGCTTAATAGACTATATGGACAATATGCAAACGCGAGGACAGGGACTGACCCGGCAGGAAGCGGCAGCAAGGCTTCTCACGGCGGGCGCCAATACGCTGCCCGCCGGCAGCAAGCGTCCTGCATGGTTGCGGTTCCTGTCGCAATTCAACAATGTGCTGATTTACATCCTGATCCTGTCCGCCATTATCACCGGATCTTTGCAGCACTGGGTCGATACCGCCGTCATCGTGAGCGTCATTTTCATCAATGCGTTGATTGGCTTCATCCAGGAAGGCAAGGCGGAGGACGCACTCGACTCAATCCGCAGGCTGCTTTCGCCGCAGGCGCTTGTCGTGAGGGACGGGCGGCAGCAGCATGTAGATGCAAGCCTGCTGGTGCCGGGCGACCGCGTCATCCTGTCGGCGGGCGACAAGGTTCCCGCCGATATCACGTTGCAGATCGCCAATAGCCTGCGCATGCAGGAAGCCATTCTTACCGGGGAATCTCTCGACATCGAAAAAGATCCGGACACCATTGCCTATGCGGGAACGCTTGTTACCCACGGCAATGGCGCCGGTACCGTAACGGCCACGGGAAAAAATACCGAGATCGGGCGCATCAGCCAGAGTTTGGGCGCGGTGGAATCGCCCGAGACGCCGCTCACCCGGAAGCTGACGCGGTTCTTCCGCTATCTCGCTTTCATGATCGTCTGCGCGGCATTGGCGATTTTCGTATTCGGCGTCTATGTACGGCATCTGCCTGTCGATGAAATGTTCATGGTCATGATCGGCATTGCCGTGTCCTCCATTCCCGAGGGGCTGCCGGCGGCAATCAGCATCATACTCGCCATCGGCGTGCGGATCATGGCCCGCCGCAACGCAATTGTCCGCAGCCTGCCGGTCGTCGAAACGCTTGGCAACACTACCGTCATCTGCACCGACAAAACGGGCACGCTGACGCACAACGAGCTGGTCGTCGCCCATGTCGTTACGGCGGAGCACGCCTTTACCATATCCGGCGTAGGCTATACCCCCGCAGGACAATTCTTCCATCACGGAAAGGAAATTGTGCTGGCCGACTATCCGGCTGCCGCGGGAATGCTGCATGGCGCCATACTGAATAACGACGCCGCATTGCAGCTGGTCGACGGCGAATGGGTCCTGCATGGGGACCCGACGGAAGGCGCGCTGATGGCCTTTGCGCTCAAGGCCGGGCACACGCGCGAGGACATTCATTCCCGGTTCCCGCGCCGGGCGGAGATCCCTTTTTCCGCGGAGCAGCGGTACATGGCGACGTCCCATGCCGACAGCGCCGGCAAAGGCGTTATATACGTCAAGGGCGCGCCGGAGAAGCTGCTCGGCATGTGCCGTCTGCAGATGGACGGAGACGGCAAGCTCGAAAGTCTGCAGCCGGATTACTGGCGCCGCGAGACAGAGCTGCTCGCCGCAAATGGAGAAAGGGTGCTTGCCCTGGCCTGCAAAAAGACCGACGTCGCCCCCGATGCGCTCTCGCCGGAGGACATCGAATCGGGGCTTATCTTTCTGGGCCTCTTTGGCATTACCGACCGCCCGCGGCTGGAAGCGGCCCCGGCGATCGCCCTGTGCCATCGCGCCGGTATCGCGGTCAAGATGATCACCGGCGACCATGCCCTCACGGCATCTGCCCTCGGCCGCGCCATCGGCATACCGGGGGCGGATAAGGTATTGACTGGCGCCGAGATCGATGCCTTGCCGGACGGAGAACTGGCAAAGGCCGTCGAGGGCGTCAACATCTATGCCCGGATGTTCCCCCACCATAAGTTGCGGCTTGTCGCAGCCTTGCAAGGCAACGGCCATGTCGTCGCCATGACGGGAGACGGCGTGAATGACGCCCCCGCCCTGAAGGCCGCGGATGTCGGCATCGCGATGGGGAAACACGGAACGGAAGTCGCCAAGGACGCCGCCCGCATCGTGCTCGCCGACGACAACTTCGCCAGCATCGCCGCTGCCGTGGAAGAGGGCCGGAACATCTATAAAAACCTGCGTTATACGATTCAATTCATGATGGTGACGGATTTCGCCGAGGGGCTGTCGCTGATCATTTCCCTGCTGTCGGGGCTGAGCCTGCCGATAACACCGCTGCAGATACTCTGGATCAATACGGTGACTTCGGTGACGCTGTCGCTGGCTTTCGCTTTCGCCCCGCACCACAAGGACGCGATGAATATTCCTCCTATCCAGCAGCAGGCGCCCTTTTTTACCGGCAGAAAGGTGCTGTCGCTCGTCTTTCACATCCTCCTGATCGCGCTTGGCACGATTGCCGCATTCCTTCTGATGACGCCTTCCATGAGCGAGGCCGGCGCACGCACCGTCGCCGTCAATGTCCTGATAGGCTTCCAGGTATGGTATCTGTGGAGCCTGTTCCCCGCGCGGACCGCGCGCTCGGAAAACTGGGCAAGACATTATATGCCCGTGCTGCTGGCGACCCTCGGCACGCTTATTTTGCAACTGCCGTTCTGTTATGCCGCATGGATGCAAAAGATTTTCTCGACCCAGGCGCTTGGCGCGGGAGAATGGCTGGTCATTTTTTCCCTTTCAGGCACAATACTCGTCTGGCACAGGATCGAGAACGCGATAGGAATCCGGATTCGCAGGCAAAGTCCCACGACGGCTTCATGACAAGATTGTCGTTTCTGCAATCCTAATCCGGCAGGACTTCCGTGTCGCAGGTCAGCATATAACCGACGCTGCGCACCGTTGAAATCAGGGATGCCTTGCCCTTGTCGCCGATTTTCCGGCGGATGCGGCCGACCTGGATGTCGATGGCCCGGTCGTTGACGTTCAGCGCTTCCGCGCGCACCTGCTCCAGCAGCTGTTCCCGGCTCAGCACGCGGTTGGGGGCCGCCACGATGGCTTCCAGCAGGCGGAATTCCATCGCCGTCAGGCGGCAGGCCTTGCCGCGCGCGTCGAAGACGTCAAATTTGTTGGGATCGAGCACAAGAGAACCGAATTTGATGCGGGGTTTCCGGGCAACGGAAGAATCCCTTGCGGCATCTTTTTTAAACCGCCGCACGTTCGCCTTGACGCGCGCGAGGAACTCCGTCACCTCAAAGGGCTTGCCCAGGTAATCGTCCGCCCCCATTTCAAGTCCGACCACCTTGTCCACGAGCGTGCCCTTGCCGCTGACGACGATGACAGGGGCTTCCGTCGCCTTGCGGATGTCCGTCATCAGCACGAGACCGTCGGTATCCGGGAGGACGAGGTCGAGGATCACGGCATCCACGCCCTTGACGCGCAGAATCCTCATCGCTTCCCCGCCGCTGGAGGCGGTGAAAACGACATAGCCGTTTTCCTCCAGGCTTTCGCGCATCAACTCCCGGACCGGGAGGTTGTCTTCAACGACGAGGATATTCGGCTTTGCCGGCATGATCATGACCCCGCAACCGCCCGGGCCTCGGCGCTCGCATGCGCCGGCCAGAGGAAGTGGATGGCCGTGCCGCGCTTGCCGTCCCCGGACTCGATCCAGACGCGCCCGCCCTGCCATTCCACGAGCTTCTTGATGATCGCCATGCCCATGCCGCTGCCTTCGACCTTGTCGCGGGACTGCAGCGTCTGGAACATCTGGAAAGCCCTTTCATGATACTGCGGCGGGATGCCGGGCCCGTCGTCCAGGACGGAGAATTCGTAGAACCGGCCGATCGGTTCGCAGCGCACCTCGATGACGCCGCGGCCCTTGTCGTGATGCTTCACGGCATTGGAAAAGATATTGCCGAATATCTGCGTCAGCGGCGTTGGGGGAGAGACGATTTTCGGCAGTTTCGGCGGCAGGCGAACCTCGAAGGACGCCGGAACATGCGTCTGCGCGACCTGCCGCACCAGGTCCCCGACATCGACCTCGCGCGCATCATCCACGATGCGCCCGGCGCGCGAATAGGCGAGGATGTCATCCAGCAGCACCTCAAGCCGCGTCACGCAATTCCGCAGCAGCGCCAGCTTGTCCCTGGCGTCGGCGTTCAGCGTCTTCTCGTTGTCTTCCACCACCCATTGCGCCAGGTTGTCGATGTTGCGCAGCGGCGTCTTCAGGTCGTGCGATGCGACATAGGCGAATTGTTCGAGTTCCTGGTTCGACCGCATCAGGCTCATCTCGGCGCTCTTGCGTGCGGTGATGTCCCGGAGGATCCCGCTGAAAAACCGGCGGTCGCCGACTTTCACCTCGGCCACCGACAGGTCGAGCGGAAAAATGGACCCGTCTTTCCGGCGGCCTTCGACCTCGCGGCCGATGCCGATGATGCGCGCCTTTCCCGTGTTCCGGTAATTTGCGATATACTGGTCGTGATCGACGGCGTAGGCCTGGGGCATGAGCATCTTGACGTTCCTGCCCAGCACTTCCCCGGCGTCGTAGCCGAAGATTTTCGCGCAAGCCTTGTTGTAGCTTTGCACGATCCCCATTTCATCAATGGTGATGAGGCCGTCGACGATGTTGTTCAGAATGCTTTCAAGGAGCGCGGAATGAAGCGCCGCATCTTCTTTCCGATCGTTCATCCCAATCCCTTTTAACCCGCGAGTTCCATCAGGGCTTTCCTGAGCTCCTGGATATCGATCGGCTTGGAGATGACGCGATCCGATCCCAAATCCCGCGCCAGCGCGAGGATATCGCCGGCCTTGGAGCCACCGCCGCCTGAAATGGCGATGATTTTGACGGCGGGGAAAGTTTCACGGATTTCCGCGATGATTTCAAGACCGCTTTTCCCGGGCATGATGATATCGGTAATCACGAGGTCCGGCAGCCCGTTGCCGTTCAATGATTTCAGGGCCTCGGCGCCGCTTCTGGCCTGGGTGACGTGGTAATTGAACCCTTCGACGACTTCACATATTGTTTCACGGACGAAGTCGTCGTCGTCAATGACCAGAATTCTTTTCTTATCCGGCATTTTTCTCTCTCCTTCCGTGGGCAGGGGCCGTTTTCGCTTCAGGAGAGGTTTCCGCACGCGGCAGGTAAATGCGGAAGGTCGTTCCGGCGTTTTCCCGGCTTTCGACGCTGATATGACCGTTCGACTGCTTGACGAAGCCGTAAGCCATGCTGAGGCCAAGGCCGGTGCCCTCGCCCGCGGGCTTGGTCGTAAAGAATGGCTCGAATATCCGCTGGGCGACTTCGGGAGTCATGCCGGTGCCGGTATCCGAGACCGTGACAAGCGTATAGTTTCCGGCCTTGATTTCCCGCGAGGCCTCAATCGCCATATTCTGGGTCGCGATGGTGAGCCTGCCCCCCTTGGGCATGGCATCGCGGGCATTGACGGCCATATTGATCAGCACGTTGCCGAATTCCTCGGGGTCTATCAGGACGGGCCAGGGTTCCTTCGCCGGCTTCATCTCGATTTCGATCGTTTCTCCCAGCGACCTCTTCAGGATTTCCAGCGCGTTGCGGATGCAGTCGTTCACATTGACGACCTGGTGCTGCAGCGGCCGCTGGCGCGTGAAGACCATCAGCCGCTTGATAAGATCGGCGCCGTTGCGCGCCACGGTTTCCATGGTGTGTATCTTTTTGAGAACGTATTCGGGATCTATCTTGTCCGGCTTCGCCTCGACCTTCTCCTTCAGCAGGTGCAGGTTCCCCAGCACGACGGTCAGCAGGTTGTTGAAGTCATGCGCAATGCCGCTGGTCAGCTGCCCGACGGCCTCCAGCTTGCGCATATGGTGCAATTGCTCTTCGGCCAGGCGGCGGTTTTGCTTGAGCTCGAAGAGTTCCTGGGCCTTTTTCAGGGCGATATTGAGGGCCGCCGGCGTGATATTGTCCTTGAGCAGGTAATCCTGCGCGCCCCAGCGCAGGGCTTCCAGCATCACCGCCTCGCTCCCCTGCCCGGTCAGCATGACGATCGGGCTTTTCGCCAGGTCCGTTTTCGGATCGTACAGCTGCTTCAGCAGCGCAAGGCCGTCCATATCGGGCAGGCGGTAGTCGAGGAACACGCAATCGACATTTCTTCGGGCGATGAATTCCAGCCCACCGCGCCCTGAATCCGCGTCATGAATGACGGCCCGCTCGCCGTACCCAAGGCCCTTCAGGGCCCGGCGTATCGCTTCCCGGTCGACCTTGTTGTCGTCGATAATCAATATTTCAAGTTGCGCCTTGTCCGTCATGGGAGGTCAACGACTTTCGTGTAATAGTCAAAGAGTTCGGCGGTATTGATGAAGCTGCCTTCCGCTTTCCCCTTCACGATGTAACCCGCGACATTCTGGTCATAGGCCTTGCTTTTGTCTTCCGATGCCGCCGAGGTCGTCAGCACAAAGACCACCGTAGAGCGCAACACGGGGTCGCGCCGCACCTCTTTGAGGAACTCGATGCCGTTCATGCGCGGCATATTCAGGTCCAGCAACACCATATAGGGCCTGGCAATGCTTTTGCCGTCGCGCATCTTTTCCAGGGCTTCCCGGCCGTCGGACGCGACGACGATGCGGTTATTCAGCTTCGCCTGCCCGAAGGCCCGCTGAATTCCCATGACATCCACCATGTTGTCTTCCACCAAAAGCACGCTGATGTTTTCCAGTTTCTGCTGCATGGCTGCTCCACCCTGATAATGCCTTTCAGGGAAATCTATGCCGCCCGGCGGATACACTCAAGCCCTGGTTTCCTCTCTTTTCCACAATCATTCGCTTAAGCCTGCGCCCGGGCGACTTTCCCTGCGCTGCGGGCCGGGATAGCCGCCATTTTCTGCGCCCAGCGGGTGCCGGGGCAGTCGCCCGTTTCCGCCGTGCAGTTCCTGCAGCAGAACTGCGCAAGGGCGCAGAAGCTTTCCACCTTCACCTCGGTTCCCTTGCTCTCCACCTGGGCGTCCTTGAGCTGCGCGAGAGACCGGGAAAAAGTTTCCGGCTTCATGCCCAGCTGGGCCGCGGCCAGGGACTTGTCGTAAGGGAAAGTGAACGTGCCGCCGGCGCCCAGCATGTTGGACGACAGCCGGAGCAGAAGGCAGCCGACGCGCTGCGCGCTGCTCATGAGGGCGATATGCTCGTTGTTCATTTGCTGGTTGCGGATTTCGCGGGACATCGTTTCCATCACCCGGCGCAGGATTTCGGGGTTTTTTCCCGCTTTCTCTTTCAGCACCTTGGCTGGAATTTCGATGATGCGGGCGTCCTCCGCGGCTTCCGCGGTATAAGGGTAGACCGTGCCGTTGAAAATCGCGGCTTCCGCGAAGACGTCGCCGCGCGTGAACAGCGCCACGACCGCCTCGTCGCCCTCGCCCGTCTGGCGCGACAGCTTGACCCAGCCGCTCAGGACGACGAACAGGCGATCCGCGCTGTCGCCTTGACGCAGCATCTGCTCCTGCCGGCGATATTCGCGGATCCGCGCGGACGTCACAAAGCTTTCAAGATCCGGCTCCGCCAGCCCCTTGAAAAAGGGCAGGTCCTTTAAAAATTTGCCGGCAGTGTTTTCGATGGCGCTCATGACTTCCTCCAGAAAGGGTAATCGTTATTCTTCCAATCTAGAGGACAGGCTTATCGGAATTCATGCCGGTTTATGTCTGAATTGTATCATTGTAATATATTGATTTTACAGGATTTTTTAACGATCCCCGCGGATGGCGCGCTATACGGGTTCGCGGCCCCCACAAAAAAAGCGCCGCCCACGGTTCACTCCCGGGGCGGCGCGTTAAGGGTTGAATTTGTTCAGGCGGGCGTCAAATTCGATTTCATGACGGCCAGCTGCGTACCGGCATTCGTCCGGCAGTCGCCGTTCGCAGGCTCGCGGCCGACGGTGATCGCCATCGACGGCTTCCTCACGAGGGCGAGGTCCAGGACTTCCTCGATCGTCGAGACCGGGATAACCTTCAGCTTGCTCAGGATCTCGGCCGGGACGTCCTCGAGGTCGCCCAGGTTGTCTTTCGGGATCAGGACGGTCTTGCAGCCGTCGCGCAGCGCGCCGTCGAGCTTCTCGGGCAGGCCGCCGATCTTCATGACCTTTCCGTTCAGCGAGATCTCGCCGGTCATCGCGACGTCGCGGCGTATCTTGATGCCGGAGACGGCCGAGAACTGCGCCGTGGTCATCGCGGCGCCCGCCGACGGGCCGTCCTTCGGGATAGAGCCCGAAAGCGCATGCACGTGGATATCGCATTCTTTCAGCTTGGCTGCGATATTGAACTTCTCGCAAAGATTTATAGTCACCGTATGCGCGACGTTGGCCGACTCTTTCATGACGTCCTTCAGGTTGCCCGTGACGTTCAGCCTGAAGTCCTTGCCGGGCGTGGTCACTGCCTCGATCTGCAGCGTCGAGCCGCCGACCGCGGACCAGGCGAGGCCGTTGACGATACCCACCGAATCTTCGTCGGGGATCTTGTCGCCGGACGTATGCGCGCTGCCGAGCATGCCCTTGAGGTCAGCCGCCGTCACGCTGACTTTCGTTCCCGGCTCCTTCTGGATCTTGCGGACCGCCTTCGAGCAGACGGTGCCGATGATGCGCTCGAGGTTACGGACGCCCGCCTCGCGGGTATAATCGTTGATGATGCTGCGCAGCGCGTCGGGAGCAAGCTCGAACTGGTCGCTCTTGAGGCCCGTTTCCTTCATCTGCTGGGGAATGAGGTAACGCGTGCCGATTTCAAACTTCTGCTCGCGCGTATAGCCCGGCAGGCGGATGATTTCCATGCGATCGTACAGGGGCAAAGGAATTTTATCTTCCTCGTTCGCGGTGCAGATGAACAGGACTTTCGACAGGTCCACTTCCTGGTCCAGGTAATGGTCGCGGAACTTGTGGTTCTGCTTGGGGTCGAGGACTTCCAGGAAGGCGGATGCGGGATCGCCGCGGCCGACTTCTGCGCCCATCTTGTCGATTTCGTCGAGGTTGATGACCGGGTTCATCGTGCCGGCGCGCTTCATGGCCTGAATGATATTGCCGGGCAGCGCGCCGATGAAGGTGCGGCGGTGGCCGCGGACTTCGGCTTCTTCCTTGACGCCGCCGAGCGCGATGCGCTCGCACTTGCGGTCGGCCGCTTCCGCGATCGACTTCACGATGGAGGTCTTGCCGACGCCGGGCGGGCCGACGAGGCACAGGATTTTTCCCTGGCCCGTTGCGTCGGGCTGGTTCAGGACGGCGAGGAAATCCAGAATGCGTTCCTTCACCTTTTCCAGGCCGTAGTGGTCCCGGTTGAGGGTGTCTTCGGCCTTGCCGATGTCCTTGTTCGTGTCGGTATACTTGCCCCACGGCAGCGCCACCAGGAGTTCCAGCCACGTGCGGGCCACGCCGGCCTCGGGCGCCATGGGCGACATTTTCTTCAGGCGGCCCATCTCGCGCTCCGCGTCCTTGCGGATATCGTCGGGCAGCACCGCGTCCTTGACCATGCGCGCGAGTTTCTCGTTGTCGTCTTCGCCGTTGTCTTCGCCGAGCTCCTTCAGCTTCTCGTCGATGGCGTCGCGCTGCTGGTGCAGCACGTAAATCTGCTGCTGCTTGTTCATTTTCTGGTTCGCCGCGGACTGGACGCTCTGGCTCAGGCCCGCCATCGAATCCGGATCGGGCTCGGGCGCCGCGTCGCGGCCGGTCCCTTCCATGCCGCGCATAAATTGCTCGATGTCCTCATGGTGGAGGAGGTAGGGGCCATGGTTGCCGGGGCTGCGCCCTTTCTTGACGGCATCAATCACGGTCTGGGGGTCCTGCCGGGAAATCAGCATCTGGTTATTATTCGTGAACACCTGGGTGATGTCGCTTGTGACTGTTCCGCCCTTGTCGTCGAGGAAACGGGCCGGCACCGGATCAACGAGGATCGCCACGATATCGTCCGCATCAACTCCTGCGGCCTGACCGTTTCTTGGGTCTATCAGCTTGATCTTCGCCCCCATGTTCTTTCTCTCCTCTTAAAGAATTGACCTTTACGCAGCGCCTGAATCGCCGGAATGAACGCTTTGATGTGTGATTTTACATAAGGATTAGCTATTATGTCAAACAAAATCGTGCAAATCTTTGGCAGATTTGATAATTTTCAGGCGGTTTTCCGGGGCGGCAGGGTAATAATATTTCGCCGCTTGCAGGCCGGATTTAAAAATATCGTTAAATTTCAATTATTTAAATTTGATCGCCGCAACCGACTCGTTAGAACGAACCAAGTCTGCATTTTCACGCCAGATCAGACCTGCAAAAGCCAGGCAGCGCAGCGAGAAAGACCAGCCCACGCGCAGGGGCTTACCGCCCTTTCAGCCCGTCGACAAACCCGGTGAAAGCCATCACCGCATCCAGAAACGCTTTGTCGAGCACCTCGACAAGGTTGACGCCAAAAAGGCTGAAGACAGTCGTGATAAGACTGACCCACGCAAGCACAAAGAACAGGACATACAACCTCTCCCGAAACCTCAGGTGCCCCCAGCTGTAAGGATAGCGCTTGAGAAAGAAGATGATCCTTGTTTGTGTCCATCTTCGTTTGGGTTTTAGCACACTTGCCTCTTGGGGCTTTAGCTGATTGCAAGGGCGACGCAGGAGTCAAAATCAAGGACACAATGTTGCACTTTACTGCGGCGCCATTGAATTCATCTTTGTCTCAGGCTTTTGGGGAGCTGGACGAAATTCTGCAAGTATTTCCTTCAACTTTTCAGGTTCTGGCGCAGGCCAGGACAAAACTATTAAGCCGTCCTCTCCGGCTTGCGCATTGGGAGAAACATAGTCGGGATCTTCGGAATTGGCGGGCTTCATTAATCCACCCCAAAGCGTTATTCCGGCTTCCGGTGCCAACCCTCCTCCGCCACCACCGCTGCCACCATCGGGCGCGCCGCCGCCACCGCTTCCATAGCCGGCACCGCCGCCGCCGCCTCCCGTGGCTACGCACTTGTTTCCTCCAGGAGAAATTGAGCCCGTACCACCTTCCTTCGCAGCACCTGCTGTTGCCTTTATGCAACTATCGTAACCGCCGTCATTTTTACCGCCTTGTCCTCCAACGCCATTACCGCCAGGTCTTCCATCTCGAGACTGAGCATGTTTCATCGCAAAAATGAAATTAAAATAATCTTCAATGAACATGTCTGCATTCTCGCCGCCACCAGGCAACCCGCGAGTACCGTAAGTGCTATGGGTGCGACCAGGGCCAACTGCGCCGCCACCACCACCCGCTATTATAAGGGGCTGACCATCCATGATCAGTTCACTTCTGCCGCCTCCGCCTCCCCCACTCGCATATGCATGATCGGGCGCCACTGACCCAACTCCTCCATCTCCGCCACCGTTATATCCTCCTTTTCCGTTTTCTCCGCGGACGCCGACCATGCCTCGCCCACCCACAATTGCCTGTAGCTTGATGCCGGAATGAATATCAATGACTCCAACCGAAAAACCCCCGGTACTTCCATAGCTTGCGGCCCCTCCTGCCCCCCAAACTTTTGCCAATATGCTTGAACAACCGGCAGGGATTTTCGGTTCGTAAGTTCCTCCGGCGGAAAACACAACCTTTCCCTCATGGCATCCTTCCTCACTGCCCTTTAATGTTTCGAGCCTCAGTGAGGCAGGAGGATGTATATAAAGCTTTCTGCCTTTCAGCTGCTCTATCTTGCTTTCCAGAAGCGCAATGGAGTCTCTGTGTTTTTCAGGATTACTCAGGAGATTTGATATTGGGGTTATATCTCCGAACCCGCGAACATCCGGATTAGCACCGGCTTCGGCAAGCATCCGAATGATATCAAAATTTACATCCGTAAAAGGACTTGTCGCCACAAGAAGAGCAGACGTGTTTTTATAATGTGCCATTTCTAGGTTAATACCTGCGTCAACCAAAGCCTTAACCAAGTCGACCTGCTGCCTTTGAATTGCAATCTCAAGAGCAAGCTCAGCATGTTTTGAATCGACATCTAAGCAAGAAGATTCTTGAATAAGTTTATGCGCCTTTTCGAAGTCGCCGGCCTGAATTGCCGACATAACATCGGCCGAGCGGTTGGGGTTTTCGAGCCTCCTGAACTCCTTATCTGTTTTCCTGACAATTGCATATCCGCTCCACGCCCCTGCCGTCACATCAACAACTCCGGTTATGCCGCAAATACCATCGGGTCCCTTTATCCTGATGATCTTGCTTGAATCGTCCTGCTCCGGATCCCCAGATCGGAAGAGC
>SCTB01000111.1 GCA_004297545.1 Alphaproteobacteria bacterium
AAGGGTACATCCCCGACCTCAACCTGCGCCTGTCCATCTATCGCCGCATTGCGAACCTGCAGGACCGCACCGAGATCGAGGCTTTCGCGGCCGAGCTTATAGACCGCTTCGGCCCGCTGCCGAAAGACGTCGAAAACCTGCTCGACCTCGTCGAGATAAAGCAACTCTGCCGCCTGGCGGGTGTTGAGCGCGTGGATGCAGGGCCGAAGGGCGCTGTATTGTCGTTCCACCCCTCCTCCCGCATCGACCTGAAAAAGCTGGTGCAGTACATCCAGAAACAGACCGGCACCGCCAAAATACGCCCCGAGGACCAGAAACTCGTCTTCATGCGCGCCTGGGACGACCTGCCCGTGCGCGTGCGGGGCGTTCACAAGGTCTTGAAGGAACTGACGGGACTTCTCTGAATGTCATTCTGAGGGAGCACAGCGACCGAAGAATCTCCCATTGTTCAAATGGAAGAGAGATTCTTCGCTTCGCTCAGAATGACTATGGCGGATAATTTACCGCTTCGCCTGCTGCATGACCTGCAGGAGGACTTCGTGCACCTTGTCGGGGCCCAGCACCTTGATCGTGTCTGCCGACAGGCGTTCCTTGATGGCGGTCACGTCCACGACGCCGCCTTTCAGCAGCGCCTCGTTGTTGCCCAGCGCGCCGTAAAGGTCGCTGATATAGGCATCGGCCAGTTTCGGCGCCATGGCCCGGATTTCATCCCCCTTGCCATAGGGGATTTCAAGCGAAACGAGCAGGCTCACCTGCTGGGTCAGGCCCCTTTCGGTGATGATCGGCAGGACCAGCGGCTTGAGCTCGACATACTCGAACTCCGGCGGCGGCTTGGCCTTGCTGTCTTCCTCTTCTTCGGCTGCATAAGCGGCGCGCGCGAAAGGCGCCAGCGTCATCGCTAAAACACAGAGTAATATTGTTAATTTACGCAAAGGGCGTCCCTCCCCAATACCTATTGTTATCTGGTTTTGATTAACGGGAAGTAAAGGAAATCGCCCCCCGTTCCGGACATGCGGATTCCGGGCGCTTTTTGAAATGTTTAACGCCCGGAATTAATCTTTTTCTTTACTTCTTTTTGGGAGCGAGATTGCTGTGCCGAACGCCGTATTCGAAGTAAATGATGAGCCCCACCAGCAGCCACACAACAAAACGCAGCAGCGTAATACCGGGGAGGAAATACATCAGCGCAGCGCAGGACACCGCCCCGATGGCCGGAACGGCAAGACCGCCCGGGGTTTCGAAGGGCCGTTTCATCTTCGGCTGGGTCACCCGCAGCACGATGACGCCGATGCAGACCAGAACGAAGGCCGCCAGCGTGCCGATGTTGACCAGTTCCGCCAGCGCCCCCAGCGGGATGAAACCCGCCATCACAGCCATGACAACCCCGCAGATGACCGTCGTCTTGACGGGCGTATGCGTCTTGGGACTGACCTCTCCCAGCATTTTGGGCAGGAGGCCGTCGCGCGACATCGACAGGATGATCCGGGTCAGGCCGTAATACAGCACGAGCATGACCGCAGTCAGGCCCATGACAACGCCCGTCGACACCGTCGCCGCCGCCACTTTCATGCCGATGGCTTCCAGCGCGTCAGCCGCCGGCGACGAAGTGCCGAGCGTCTTGTAGCTGACGATGCCCGTCAGCACAGCGGAAACGATGATGTAAATAACGGTACAGATGCCCAGCGAGGCGAGAATGCCGATGGGAACGTCACGCTTGGGGTCTTTCGCCTCTTCGACCGCCGTGGAGACCGCGTCGAACCCGACGTAGGCGAAGAACACCAGCGCCGCGCCTGCGAGGACGCCCACGGGCTTGCCGTTTTCAGCGATATGGAACCAGCCGAAGGGCATGAAATCCTGCCAATTGGCGGAATCGACGTGCCCCATCGCCACGGTCAGGAAAATGCCGATGGTCACAAGTTTGACAATTACCATGATGTTGTTGAACCGCGCGCTTTGCTTCACACCCATAATCAGGAGCCCCATGAGGACCAGAATGATAAGCACCGCTGCAATGTTGACAAAGCCTGGCGTCGCTGCGCCTGTCATGTTGTCGACCGCGAAAGGCCCGCGTGTCAGGACCTCAGGAACATTGATGTTCATCGCGTGAAGCCCGCGATAGAGATAGCCCGACCAGCCGTTCGCGACTGCGGCGACCGAAACGCCGTATTCAAGCACCAAATCCCAGCCGATGATCCACGCGATGAACTCTCCGAAGGCAGCATAGGAATAGCCATAGGCACTGCCGCAACCGCCGACGCTGGCGGAAAGCTCCGCATAGGCGAGCGCCGCGAAGGCGCAGGCAAACCCGGAAACGACAAAGGACAGGACGACCGCGGGCCCGGCCTGCGTCGCGGCCGCAAGGCCGGTCAGGACGAAAATACCCGTGCCGATGATGGCGCCGACACCCAGCAGCGTCAGGTCCCAGGCCGTGAGGACGGACAAAAGCTTTGGCCCGCCGAGTTCTTCCGGGGCAGGGAGTTTTTTCCGGTGAATGCCCTCCAGCACGAATTTGGTCGACCAGAAGCGGTGGCTCCAGACAAGAAAGCCGACGATAAGAAAAGCGGCGAATGCGTAAGTCGCCACTCTGACGATCGACAGGTCGGAGAATATGTCCATTTGAATCCCTTTCCGGAAAGATACTCTTAACCCATTATAAATAACTAAAAAGTAATGGGAAGCCATCATATGATGGTGTATCCTTTCTTTTGTAAACTCGGCTTGGGTTCAGGGGCATGCTGCACGTCAATCTCAAGGACAGGATACAGATATATCAGCTCGTCGCCGCCCTGACGGTGGTGACGCTGATTTTGCTCGGCTGCCTCATCATCCTGACGCCGTTTTTCCCGGCGATGCTGCTGTCCACCATCTTCACGCTGGCCACCTGGCCCGCCTTCATGTGGCTGCAGGCGCGCATGCGCAACCGCACGGCGCTCGCGGCGGGACTGATGACCATGGCGCTGGCGGGCTGCTTCATTGCGCCGCTGTTCATCATCGGCACCAGCGTGGCCGACAACTACACACTGATATATGACGAAATCGTCAAGCTGCTGGAAACAGACCCGAAGACGACCGCCGAGTCGCTGGGCGCCATGCGCTTCGGCGGCCCCTACCTGCAAAAGCTGTGGCTCATCTTCATGTCCGACCGCGACCACATGATGCAGACGCTGAAGCAATACGCCCAGCCGACCTCGGACCTGCTGCTGCGCCTCGCCAGCACGCTGGGCCACGGCATGCTCGACATCTCGCTGGGCGTGATCATTTCCTATTTCTTCTTCCGCCACGGGATGCACGCCGCCGTGCGCATCCGCGCGCTCATCGACAAGTTCGGCGGCGAGCACGGGCAGAACCTGCTGAAAGTGTCGAAGAACACGCTGATCGGCGTCGTTTACGGTATTTTAGGCACCGCGCTGCTGCAGGGCGTGCTGGCCGCCATCGGTTTCGGCATTGCGGGCATCCCGGGCGCCACGTTCCTCGGCCTCATGACCTTCTTCCTCTCGCTGCTGCCGATGGGCCCGCCGCTGCTCTGGGGGCCTGCC
Organism: Alphaproteobacteria bacterium; assembly: GCA_004297545.1. Taxonomy (GTDB): domain Bacteria; phylum Pseudomonadota; class Alphaproteobacteria; order Micavibrionales; family UBA2020; genus JAPWJZ01. Next base: position 3,537 of record SCTB01000111.1, read on the forward strand.
GTGCTCTGGCTGTTTTCGGACAACCAGAACGGCATGGCCATTTTCCTCATTATCTGGGGCGTGGCCGTGATCGCTTCCGTCGATAACTTCATGAAACCCTACTTCATCAGCCGCGGCAGCGACATGCCGCTCCTTCTCGTACTGCTCGGCATCATGGGCGGCGCGATCGCCTTCGGCTTTATCGGCATCTTCATCGGCCCGACGCTGCTCGCCCTCGCATATTCTCTTGTCGTCGAATGGACAACGACGCGCAGCAAGGCGTCCGAGCATTTCAGCACGGCCAAAGCGCAGGACCAGCTTCACCCGCCGAAGTGACCTTGTTCACCCTCTCGGCTTGCCGTGGTATAATCGTGAATAGGTGCCCTTGACATGAACCCCGTGAATTTTCATCAGATGGTGACGACCCTGATATGGGCGGGCGGCTGGGTGTGCTTCTTCGCGGGCATTATCAAGCTTGTCCGCGCCTACCGGAAGAAAGCCGACCCTGCGTTTTCATCGGTGAGGAACAAGGCCGTAAAATTCCTGTTCTCGGGTGTTTTCCTGCTGGCCCTGCTTGCGTTCCAGATTGGATACGGCGGTGTCATCACTGAGTCGAAGTCCAGCCTGCCTGCGGAAAACTCGATGGCGCCCGGCTTTATGCTGCCGAACCAGGAAGGGAAAACGGTTTCTCTGGAAGACCTCCGCGGCAAATGGGTGGTGCTGTATTTCTATCCGAAGGACTTCACGAGCGGCTGCTCCGTCGAGGCGCATAACTTCCAGAAGGACCTGCCGAAGTACGTCGCGAAGAACGCGACCATCGTGGGGGTGAGCGTCGACGAGCCCGGCAGCCACAAAAGTTTCTGCGCGAAGGAAGGCCTGAACTTCACCCTGCTGTCGGATACGGAGCGCCGGGTGATTGCCCTGTACGGCTCGGAGATGAACCTCGGCGCCGCCACCCTCGCCGCCCGCAACACATTTCTTATCGACCCCAAAGGCATCATCCGCAAAACCTATCCCGACGTCAGCCCGTCGCATCACAGCGAAGAGGTGCTGGCGGATCTGGAGAGGCTTGCCGCGGAATCCGGACAGGACAAAGTTTACGGCGCCGATAGATATTCCGCAGACCAGCAAAAGGAATGCGAGCGCCTGACAGGCAGTAAATGCATCTTCGACCTGTGCCAGCGCGCCATGGGCGACACTTCACCGGACAACTGCAAGCCCGGCTGGAAACCCGTTTACTGAAAATCAAAAATCAGCGGACGATATTCTGGCGGCTCGCCACGCGGGCGGCGGCACACATCGGCTGGCTGGTGGGGCTGCCAACGAAGCTGAACTGGGCCCAGCGGCGGATTTTCTGCTGGTCCATGGCGAGCGCCTTGTCGATGCGCGTGCCATAGGTGCGGCAGAAGGTCGAGGTCGACATCGTGATGGCATGCTCGGAAATCTGGTTCGCGAGGTTGGTGCGCAGCGTGTGGAGCTGTTTTTCCGGATTCTCATAACCCGCATGGCGGTAATAGGAAATCAGCTCGGTTTCATAAGACGCGAGCAGAGCCTGGTTCTTCTGCGTGAAGCTCTGGTATCTCAGGTACATCTGCTGGCCCTGCGGCATCTTCAGGCAGGTGAGGCCGATGACCATCAGCTCGCTGTGGATGCGCAGCGCCTGTTCCGCCTCCACCTCGCGGGCGGTATAGCAGCCGGCCGAATATGCGGGGGTGGACAAGAGGATGGCGAGAGCGAGAGCGACGGCAAGCTTTTTCATGAAGAAACCCTTTTTCGAAATGAGCCCAAGATTTACTAACTTTTATCCCGTGAGTCCAGAAATGGTTTAGACCGGCGTCAAAACTTCAGCCTTTTCAAAATAAAGGCGCAAGTTATCCACAACCAGTTGCGCCATCGCGGCGCGGGTTTCGGCGGTGGCGCTACCCACATGGGGTTGCAGCACTACATTATCAAGCCGGCACAACGCACTGGGAACATCGGGTTCATTCTCGAAAACGTCCAGACCCGCGCCGTAGACGACGCCGTTTTCCAGTGCGTCGATGAGCGCCTTCTCGTCTACTATTTTGCCGCGCGCTATGTTAATCAGCACGCCCTGCTTGCCCAGCGCCTTCAGAACCTTTGCGTTAATCAGGTGATGCGTATCGGCGTTATACGGGCAGGTTATCATGAGGATATCGGAAGCCTTTGCCAGCGCCTCCAGCCCCGCGTGAAAGGGATACGCCACGCCCTTCTTCTTTTTCGGCCCGTGGTAGGAAACCTCGATTCCAAAGGCCTGCGCGCGCTTGGCCACGGCCTGCCCGATACGGCCCAGGCCCACGATGCCCATCTTCTTGCCGCGTAATCCCCTGCCCATCGGCAGCGCGCCTTTTTTCGCCCACTGGCCGCTGCGCACGTATATATCGCCTTCCACCAGCCGCCGGAAAACAGCGAGCACAAGCCCCATGCCGACATCCGCCGTATCGTCCGTCAGGACATCCGGGGTATTGGTGACGATGACGCCGCGCTTCTTCGCCGCCAGCACATCCACGTTGTCGTAGCCGACGCCGAAATGGCTGATGATTTCGAGGTTCGGGAGCGCCTTGATCAGCTTGCCGGAGACGCCGAACCAGGCCGTGCTGACGACGCCGGTAATGTCATTGCGCACTTCCTTGAGCTTTTTTTCCGGGTCCTGCGCCTGCCAGAGCCTATGAATATGGAAAATCTTTTCCAGTTCTTCCGCCTGCGCCAGCGGGATGGGACCCATCATCAGAACTTCCTGAGCCATAAGGATTTCACCCGGGATTATGAATACAAATTTCTGGACAATTGTCCAAAAATATGGTTAATACGTTCAATACGATAAAAACCACGGTTTGATTTTAGATTGCAGGATACGGAATGCAATGAGCAAGAAGCTCTACATCAAGACCTGGGGCTGCCAGATGAACGTCTACGACAGCCAGAAGATGGCGGACGTGCTCTCGACCCTTGGGTATGAGCAAACCCCGGAGCCGGAAGGCGCCGATCTGATGATTCTGAATACCTGCCACATCCGTGAAAAAGCCACCGAAAAGGTCTTCTCCGACCTGGGCCGCCTGCGCGACCATAAGGAAGCCAAGGAAGAAAAGGGCGAAAAAGCCCTCATCGCCGTCGCCGGCTGCGTGGCGCAGGCCGAAGGCGACGTAATTTTGAGCCGCGCGAAATATGTTGATATGGTCTTCGGACCGCAGACCTATCACCTGCTGCCGGAAATGATTTTGAACGCAGCCGGCGGCGCGCGCGTCGTGAATACCGACTTCCCCGTTGAATCGAAATTCGACCACCTCCCCGTCGAGGCGCAGGCGCAAGGCCCTTCGGCGATGCTTTCGGTGCAGGAAGGCTGCGACAAGTTCTGCACCTTCTGCGTCGTGCCCTATACCCGCGGCGCGGAATTCTCGCGTCCCGTACAGCAGGTGCTCGATGAAGCGCAGCGCATGGTCGATGGCGGCGCGAAGGAAATCACGCTGCTTGGCCAGAACGTGAATGCCTATCACGGCGACGGCCCGAATGGCGAAACCTGGGACCTCGCGCGACTCATCGGCAAGCTCGCCGACATGAACGGGCTGCAGCGCATCCGCTACATGACCTCGCATCCCAAGGACATGAACGACAACCTGATTGCGGCGCACGGCGAAGTGGCAAAGCTGATGCCTTTCCTGCACCTGCCGCTGCAAAGCGGTTCCGACCGCGTGCTGGAGCTGATGAACCGCAAGCACAAAGCTTCGGATTACCTCGATATCATCGCGCGCGTGAAAAAGGCGCGTCCCGACATTGCGCTGTCGTCCGACTTCATCGTCGGCTTCCCCGGTGAGACGGACGAAGACCACAAACAGACGATCGACATCGTGCAGCAGGTCGGCTTTGCCGCCTGTTATTCCTTCAAGTACAGCCCCCGCCCCGGCACGCCGGGCGCAGCTATGGGGGGCATCGTTCCGGAATCCGTGAAGGACGCGCGCCTGCATGAACTGCAGGCGCTTTTGTTTGCGCAGCAGCATGAATACAACCGCAGGAGCGTCGGCAAAACCATGCCGGTGCTGTTCGACCGCAGGGGCGAAAAAACCGGCCAATTGCAGGGCAAATCGCCCTGGATGCAGTCCGTTTACGTCAACGCGCCCGAGCGCCTGTTTGGAGAAATTCTCGACGTCACCGTGGAAAAAGCTTTTCAGAACGGGATGTACGGAACTATAGTCACCATCCCTGATTCAAACCCCAGCGAGAAAAGAGAAGCAGCATGACCGACCCCGCAGAAAACAACTACACGCAGCATTTCCTCAGCATCACGTCGAAAGCCGACCGCGGCGTCGCGGAGGTCATATTCAACAAGCGCCCGGGCCTCAAGCATGTGTTCGAGCAAGCCTTCAATATCCAGTTTCCGCAGCGCACCGCCTACGGAGACAAGATATTCTTCACCGGCGACGCAGAAGACGCCGAAAGAGCCAAGAAAGCCTTCGCCGCGCTTTCGGGCATCTACAGTCAGGGCGGTTACATCAAAAAAGACATCATATGGGGAGTAGCAAGCGACATGATGCCCAAAGACATGCACAATGCACCGGCGCCTGAGCAAACGTCCAGCGCGCCCGCACCGGCGACAGCCGACTTCCAGAAAGTCGCCGCGAACCAGAACACGCTTCCCGCCGGATCGAAGGGCGGCAACTTCCAGCCCAAGACGCCTGGACAGGCCGAATTCGCCAAGTTGATTTCCGAAAGCGAACTCACTTTCGGCATCGGCGCCGCCGGCACCGGCAAGACGCACGTGGCCTGCGCCATGGCGTTCCAGGCGCTGAAGGAAGGCAAGGTCAAGAAAGTGTTCCTCGCGCGTCCCGCCAAGGAAGCCGGCGAGAGCATCGGCTTCATCCCCGGCACTGCCGAAGACAAGATGGGCCCCTACATGCGCCCGATCTACGACGAGCTGGATAAAATCTTCGGCCGCAGGGGCTGGCAGAACAAGATGACGAGCGGCGAGATCGAGATCGCGCCGCTGGGCTTCATGCGCGGCCGCACCTTCTCCGACGCCTTCATCATCCTCGACGAAGCGCAGAACACGACGGTCGAGCAGATCCGCATGGCGCTGACCCGTATCGGCGAAAACTCGAAGATGGTCGTCACGGGCGATGAATCCCAGGTCGACCTCGACGACCCCGACAAGTCGGGCCTCATGTATGCCGTCAACCGCCTTGAAGGCGCAGAGGGCGTGGGCGTTCACCGCTTCAGCTCGAAAGACGTCGTCCGCGCGAAAATCGTGAAGACGGTCGTCGACCGCCTCGGCAATGAAAACACGGCGCTGAAGCCGCGGGTGGCTCAACCCACCGTTGTTGCGGAAACCCCGGTTGTGGAAACCCCGGTTTCGGAAGAACCCGCGGCAAAACCGCAGCCCCAGAATCCGAAAGGAAATCAGGGCTCTAGCAACCCCCGCTGGTAAACTCCGGGCATTAACAAATATTTATCTTTTACTGTTAAAGTAGGGTTAGGTAGAACTAACCCTACTTTTTTATCTTGAGGGAGCAAGAATTGACCAAACAGGCCGTCCGGCGCATCGGACTTCAATTCGACGACAACGCACTCGTCCCCCTGTTGTTCGGGGAACATGACAGCCACCTTGCCCAGATCGAAGAAGAGCTTAACGTCGAGATCGCCTCGCGCGGGAACGAGGTCGTCATCATCGGCAGCAAGCCCAGCATCCAGGCCGCGCAGTCGGTTTTCGACGTGCTGTGGGAACGACTGCTGAAAGGCATGCCGGTCGGCAAGGAAGAAGTCTCCTCCGCCCTCCAGGTCGCGATGTCGCCGATGGATCGCGGCTCCCGCGAGATGGCGCTGAAGGCGCTGAAAGAAACACAGCTCGACATCAAGACCAAGAACAAGAAAATCACCGCGCGCACGCCGCGGCAGGGCGAATATCTCGAAGCCATCCGCCACCATCACCTCGTCTTCGGCCTCGGGCCCGCAGGTACAGGCAAGACATTTCTTGCCGTCGCGCAGGCCGTGCATATGATGCAGTCCGGCGCCATCGACCGGCTTATCCTCTGCCGCCCCGCCGTCGAGGCGGGAGAAAGCCTCGGCTTCCTGCCCGGCACGATGCAGGAAAAAATCGACCCCTACCTGCGCCCCATCTACGACGCGCTGCACGAAATGCTGCCGCCCGACCAGATCGCGCGCCGCCTTGCCGACGGCACCATAGAAATCGCGCCGCTCGCCTTCATGCGCGGGCGCACGCTGTCTTCCGCCATGGTCATCCTCGACGAGGCCCAGAACACGACGGTCGCCCAGATGAAAATGGCGCTGACCCGCATCGGCGAAGGCAGCCGCATGGTCGTGACAGGCGACCCCTCGCAGACCGACCTGCCGCACAACACGAAATCAGGCCTGCGCGACGCGATGGAAGTCCTGCATGACGTAAAGGACGTTTCCTTCATCCGTTTTGAGGAAGAGGACGTCGTCCGCAGCCGCCTCGTGAAGAGCATCGTCTCCGCCTACGAGAAGCGCGACGCGCGTTCCAAAAAGAACGGCGAAGGCTGATTTTAAGATGATCAGCCTGACCATCCATCTCGATATTGCCTACCCGAAATGGAAAAGCGCCTTCAAGAAGCTGGAAGAGAAAATCGAGCGTGCCGCCGGCGCCGCTTTCGTGGACGCGAAGAAGCCCGCCGTCTTCGGCCGGCGCAACTTCGAGATGAGCATCGTGCTTGCCGACGACAAGATGGTGAAAACCCTCAACCGCGATTACCGCGGCATCGACAAGCCCACGAACGTCCTGTCTTTTCCGCAGTTCGACGTGGCGAAGCTCAAGGAAGACTCCTTTGCGCGGCATCCCTCCCCGAATCCGATTCCGCTGGGCGATGTGGTGCTGGCCTGGCAGACGCTGGAACGCGAGTGCCGGGCGCAGAATAAAACTCTGGAAAATCATGCCGTGCATCTGGTGGTGCACGGAACACTGCATTTAATGGGCTATGACCATATCAGGGACAAAGACGCAAAAACTATGGAAAAGCTCGAATGTGACATTTTAGAAAGTTTGGGCTATCCTGACCCCTATCATGACTCCCAGCCTTAACGAAAAAATGGAAGAACCGCCGAAAAAACCCTCTCCGGCGCCCGAGCCCTCAGTGACCGAGGCGCCAAAGACAGGCGACGGCGGCATCCTGACCTGGGTGAAAAATCTTTTGCCTGCCGGCAGCAGCAAGGACGAAGACCGCGAGGACGACTCCCTGCGCGAGGCCATCGAGGAACTGATCGAGGAGAAGTCGGAAACCGCGCCGCAATCCGCCGTCGCGATGCACGAGCGCCTGCTGATTTCCAACATCCTGCAGCTGCGCGACCTGCCCGTCGTCGACCTTATGGTTCCCCGCGCCGACATCATCGCCATCAGCGCCGACACGACGAAGGACGAGCTTTACACGCTGCTGTCCGAAAAACCGCACAGCCGTATTCCCGTCTACCGCGACGATCTCGACAACATCATCGGCATCATCAACGTGAAGGACATCGTCGCGAACCTCAAGAACGAGGGCTTCGAGCTGCGCGACATCATGCGCGACGCGCTGGTCGTCTCTCCCGCCATGCGCGCGATGGACCTGATGCTGCAGATGCGCCAGTCGAAGATGCATATCGCCTTCGTCGTCGACGAATTCGGCGGCATCGACGGGCTTATCACCATCAACGACCTCGTGGAAACCATCGTCGGCGAGATCGACGACGAATACGAATACGAACTGACCCCGCAGCTCATCGAGCGCCCCGACGGCTCCGCGATCGCGGACGGGCGCTTCCCCATCAAGGAATTCGAGGCGCGCTACGGCGAATGCTTCGCCGAGAACGAGGAGCACGAGGAAGTCGACACCATGGGCGGCCTCGTCACCTATATCACCGGCCACGTCCCCTCGCGCGGGGAAGTCGTGCGCCACCAGCCGTCGGGCATCGAATTTGAAGTCATCGACGCCGATCCGCGCCGCATCATGCGCGTGCGCATCCGCAACCTGCCCAAAAAACCGGTCCCCGCGGGCGAAAATATCTGATTGATTTATCAGCAAAAGAAAGTACCCTCCCCCTTTGGACGGTAGTAATTTTAGTGGGTTGAAAATACATGATTTTTAACCACTAAAACCGCCTGTGTACCGCCTGTGCATAATGGGCAATCTGAACCAAGCGCAGACGCCCGAGATAGCGGATTTGGCTATAGAGGCGTACAGAATTTTAAGTCGCATTCAATTACACACTACACATTGAACTCAATATGCAAAACGACCTCAAAAAATCAACCGTGTATCTTTTTGGGTTCTCTAAACACTCATTGTGGGATTGACTCGCCTTGTTTCAGTTCTTCTGCCCGCAATGGAGAAGGCTCCTTCAGCCAAACTCTCCGCTGACGTAATTTCGAGTCTGCTCGTTCTTCGGGTGCAGAAATAAATCTTGTGTCGTTCCCGTCTCGATGATACGTCCCATAAAATGATCAATCTTACAAAAATCAACGTGTCTTTGTATTTGCTTCCCGTGCTGGGCATATTATGCCTCACCCCATGGGTGCCGCCGGCGGCGGCGCTGGTGGCGGGCATTGTGCTGGCCGTGTCTCTGGGGAACCCCTATATCGAAAAAACATCCAAAATGACACGGGCGCTTTTGGGCGGATCGGTTATGGGACTTGGCGCAGGCATGAACCTGGAAACGGTCGCGAAAGCAGGCGTCCAGGGACTGGGATACACCTTGATCAGCATTACTGCCACTCTTGGCCTGGGGCTTGTGATAGGCAAGATTCTGAAATCGGAGCGGGATACTTCCATTCTGATTTCTGTCGGGACGGCTATTTGCGGCGGCAGCGCGATTGCGGCAATTGCGCCAGTGATGCGCGCCAAACCACATTCCATGTCTGTCGCTCTGGGCGCTGTATTTTTACTGAATGCAGTGGCCTTGCTTATTTTTCCAGGTATCGGGCGCATATTTGATTTGTCAGAGGTGCAATTTGGCCTCTGGTCCGCCCTGGCAATTCACGACACCAGCTCTGTTGTCGGGGCAACCTTGCAATATGGTCCGGACGCGCTGCAGGTGGGGACGACGGTCAAGCTGGCCAGGGCTCTCTGGATCGTCCCCCTGGCTTTTGGCGCCAGTCACTTTTTTGCGCGTTCTGCTGCGCAAGATAAAAAGATCAGGACGCAAAAACCATGGTTCATTCTCGGGTTTGTCATCGTTGCAGCAATTGTCACCTGGATACCTGCATTGCAGGGAATCGGCCAGGTCATCGAGGCCGTGGCTAAACGGACGCTCGTTTTGACCTTGTTCCTGATAGGCTCAAGCCTGACGGCCGCTTCTCTCAAGGCCGTCGGCGTCAGGCCTTTGTTGCAGGGGTTAATGCTTTGGCTGGTCGTCGCCACGGCAACTCTCGCAGCCGTTCTCGCAGGTTTCGTGCATTAGAGCGGCGCGGAGATTCTAAAGCTTAATCCTGGCAGAATGTTTGAGAGCGAGTTTACGCAGCCGGTCCTGCGCCTGTTGGCGTACCTCTGCGGCGCGTGCATTTTCCTTTGCTATCCGGTTTTCTTCACCCTCGACCGGGCCGGCCGGCCAAGGCCTGCCCTGCCTCCACCATTCCTTGCTGCCATCCGCCCTGACCACTGCTGGTCCGTCATCCCGATGCAGCTCGCCATTCACCCACCATTCCTTATCCCCGTTTGGAAACACAATCGCAGGGCCATCTTCGCAGTGCGGGACTCCGTTCTCACCGCGCCACAATATGACCCCGCGTGGGGTTGAAATTCTGTCGATTATCGCTTTTTGAGGTGGAACTGGCACAAAATGCTCCCTGGCCAGATCATGGACCGAGCGACGGGCCTTTATTCTTCGGCTTTCGCAGGCTTGAATCCCCGGGTGACTTAACGGGAGGATCAATTGGCTTGCCATTCAGATACCATGCTTTTGTTCCGTCTGCGCCTTCATAAGCTGGACCGTCTTCCCGGTGCAGGGCGCCGTTTTTGTACCACCACTTGCTGCCAGTTGCGTGTTCAACTGCCGGGCCGCCTTCGCGATGAAGCAGGTTGTTCCTGAACCACCAGGTGTCACCCTTGCCGCTGTCAACAGCAGGACCGTCCTCACGGTGCAATTGCCCATTAAGGCGGTATTCATATCCACCATTCCGGTGTTCAATTCTATCAGGTTTCGTCATGCGTTCTGCTTCCTTCCAATTTTCCGTCAGGGTTTAGGGGCACGGGGCTTTTGCCGACGCTGCATCCAGGCTGCTGCATAACTGCAGACAGGGACGATCACGAGGCCTTCTGCTTTTGCAAGGCCCACAATGTTCTGCATTAAATTGCCGGCCGCACCCGTTCCGCGCAATTCCACAGGAGCTTCGACTTTATCAATGAACAATTCTTTTCCCTTACGCCGGTAGTTCGCGTAGGCGAAGGAAGTGCCGACGTGGTACTCGAAGCGATTTTTCTCGGCATTGTCGATAAAGCGTGCGGTCATTGTTCTTAATTCATATGGGATTTGATGTACCCATTAAGCAACATTTAATCCGATATGAAAAGGGCTATTAAAACTTTAATCTGGAAAAAAAGGGTTGCCTATTCAGGATATCTTAAACTGAAAAAACTGGCCGCGGCATCGGCCGGAAGATCATGCGAAATCAGATAGAGTTTTTTCTAGCCAGTGGCCTCGAGAAACTTGAATTGATCGCAGGCCTCGATGCAGGTGGATAAGGAATGACATTTGCTTGCTCTTTCTGTGTACAAACTGTGTATTAGAAATCTGCAAGTCATTGATTCAGCTAGTGCTGTGAACTAACTGTACACTTGTATGATAACATGATTATCCTTTAGTATCAGTTCACTAGGATAATCACCCTCTCCCTCTGGGAGAGGGGATTCCTGACTTTCGCTGCGCGAAAGAGATTATAATTTATAATTTTCGCCCGAAGGGCGTCGTCAGTCCCCTCTCCTTTGGGAGAGGGTGGGGTGAGGGTACTTGCGATACGCGACATTCAAAAATAAATGCGAGCACATCACGGGCGTTAAAAAATACGCCCTTGCCTTCGGCCTTGGCGCGCTGCTGACCTTCACGATGCCGCCGATCGGGTTCGTGCCGGCGCTGTTCGTCTGCGTGCCGGGGCTCATCTTCCTGTCCATCAACGCGCCTTCGCGCGGCAAAAGCTTCCTGACCGGCTGGGCATTCGGCGCCGGGTATTTCATTTTCGGGCTCTACTGGGTCAGCGCGGCGCTGTTCGTCGACCTGTCGCAATGGGGCTGGGCGCTGCCCTTCTCCGCCATCCTCGGCCCCGCCGTCCTCGCGCTTTTCTACGGCTTTATCCCGCTGCTGGCGAGGCGCTGGCGCCATGAGGAGCCCGCCTATGCGCTGGCCGTCTGCGCCTTATGGGCGGCCATCGAATACCTGCGCGGCCATATACTCACCGGATTTCCCTGGAACCTGCCGGGATATGCCTGGCACTGGGTGCTGCCCGTGCTGCAGACCGCAGCCGTTACCGGCATCTACGGGCTGACGCTGCTGACTCTCGTCTGGGCGGCCCTGCCCGCGCTGACGAAACAGCGTCGCGCTGTCGAAATCGTCGCGGGCATTCTCGTGCTGGCCGCGATGGGAGGCGCCTTCCGCCTGCTGTCCAACCCGACGGAGCAATCCGGCCATTACACGGTGCGCATCGTGCAGGCGAATATCCCCGAAAATATAAAGTGGGATAACGACGAGGACTGGCGCAATCTTGAAAAGCACATGAAGCTGACGAAGGAGAAATCGGACCTGCCCGACCCCATCACCTTCGTCGTCTGGCCGGAAACGGCAGTGAGCGCCGATCTTGCCGCCTTCCCCGATATCGCGCATATCATCGCCGCGTCGCTGCCGAAAGACAGCCTCGGCCTTTTGGGCGCCCTGCGCGTCGATGCCTCGAACCAGGGCCACCCGCGGTTCTATAACAGCGTGAGCGTGCTGGACAAGCACGACAAGGTCATCGGCACCTATGACAAGCATCATCTGGTGCCCTTCGGCGAATATATTCCGTTGCGCGACAAGATCCCCTTCACGCCGCTGGCGCTCGCCGTGTCCGGCATCGGCGAATTCACGCGCGGCCCCGGTCCCTCGACCGTTCATATCGGCGACCTGCCGCCCTTCAGCCCGCTCATCTGCTACGAAGTCATTTTCCCGGGCGAGGTCGTGGACCAGAAAGACCGCCCCGACTGGATGGTGAACGTGACCAACGACGGCTGGTACGGCCAGACCGCGGGGCCCCACCAGCACCTTGGCATCGCGCGCCTGCGCGCCATCGAGGAGGGACTGCCGCTCGCGCGCGCCGCCAACACAGGCATCTCCGCCATGTTCGACCCGCTGGGGCGTTTCCTCGGCGACCAGCCGCTGGGGGATTCCGGCTATGTCGACAGCATCCTGCCCAAGCCGATGCCCCCGACGGTGTATTCGCAGCTCGGCGACAGCCTCTTCTTCGCCCTTCTCGCCGCCACCCTCGCCGCGGCAGAGTGGCTGCGCAGCAAACGGAAGGCGTGATTTCTGCGATAGCCCACTTTAGCGCTTCAGTCCGGCGCCGATGGAATCCGGCAGCACGCCCGCGCCCAGCACGATCAGGATGCCGATCCAGAACAGGCCGCGGAAAAGATACGGCGTCTTGCCGGGCTCGGATCCGGGGCGCAGGACAAACAGGAAGTAAGTGCCGTTCGCAAAAACAAACAGCGCGCCCGTGACCAGCAGGGTCGTCTGCGGCAAGGTGAGGATCCCGCCGCCGTCCGGATATTTCAGCGGCCAGAAAATGCCCTTGTGAAAGAGCCCATAGGCGCTGTAGGCCAGCAGGCCCATCGCCGACAGAAAGCCGAGGACAACCGGAAAACCCTTGTCATGTGACTTCATGAAGCCTCTCCGCCCTCAAACTGTGGCATAGCGCCCCCGTTTCGTCAAAACGGAAAATATTTTAAAATCAATGAATTAGTAAAATAGAGTTGACGATACCCCGCCCCTTAATTATACATAACATCCATCTGAGCGAGTTATTGTTCCCGTTATAATCGCCCGCCCTGATTATCGCCTGCGCGAAAGCGCGCAGCCAAGACAATTTATCATTCAAGGAGAACCAAAATGTCGGATATGGGAGATATGATCGGATTAGGCGTTAAAATCGCGGGCGCTTTCGCGCTGGCCGCAGCCGTGGTGATCGGCGGCGTCGCTTACGTCGGCTATCAGCACCACGAGGAAAAGGAAACCAGCGAGATGCTGGGCAACCGCGCGAAGGATACGCTGAGCGCGAAAAACCTGACCGTCATCACGATGGACAAATTCCACAAGGACAGCGGCTGCGACACCGGACACCCTTATGGCGCGAATTTCACGGCGAAGGATGCCGCCGGCAAGGCCGTCGACGGCCATATCTGCTCCGCCCCCGACCGCGAAAGCGTCGTGACGCTCAAGCCGTAATGCAAGAAATAAAAGGAGACACAAGAAAACTTCAAGGATCGCATGAGCCTTGAGACTCTCTGTGTCTCCCGCTTTGCCAACGCGGCCGGAAGCGGCCGGTTCCCCGCATCACGCCTTTTTGAGCGCGCATTTGCAGGGCCACCTGCATGACGTTGCCATAGGTGTTCCAGCCGCCCGACTTGGCAAAGGCGGGCGCCAGCGGAGGCAGCAGTGCGCAGAGGAACGGAATGAAAAAACGGCGGTTCATGGTTAGTCTCCCTTTGGACATGCGGCAGCATCGCCCCTTCTGTCTAGCGCGCCTGCCTTAAGCGAATCTGAAGGCGCCAGCCCGGCGGGATGCTCCGGTTTCATTTGAGCAGGGGGCGGGGAAAATGATTTGGTGAAAATCAAACCCTTGCAAAAAAGCGTACAGCGCGGGGGCAATTGAAATGATCGCCCCGACATGCGTTGGGACATGCCGGGGCGATCTGTAGTGCCTTGGTGACGTCGTCTTTTTGAGTTCCTTCGGCGAAGGGGCTCGTCCTTCCCCTTTGCCGCACACCTTCTATTAAACTTTATCCTCTGGGTTTCAGCCTCCGCATCGCCAGGAAGTTCTTCGTTTCGTTCGAGAGGCCGGAAATCTCGCTTTGCACGGCCTTGCGTTTTTCCTGCTCGAAGTGACACTTCAGCGTTTCTGCGACGGTAAACTCCTCGTACGTCGTATAAGGATCGCATTTCGGGTCATAGGCATAAACCCCGCGCACGGTCGGGAAGTCCCTGCCATCGATGCCGCGGTAAACATCCACCTTAAGCGACTTGCCGGATGTCACAAGCGTGCCGAAGGCTGCTTCCATTTCCAGCGCGATCAGCGTTTCCTTGTCGAGGCCCAGCTGCTCCTTCGCGGCGGCGGAAAGCCCGGCCACCTCGTTGAAGGCCTTGACGGCGGATATCTGCTCCGCCGAGCCGATCACCGTGAAGGCCTCGGCCTTGTAAGGTTTTGCGACGCCTGTCTTGTCCAGCACCACGGCGACGGGCGGGGACGAGACGCCGCCGGATTTGGTCTGGACGTCCTGTGTGATCACGTAAACTTTCATGTCTGTACTCCCCGTTTCAGGGGTGCGGCATGCGGCGGGAATGTCAGTCGATTTTTTGCCTGCATATAAACAACCCTGAACATTAACGGTCCACGATTGTTTTGCAGCTCGTTGCTGTGAAGACCCGGACGTGAAACATACCTTTAAAACCGTCCGGCACATTGCATGGGCTTACCCATAAAAAACCGGGAAGCCGATACAGGCACTCTGCGGTACTTTTATACACGATTCGTAAACATTATGTCAAATAAAATCCTGGTGCGGGCCTAAACCGCGCCTTGCGGCAGCGTATCCCCTCCACACCCGTATGATTACGCATTGTTCTGCGCGGAGTATGCGCTTGAGAGGCCCTCCCTCGGGCCCTTCTTATGCGCGGAAAAGCCCGTAAATACGCGCTTTTTGATGCGTTCTGCGGCCTTAAAACGCGCCTTTGCAACGCGTCCCTGCGCTGTTTTATGCGCCTTTATGCCTGAAACTTCGCTGTTGCCCGCCCGATTCCCGTCACGTATAAATAAAAACTCGTTAATTTCCGGGTCTTTTTGAGGTATTTGCATGTCTGAACAGAAGTATGTTTTCACCAGTGAATCCGTCGGCGAAGGCCACCCGGACAAGCTCTGCGACCGCGTATCCGACGCCATCGTCGATGCCTATCTCAACGCCGATCCGCAAGCGCGCGTTGCGGCGGAATGCCTCGCGACCACCGGATTTTTGTGCATCGCCGGCGAGACGCGCGGCCCCGCCTCCATCACCAAGGAGCTGATCGAGACAATCGCCCGCCATGCGGTGCGCGACATCGGCTACAAGCAGGAAGAATTCCACTGGGAAAAAATCAAGGTTGATGTGCGCCTGCATGCGCAGTCGGCCGACATCGCGCAGGGCGTCGACGCCGCCGGCAACAAGGACGAAGGCGCCGGCGACCAGGGCATCATGTTCGGTTATGCCTGCCGCGAAACGGAAACCTTCATGCCAGCCGCGATCTACTATTCGCATGCCATCCTGAAGTCACTGGCCGAAGCCCGCCATTCCGGCGCGCTCTTCAAGCTGGGCCCCGATGCGAAATCTCAGGTCAGCCTCGAATACGTGAACGGCAAGCCCGTGCGCGCCGAGTCCGTCGTCGTTTCCACCCAGCACGACGCCAGCGTCAGCCAGGACGAAGTGCGCGAAATGGTGCGCCCGCATGTCGAGAATATTCTGCCCAAGGGCTGGATGTGCGACGAGAAGAAATTCTACGTAAATCCGACCGGGCGTTTCGTCATCGGCGGGCCGGACGGCGACTGCGGCCTGACCGGACGCAAGATCATCGTGGATACCTACGGCGGGTCCGCCCCGCACGGCGGCGGCGCGTTCTCGGGGAAAGACCCGACGAAAGTCGACCGCTCGGCTGCCTATGCCGCGCGCCACGCCGCGAAAAACATCGTGGCAGCGGGTCTTGCCGATAAATGCACGATGCAGGTTTCATACGCCATCGGCGTGTCGCATCCGATTTCGCTTTACATCAATACCCACGGCACGGGCCGCTACAGCGACGATGCGCTGGCGCAGGCGCTGCAGGCTGTGGCCGATTTCCGCCCGCGCGCGATCCGCGAACGCCTGAACCTCAACAAGCCCATCTACGCCCGCACTGCGGCCTACGGCCACTTCGGCCGCCAACCCGACCCCGACGGCGGCTTCACCTGGGAAAAACTCGACCTCGTGCAGGCGCTGAAAGACGAAATCAGCTCCAAGAAATACCGCGATGCCGAGCGCGAGGGCAAGGTGACGGAACTGAAGCGGTAAATCCGCGACAGCGACCCGGCAGCAGGGAATGGAAAAAACCTCCCGCACAGATCTGAAATTCTATGGACGGCGCAAGGGAAAGGCGATTCGCCCGAACCGGCAGTCGGCCTACAACCTCGTCATGCCTTGGGCGCAGATCAAGATTGATGAGCGTTCCGCAACTTCACAAGCGACCCATCCCAGCGAAAGCCGGGATCCCGCAGACCCCGGCTTCCGCCGGGGTGGGGAGGAATTGAAACCCATCGACCCAAAATCGTTTTTCGATTTCCCGGTCGAGGAAGTGTGGCTTGAAATCGGCTTCGGCAACGGCGAGCAGCTTATCCATCAGGCGCTGCAGAACCCCGATATCGGCATGATCGGCTGCGAGCCTTTCATGAACGGCGTGGCCGCCCTGTGCCGGGACATCAAGGATAAGGGCATCAAAAACATCCGCATCTGGCAGGACGACGCGCGCCTCCTGATGCCGCGCTTCAAAAATCACAGCTTCGCGCGCTGCTTCCTGCTCAATCTCGACCCCTGGCCGAAAAAACGCCACCACAAGCGCAGGTTTGTTCAGCAGGAAACGCTCGACGACCTGCACCGCCTGCTGAAAAAAGGCAGCGAACTCCGCATGTCCACCGACGACCCCAGCCTCGCCGTCTGGGAACTCGAGAAAACCTACTTCCACAAAGGCTACAAATGGCTCGCGGAGTCGGCATCCGACTGGCGCAACCGCCCCGCCGACATGCTCGAAACCCGCTACCAGAAAAAAGGCGCCACGGCGGGAAGGCCGACGGTGTTTTTGAGGTTTGAGACGGTTTGAAGAATGAAATCGAGCAACCCCCAAAAGTCAGACCCACCCGCTACATACGCGGCCCGCTTTCGATACTATCGGGAGCGCGCCGGACTTTCTGAGGCGCAAATGGCTGCGGAAGTGAGTAAGCGCTTCGGTTACACCGACCCCAGGAGCTTTACCATTTACACACTCGGGGACCTGGAAGCCTATGACGACGAGTTATTCACGCTTTATTCGCCTCGGGAAATATGGCACTTTTCGCGGATTTTTGGAATTAACGCGCAGGAACTACTGAATTTGGATGGGTCGGCTGCCCCGGTGACCGCGCCTGAACTTGTTCAACTCATAAAAAAAGAATGCGCTACACGTAATCTTTCGCTCGAACAGTTTGAAGATGTGGTTGGCTGGCGCTTGAGTGTCTGCATGAATCCACCGGAGTTACTGTTACAAGAGATGACACTCGACGGCATGACTTGGCTTTGTCAGGAACTGCACATTGACTGGCGCGGAGTTATCACGGACATGGATTCTTCCGCGTCGTCTAAAGATCGTCTATGAACCCGCGAAACCCCGGCGAAAGCCGGGGTCTAAGATGTTTCAGCAATACAGATGGAAAAAATAACTGCCTCGCAGATTGAGACATGCCAGACCCCGGCTTTCGCCGGGGTTACAGGTCAGAAAACCGCCCTGGCTTTCAGGAACGCCGGCGAACCCGTCTGATCCTCGCATTCCTGCAGGACTTTTTCGCCCAGCGCCCAGGTCTTGGCCGAGATGCGCTTGTTGAAGGCGAAGTTCAGGTGGTAGTCGCGCTGGGCGTAGAAGGTGGCGGCGCTGATATAGGCGGTGTTGTCCTCCCCGCGCCACAGCTCCGCCGTCAGCTTCCCCTTGTGGCTGTCATAGGCAAAGGCCGCATTGGCCAGCAGCGAGCTGATGGGGTCGAGCGTCCATTGATAGATTCTCTCCGCCAGGGAAAGCTCGCTTTCATACAGAGCTTCCAGTTTTTGCACGAGCTCGGTGTATTTGATCACCTTGCTTTCGGCGGAATTATTAAAATCTTTCTCGGTCTGCGTCACTTCTATCCCTCTATTCCCTTGACGAATCAATCACATCGCCGATTTAATGTAATAAAATAACCAGCTTATGTCAAATAAAACCTTCTGATTTTGATGAAAAAATTTTTTGCGCTGCCCTTCGGCAACTGTCGCCATTAGAACATATTTTTGGCGATTTTTGTTGCAAAAAACGGGGTCTGGTGTATAAAAACGCTAAATCCCAAGCATAAACAAAAAGGGTGGGCTCCAAAAGAGCCCGCCCTTTTGCTTAGGAGAGAAAAAGGGACCATGGATAAAACGCCGCTGACCAGAAAGATCGAGAAGACGATTTCCCCGATGGCCGAGACGATGGGCTATGAAATCGTTCGCGTTCTGATGGTTGGCATCGGCTCCGGCAAGCCTACATTACAGATCATGGCCGAACGTCCGGATGGCACGATGAATCTGGATGATTGTTCGCGACTTTCCCAGGCCGTTTCCGCCATCCTCGATGTCGAGAACGTGATGGATGAAGCGTATTATCTCGAAGTCTCCTCGCCCGGCATCGACCGGCCGCTGACGCGCCTGAAGGACTTCGACCGCTACAAGGGTCTGGAAGCGCGCGTGGAAATAGAGCCCGGCATCGACGGGCGCAAGAAATTCAAGGGCAGGCTGCTCGGCGTCGAGAAGGACGTCGCGGTCTCCCTGAAAACGGAGGAAGGCGACGTGTACAGCCTTCCGTTTGAGCATATCCAGAAGGCGAAACTCACGCTGAACGACGAGCTGCTCAAGGCCGCACAACAGAAAAAAGGTTAACTAGGTAAACAAGGGAACAGAAGACCATGCAAGAACTCCTCCAAGTCGCAGACGCCGTCGCGCGCGAAAAGAGCATCGACCGCGAGATCGTGATCGTCGCAATGGAAGAAGCCATCCAGAAGGCCGGTCGCTCCAAATACGGCTATGACCACGACATCCGCGCCACCATCGACCGCAAGACCGGCGAGATCGAGCTGTTCCGCTATCGCGAAGTCGTCGAGGCCTTCAACCCCGAAATGCCCGAGCTGGAAGCGAAGCAGATCCTCCTCAAGCCCGCGAAGAAAATCAAATCCGACGTGCAGCTCGGCGAATTCATCGTGGACAAACTGCCGCCGCTGGACTTCGGCCGCATCGCCGCCCAGACCGCCAAGCAGGTCATCTTCCAGAAAGTGCGCGACGCCGAGCGCGACCGCCAGTTCGAGGAATACAAGGACCGCACCGGCGAAATCGTCTCCGGCGTCGTCAAGCGCGTGGAATACGGCAACGTGACCGTCGATTTGGGCCGCTCCGAAGGCTATCTCCGCCGGCAGGATGCTTTGCCCCGCGAACATTTCAAAAACGGCGACCGCGTGCGCGCCTATATCTACGACGTGCGCCGCGAACCGCGCGGCCCGCAGATATTCCTGTCCCGCGTGCACCCCGACTTCCTGGCCAAACTGTTCCGCCAGGAAGTGCCCGAAATTTACGACGGCGTGATCGAGATTAAAGCGGTCGCCCGCGACCCCGGCAGCCGCGCGAAAATCGCGGTCATCTCCCGCGACGGTGGCATCGACCCGGTCGGCGCCTGCGTCGGTATGCGCGGCTCCCGCGTCCAGGCCGTCGTCGGCGAACTGCAGGGCGAAAAAATCGACATCATCCCCTGGACCAACGACGTGGCGACCTTCGTCGTCAACGCGCTGGCGCCCGCCGAAGTGACAAAAGTGGTTTTGGATGAAGACAGCCACCGTCTCGACGTGGTCGTGCCGGACGAGCAGCTTTCGCTCGCCATCGGCCGCCGCGGTCAGAACGTGCGCCTCGCGACCCAGCTTTCCGGCTGGAATATCGACATCATGACAGAAGCCGAGGAAACCGAGCGCCGCCAGAACGAATTCAAGACGCGCTCCGCGCTCTTCATCGCAGGGCTTGACGTTGACGAGGTCATCGCCCACCTGCTGGTGGTCGAAGGCTTTACGTCCATCGAAGACGTGGTTGAAACCTCCGTCGACGAACTCGCCCGCATCCAGGGCTTCGATTCCGACGTCGCCGCCGAACTGAAAAACCGCGCCGCGAGCTACCTCGACGCGAAGCGGGCGGAATTCGACAAGAAGTGCAAGGAACTGGGCATCAGCCCGGATCTGGCCAATATCCGCGGCCTCTCGCAGGAGATGATCCTGCAGCTTGCGGAAAAAGGCATCAAGACGCTCAACGACCTGGGCGATCTTGCCGGCGACGAGCTGCGCGAGCTGGTCGGCGAAAGCGCGCTTACCGAAAGCCAGGCGAACAGCATCATCATGGCTGCGCGCGCAAGCTGGTTCCCGGAAGAAGCTAACCAGGCCGCAAGCGGATGAGGTTCTGCATTTAAGGATTACCGATGAACTCCAACAAGGCAAAAGACAACCAAATGGCAGAGAATTCCGACAAAGAACCGAAAAAGCTGAGCCTCTCGGCCAAAGGCACCCTCAGCCTGAAAGCGCCCGTGGGCTCCAGCCCGTCGCGCCAGAACGTCGCGATGGGGCGAAGCCATAAGCCGGTGGCTGTCGAGGTGAAGAAAAAGCGCGGCGCGCAGGCGGAAGCCGCCAAGCAGGCCGCCGAGGAAGCTTTCCAGGACCTGCACCTGACCGACGCCGAGCGCGAAGCGCGCCAGCGCGCCGTCAACCAGGCCAAGCATTCGCCGCGCGAGCAGTCCACCACGCCTTACCAGACCAAGGTCGTCGTGAAAGGCCAGCCCGCCGAGGAAGCCGAAGCCGCGCCCCCCCCGCTCGACGAAAACGCCAGCCCCGCCGACAGGGCGCGCGAGCAGGAGCTCGCCAAGCTGCGCAAGATCAACGAAGCCGAAGACGCGGAGCGCCGCAAGAAAGACGCGGGACGCCCCGCAACCGGCCTCCGCCCCGCAGCGCCCAGCGCGGATGACCGCCGCCCCGTCGGCCGCAAGGCCGATTTCTACGGCCGCGACGCGGAACCCGCAGCCCCCGCCGAAGATCTTTCCAAAAAGCGCGGCACCGGACGTTTCGGCCCGCAGCGCCGCCGCGGCGGCAAGCTGACCGTCAGCCAGGTTCTCAACGACGGATTTGAAGATCGCGATTCCAAGGGCCGCAGCATGGCGGCGCAGCGCCGCGCCCATGAGCGCATGAAAGCCAAGATGGCGCTGATGAACCAGGATAAGGTCAAGCAGTACCGCGAAGTCATCGTTCCCGAGGTTATCACGGTGCAGGAACTCGCGAACCGCATGTCGGAGCGCCTTGGCGATGTCGTCAAGAAGCTCATGGGCCTTGGCATCATGGCGACCGGCAACCAGCCGATTGACGCCGATACGGCCGAGCTGATCGTCCACGAATTCGGCCATACGCTGAAGCGCGTGTCGGAAGCCGATGTCGAGACCGGCATTCACGGCGACGACGCCGAAGAAAGTCTGCAGGGCCGCCCCCCCGTCGTGACCATCATGGGCCACGTCGACCACGGCAAAACCTCCCTGCTCGACGCTATCCGCGAAGCGGACGTCGCGGCGCACGAGGCCGGCGGCATTACGCAGCACATCGGCGCTTACCAGATCCAGACGAAGTCGGGCAAGAAGATCACCTTCATCGACACGCCCGGCCACGCTGCCTTCACCGAGATGCGCGCCCGCGGCGCGGACGTGACGGATATCGTCATCCTCGTCGTCGCAGCCGACGACAGCGTCATGCCGCAGACCATCGAGGCCATCAGCCACGCCAAGGCGGCCAAGAAGCCGATGATCATCGCCATCAACAAGTGCGACCTGCCCAACGCGAACCCGAACAAGGTCCGCCAGGAGCTGCTCCAGCACGAAGTCGTCACCGAAAGCATGGGCGGCGACAGCCAGAGCATCGAAGTCTCGGCCAAGACCAAAAAAGGCCTCGAACAGCTTGAAGAGGCGATTTTGCTGCAGGCCGAAGTCCTCAACCTGCGCGCCAACCCCGACCGCAGCGCCGCCGGCGCCGTCATCGAATCGCGCGTCGAGCAGGGCAAGGGTTCCGTCGCCACGGTTCTCGTCCAGAAGGGCACGCTGCGCCCCGGCGACGTTTTCGTTTCCGGCACCGAATGGGGCCGCGTGAAGACGCTGCATAACGACCGCGGCGCCCTCGTGAAGGAAGCCTTCCCCGGCCAGCCCACCGAAGTTCAGGGCCTGACCGGCACGCCGGACGCGGGCGACGATTTCGTCGTGGTCGCGGACGAGGCGAAAGCGCGCGAAATCACCGAGTTCCGCCAGCGCAAGAAAAAGGCGCTGCAGGCTGCGAAGTCGAAAGGCCGCACGCTCGACCAGATGATTTCCGACATCCAGGCGGGTTCCGCCCGGATGCTGCCCGTCATCATCAAGGGCGACGTGCACGGCTCCATCGAGGCTATCGCCGGCGCGCTCAACAAGGTCACCGAAGAAAACAAGGAAGTCAAAGTCAGTGTCATGCATTCGGGCGTCGGCGCCATCACCGAGTCCGACATCACGCTCGCGAACGCTTCCAAGGCGCTCATCATCGGCTTCAACGTCCGCGCGAACAACCAGGCCCGCGACATGGCCAAGCGCGACGGCGTCGAAATCCGCTATTACTCGATCATCTATGAAGTCATCGACGACGTGAAGAACCTCCTGACCGGGCTCCTGTCTCCCGAGGTCAAGGAAAAGTTCATCGGCTACGCCGAAATCCGCAAGGTCTTCAACGTCACGAAGACCGGCAAGATCGCGGGCTGCTTCGTCACCGAGGGCCTCGTCAAGCGCGGCGCGAAAGTGCGCCTGCTGCGCGACAACGTGGTCATCCACGAAGGCACGCTCAAGACCCTGCGCCGCTTCAAGGACGAAGTCCGCGAAGTGCAGAAGGGGTACGAGTGCGGCATGGCCTTCGAGAATTACGACGGCATCAAGGAAGGCGACGTCATCGAGGCCTTCGAAATGGAATCCACCGCCCGCACCTTCGACGGCGGGGCTGCTTAAGGATCATCCATGAAACGCCGCGCTCCTTCATCCCGGACACCACCCGGACAGCGCCAGCTGCGCGTTGGCGAGCGCATTCGCCATATTCTGGCCGAGGTGCTCAGTCGCGGCCATTTGACGGATCCGGTCCTTGTGAACGCGAACATGATCACCGTCACGGCCGTTGAAATCGGCCCCGACCTCAAGCATGCGACGGCCTATGTCATGCCGCTGGGCGGCAAGAACGCGGAAGCCGTGGTGCATGCCCTGAACCGCGCCTCCGGATACTTCCGTGCTGAAGTCGGCCACGATCTCGACCTCCATTCCACGCCGAAGATCAGCTTCCGCATCGACAACAGCTTCGAAAACGCCGCCCACATCGAAAACCTCCTGCGCCAGGACCGCGTGCGCAAGGATGTCGTCGCGGAAGATGACGAAGAGTAATGGCCCGCAATAAAAAAGGCATCCCCATCCACGGCTGGCTCAACCTCGACAAGCCGCTTGGCATGACGTCGACGCAGGCGCTGGGGCGGGTGCGCCGCATATTGAATGCGCAGAAGCTGGGCCATGCCGGCACGCTCGACCCGCTGGCGACGGGCATCCTGCCGATTGCGCTGGGCGAGGCGACCAAGACCATCCAGTATGCGCAGGACCGCGACAAGGTTTACCGCTTCACCGTGAAATGGGGCGAGGCCCGCAATACGGACGATTGCGAGGGCACGGTTATCGCGACCTCGGACAAAAGACCCACAGAAGCAGACATCAGGGCCCTCCTGCCCCGCTTCACCGGCAATATCGACCAGGTTCCGCCGCAATTCTCCGCCATCAAGCTGGACGGGGAGCGTGCCTATGACCTTGCCCGCGCGGGCGAAAAGCTGGATATCCAGCCCCGTCGGGTGACCGTTTACGGGTTCAAACTGCTGAATTCTACCCCAAATGAGGCCGAATTCGAGCTGGAATGCGGCAAGGGCACCTATGTCCGGTCCATCGCCCGGGATATGGGCCAGATTCTGGGCTGTTACGGCCATGTTTCGGCCCTCCGTCGGCTGGCCGTTGGCAATTTTACAGAAAATACCTCGATTTCGCTGGACGAATTCGAGAAATTGGTGCAATCTGCCGCTCCCGATCAGGTTCTTCTGCCTGTGGAGACCGTGCTGGACGACATCCCGGCACTGGCCATGACAGCGGAGGAGGTCGGGCGGATAAGGCAGGGCCAGACCCTGAAATTCCTCTCCCGCCAGGACGTTGACCGTTTATCGGCCACCGGCATTGACGAGAGAACGATTTTGGTTCTGGCCATGGGCGATAACAAGCCCCTCGCCCTGCTTGAAAAAGACGGGATTGCGCTCTATCCGGTAAAAGTATTTAACCTTTAACTCCAAGGGAGTATCCGATGTCGCTACAGAAGAAGACGAAGGCGGAAGTCATCAAGAAATACGCCACGACCCAGAAGGACACGGGCTCGCCCGAAGTCCAGGTTGCCATCCTCACCCAACGCATTAACGGACTGACGGATCACATGAAGACCCATAAGAAAGACATGGGTTCCCGCCGTGGTCTGCTGCTGATGGTTTCCAAGCGCCGCCGCCACCTGAACTACATCAAGAAGGTGGACCCGCGCCGCTACGAAAAGCTGATCGACAGCCTCGGCCTGCGCCGCTAATACGACGCATTAGAATTAAAGATGAAGCCGCTGATATTCAGCGGCTTTTTCTTTTAAATTTTTAACCTTTGGCGCGAAATGCATATCTGCTATTGTGCTGATATATGTCCATTTTGAATACGTGAATCAGGATTCTTGCATCATGAAATTCAGCGACACAGGCCTGCCCAGCCACCCTGCCATCGAAAAGTCATTTGACGTGTTAAGGCAATTTGACAACGGCGATGCCTATACGACCCGGGGCGTGCTGATTGCAAAGCTGATCGCGGACCATGGGGCCAACAAAGACCCGGAAGCGATCGCCGCCGGACTGCTGGTTCCCCTCGCGCAGGACCTGGGCCCCTTCCTCTGCGCCAAGGCGGATGTGCCGGGCCGGGTGCCGGAAATCATCGAGTCCATCTTCGCCTTCGGCAAACAGACAATGACAGGCGCCGCCATGGACAAGACCTATGCCGAACTCGATCCCGCCGTGCGCTCCGTGGTGCTCGCCTCCAGCGTGCGCATGATGGAAGTGACGGCGGAGGACCTGAAGAACAGCCTCGGCAATACGGAACCCGCCCAGGCGCCCGACAAAAAGGACATCACAGCCATGCTCGCCCCCTTGCGGGATTTTACCGATGTCGTCGCCCGCAATGAAACGGAAGAGCTGGCCTTGGCAAAAAAATTGCAGGCGGTGATGAAGCGCATTGAAGACACCCTCGATGGCGCCGGCATCAAGCTGAACCCGGCAGCCAGGCCGAATACCCCCAAGATATAATCCGGAATTTTAACAACCGCCAGCACTCCATTGTATGCATTATATTTTTAACACTTGCCCTTCAGGGGAGTGTCATGCAGGATTTGGCAACCGGCCGGCGAAAGAAGCGTGTCCGACAGGCGACCATCACCCCCTCGAAGAGAACCTCCTATGTCAGGTAAAGATACACAAGCGGATGCGGAGAAGCGGCTCAGGGCGACGGAGCAATACCTTAAAGACGTCCTTGACCACATCCCCGACCCGATTTTCATGAAAGACAAGGAGCATCGCTGGATCGGCGGCAACAAGGCTTTCTGGGAACTGCTGGCCGGACCGCCCGAAAAGTTCCTGGGCAAGAGCGATTATGATTTCTTCCCCAAGGAGGAGGCCGACCATTTCTGGCGCATCGACGACCGGGTTTTCGCAGGCGAAGTCATTACGACGGAAGAATCCCTCACCCGCGACGGCGAGCGGTTTGTCCTGTCGACCAAAAAGGCCTCCTTCACCAGCGAGCAGCAGGGGCAGTTCCTCGTCGGCGTCATCCGCGACATCACCCAGATAAAAAAGGGGGAAGAGCAGCTGCGCAAATACACCCTGCAGCTGGAGCGCAGCAACGAGGCGCTCGAGGATTTCGCCCATGTCGCCTCGCACGACCTGAAAGAGCCCCTGCGCGGCCTTATCTCGCAGGCGGCTTTCCTGAAAGAAGACTACCGCGACAAGCTCGACGAGCCGGCGATCGGCCGCCTGAACCGCATCATGGCGCTCGCAAAAAAAATGGATACGCTGATCGGCGACCTGCTTTATTTCGCCCGGCTGGGGAACGCGGAACTGGCCGTCAGCGAAACGGACATGAACGAGATCGTCGACGATATCCGGAGCCTGCTGGCGCCGCTCCTGCGCGAGCGCCGCGCCCGTATCGACGTCCCGGCGCCCCTGCCGACAATCCTCTGCGACAGGACGGGCGCCGCCGAAGTGCTGCGCAATCTCATCACCAACGCGATAAAATACAACGACAAGCCGGAAAAGACGGTCGAGATCGGATACCTGAAGTCCGCGGCAGCGCCGCATGGCGCGGAAAGCGACGTTTTCTACGTGAAAGACAATGGCATCGGCATCGACGCGCAGTATTACAAGGATATCTTCCTGATGTTCCGCCGCCTCCAGCCGGAAACCGACCCGAACATCCAGTCCGGCACCGGCGCGGGCCTCACCTTCGTCAAGAAAATCATCGACCGCAGCGGCGGGCGCATCTGGCTGGACTCGGAAGTCGGCAAGGGAACGACGTTCTATTTCACGCTGGGGCCGCGGGCGAGGGGTAAATGATTGCGAAGGGCGTTTAGATAATCATTGAGTTAACTATAGCGTCTCCGGAATTACAGGTGCGGGGACAAGGCCGCATCATCTTGCTTCCATCTGGTAGATCTTCTCCAGCTGCTCCTGCCCGCTGACGCTCATCGAGAGGTCGTGCAGCAGCCCGTCATTGATGCGGTAGATAAGCCCGTGCACGGAAAGCTTTTGTCCCTTGGCCCAGGCGTTCTGCACGATGGTCGTGTGGCAGACGTTCAGCACCTGCGCCATCACGTTCAGCTCGCACAGGCGGTTGATGCGCTTTTCCTGGTCGTTGATCTTCTCCAGCTCGCGCTTGTGCTGGGTATAGGTGTTCTTGATGTTGCGCAGCCAGTTGTCGATCAGGCCCAGCTGCGTGTGGCCGCAGGCCGCGCGCACGCCCGAGCAGCCATAATGGCCGCAGACCATGACGTGCTCGACCTTCAGAACCTTCACCGCGAACTGGATGACGGAGAGGCAGTTCATGTCGGTATGAATGACGAGGTTGGCGACATTGCGGTGCACGAAGACTTCGCCGGGCGCAAGGCCCAGTATCTGGTTGGCCGGCACGCGGCTGTCGGAACAGCCGATCCAGAGGAACTTCGGCTCCTGCAGCGCGGTAAGGCGGTTGAAAAACTCCGGATCGGCCTTCAACTGCCGCTGCGACCACTGCCTGTTGTTTTCGAATAATTTGTCGAGTTCGCTCAAAGCGGCCTCCTCACATTTGCGCGACGGTGCAGGAGCTTAAGGTCGTGAACCGGATGGACACCTGGCTCAGCACCCCGTTCGTCATGCCCATGCTGAAATCGCCGGCGCCGGAGACGACGATGGAAGCCCGGGGCGGCAATTCGGAGGCGAGACCGACCAGGCACTGCTGGAAAACGGGGTCGTTCGCGTCGCTGAAGGTGATATTCAGCGCGACGCCGTCGGGCGGGCTGGCGGATTGTGTGCCTCCGTCCAGAATGGCGCTGCCGCGGCCCGAAAGGCTCGCCGTGCCGCCGCTCACGCTGAACGATGCGCGCGAAGTCATCGTGAAGGATTGTTCCTGCAGGACAAGCACCTCCGACGCGCGCGCGGGCGCTCCGATCAGAAGTCCTGCGACAAGCAGCCCGAGGACATGTTTCATTTCGGTGCCATCCTATGCAATGACGAGCCCCAGCTTCGCGGCTCTGGAAAGAGACTTTATGACAGCTTCGCGCCGCAAGGCAATCCCTTTTGTCGGATGCCACTCGGTATACAGCAGGCTGAAAGGGCCGCGTCCCCGCGTATATTTCGCCCCCCGTCCCCGCGCATGCGCCTGAAGGCGCGGCAGCAGCCTGTTCGTGATGCCGGTATAGAGGCTCCCATCGGCGCATCTCAGAATGTAAACGGCCCAGTCCAGTCGCCTTCCCTCCCTGGTTTGCATGGCAGTTCCCATTTTACTATAATTTCAGGAGATTTGAACAGGAGGAACCCGATGGCCGATACGCTTGCCTGGTATTCGATGGACCAGGATATGAACACCGTGGATCACCCGCCGGTCTCTCTTCCGGAAGCGCTGGAAATCGCAAAAAAGTGCTTCGACAACCGTGACCGGAAATACGCCCAGGCCGAGCAGGCGCTGGCCGAGACCTTCTTCGGCCTGACGCGCGACGAGGACACCTTCATCGAAATCTGCGCCAATGCCGGCGAGGATTCAACTTACAAGTTCGAGATGCCCGCGTCTGCGGCGGGCCAGCCCTGGTACAGGAAAATATTCATGTCGGTCTTTCAGCATGAATCCACGCTGAAATCATGGGAAGAGGCGGAAGCGAAAATCCGCGAGTTTTACGCCGAGGAACCCCAGGAAATACGGCGCCGGCTGTCGGGAACAAAATAACGGGGAACTGCCTTTAATACGGCAGGCAGGTATACAACGAGCAGTACGTCGCGTGCCGGATGGCCATGACCGGCCAGGCCATGAACGTCAGGTAGGTGACAGCCAGCGCCGTCACCACGGTCACGCGGAACGGCAGCGGGCGGATCGGCAGCAGGAACAGGGCAACAATGGCCGGCAGGAAGAAAATCAGGAACTCGGCTTCGGGATCTTTTGGATAGGTGCCGGTGATGCTTTTGACAAACGGGCCGATATGCAGCAGGTACCAAAGATAGCCCAGTATCGTCGGGTACCCGATGGCGAACATCAGGATCAGCTTGGTTCTGTATTTCTGCAAGAACGCGAACATGACTTACCCGGTCTGCATGAGATGTGCTGCTATCATCTCATTTACCATTTCTTAAGGAATGCAACAATGCCAAAAGCATATTCCTTTGCGTAAATTATGTCAATTATAATTGATTATCTAACTGATTTTATTATATATTAAAAAGTGAAATTCTGCCTCAGGGCCCCTCCCGAAGGATGGGAACGGCCATCAGGCTGTCGTTCAGAACGAGGGCCACATTGACGATCCCCGGGTAATGGCAGGTCACGCAATTCTGCCCCGCACCCGCTTCCGCGGGGGCAAAGCTGGGCGCCGCCTGCGCTGCGCCGCGCAGGTGCTCCCCCTTGAAACAGTTGATGGTCATTGTCCAGGGCGTGCGCGCCACGGTCACGGGGCCGGGCGCCGGGATGGTCCAGCTGCCGGCGCCGTTCTGCACGATGCAGGTGGCGCCCTCCACCCCCGGCGTGTTGACGGTGAGGGTCTGGTAGTGATCCGTCGCGGCGGCCCGCCCGGCCTCCGGCGCCCCGCCGCATCCGGCCAGAAGGCTCAGCAGGCCCAGGACGATTATCTTTTCAGCCTTCATATGGATTCATCCTTTCCGCGCAGCCGCCTGAAAATTTTCGGCAAAAGGAGCATGCCCAGCGCGCCAAGCGCGATCAGCACGGCCACCTTCGTCGCCCAGGCCATCGCGCCGCCGACATCGGCTTCCGGCTCCGGCTTCGCCTCCGGCGAAGACCCCGTTTCGGACGCGGGCGCCAGCTGAGGCTTTTCCGCCGCCGCCACATCCTCAGGCGCGGAGGGATTCAGGCCGACAGCCTTCTCGATGAATTTCTTCGCGTTCCGGGAGACGAAGTCGATATCCGCCTCGCCCCCGTAGTTGCTGTAGACGAAGAGGATAACGACGCGCGACTTGAGCTTGAGCACGGATATGCCCGCAACGACGGGGTAGCTCACCTCGCCTTTGGGCGTGGTGATCCCGTAATTCGTCAGCATCATGACCGAAAGCGCGTCGGCGGAATCGGCGATCTTGCCCAGATAGCGGGTGTCGCCGATCTTGAGCTCCGCCTGCGGGTCGGACTGGCTGCGCAGGTAGCCAGAGGCCTTGTCGACGGCCTCGTTGACGCTTTTGTCGTCCTGCCAGGCCCCGCTGCCGATCTGGTTGGCGAAGTCTTCCTTGATGACGTTGAAATCCCCCGCGCCGTTCACGACAAGCGGTTGCACGTTGGTCTGCACGAGGATGTATTTCTTCAGCCCCGCCTGCGGATTGGCGTTCATCGCCGCGACATCGGCGGCGGAGACATAGACCGCCAGCATGCGGTTGCCCTGCGGCACGAACTGTTCCACGATTTTGTCGAAATCGGGGTTCTGACCGTAAAGCTCGGTAAACCCGTCCATCTGCGGCAGCGTGATGGCCGTGTCGCCGACGGCGACCTGTTTCCCCTGCGCAAAAGACGGCGCGGGGAACAGCAGCAGGTAGGCCAGCAGGACGCCGGTAAGAAATTTCATGGCTTGGGTCCGGTTCCGTCCTTGCGGGCGGGCGGCGCGCTCATCTGGTAATGATTGACGAGCTTGCCGTCCTCGTATTCGAAGACGACGGGCGCAGCATTCGGCACGCCCTGGCGGTTCGACCAGATATCGCCTTCCGGCACGGGCTTGATGCCGGCCACGATGTCGAAGGCCACCATGATGCCCGAATGCGACACGACGAGAACAGTTTCGCCGCGCTCGAGGCGCGGCAGCAGTTCCTCATCATAAAATTTCTGCACGCGCTCGACCATCTGCTTGTCGCTTTCGCCGTTGGGAAGCGCGATATCGTATTTGTGCGGATAGGCCAGGATTTCAGGATCGGTCAGCTTGTTGCGCGCGGTGAAGTCGCCGGAATCCGCTTCCACGATCTCCTTGCGCTGCTCGATATTCCAGGTGCCGTCCGGGTTCTTCAAGTGGTCGTTTGTGGTGGTCTGGTCGAGCGCCAGCGCGGCGGTGTTGAACGCGCGCTTCAGGGTCGAGCTAAAGGCCTTGTCGAAAGTAAACCCCTCGATAAGCCTCCCGGCGTCGCGCGCCTGCTCCTCGCCCTTTTCCGTCAGCTCGACGTCATGCAGCCCCGTCATATAATGTTTGATGTTGTACGGCGTCTGGCCGTGACGAAACAGGACAAGGGTGCCTTTTTTGGCCATGCTATTCCTATGACATTGCTAAATAAAATTAATGATACAGCGCCGGGCGCGCTTTGACAAACTCGGATAAGTTGTCATATACCCGCGAACCTGCGTTCTTCTCAAGCCGGCTTGTCCATTGGTACAGTACCTGTGACGAGGTTCAATGATGATGCGCGCTTTCCCTTTCCTGATGGTTCTCCTGCTGGCGGCAACGCCGGCTTTTGCCGATGCCTGGTCGCTGCGCATGGATATCCCCGCCATCACCAGCGACGACAAGGTTGTCGAGCATGCGATGAAGGGGCTGTACAAGGCTCAAGGGTCGGACAAATTCGGCGAGGTCCTTTCCGTCGTCGAAAAGATGGCGGAGAAAGACGCCGAGGCCGCCTTCCGCCTGGGCCGCTATTACGACGTAGAAACGCCGCTGCCGGATTATGCGCGCGCGATCGCGTTCTACCAGAAGGCGGCAGGCATGGGTCACGGCTTTGCCATGAACAATCTCGGCCTGATTTACGAACGCGGCAACGGCGTTTCCAAGGATCCCAAAAAGGCGCGCGAGCTGTTCGAGTCCTCTGCGCATGCGCGCGATCATCACGGCTACCTCAACATGGCGCGCCTGAATTTCGAAGGCAAACTGATGCCGCGCAATGTCGAGAAGGGCATGGCCTGGCTGCAGGAGGCGATGGACAACAGGGTGAAAGGTTCCTTCCTTGACGCGGCGAACGTCTATCACGGCGGGTTTTTCGGCGTCGAGCAGAACCGCGCCAAGGCGCTGAAGCTTCTGGAGAAAGCCGCGTCGCTGGGCGACGACGACGCCGCCGGGCGCGTGGCGAACATCTATCTGTACGGCGACTGCGCGAAGGATATCGGGCTTTATTCGCGGCTCCGCGGCAACGACAATTGCATTCCGGAGAACCCCCGCAAAAGCATCGACCTGTTCAATGCGCTGGCAAGGCGCAACGACACGGATGCGCTCACGAGCCTTGGCAACATCTACTGGAAAAGCGATATCGTCCCGACAGACCTCACGCTGGCCGTCACCTACTGGAACCGCGCCGCGGAACTGGGCAGCTGCAGCGCGATGACGTTCCTCGCAAAGGCCTATGAGGGAAGCGAGGGCTTCACCAAAGACGGCTCCAGGGTGCTCGAGTACCTGGAACAGGCCGGCGAATGCAACCCGCGCGACGCCGCCAGCCTTTACAGGTTGGGAAAATACTATTTTGACGAAAAAAATCCTTACCGGGATTGCGCGAAAGCCGAGCGCTATTTCCAGCGCGCCGTCGCCAGCGGCAGGCGCGAGGCCTATACCGACCTCGGCTTCATCTACGACAAGGGCTGCGCCCCGGTGCCGGAAGACAAGAAGAAAGCCTTCGGCTATTACCTGACCGGCGCGAAGCTGAACGTGCCCTTATGCCAGAACAACACCGGCGCGATGCTCCGGCACGGCTGGGGCGTGGAGAAAAACCAGGTGAAAGGCTACGCCTGGATGCAGGTCGCGGCCGGCAACGGCAGCGGCTCGGCGAAAAAGAACCTGCTGGAATTCGAGGTCATGTTCAAGCGCCAGGACAAACAGGACGGCCTGAAATATATTCCCACCATCAAGGATATGATCGAGAACGCAAAAAAAGATGTGGCCGTTGCATTTGACGGGAATTATTGATCAGGAAAAGCTTCTAAATCCCCGGCTTGAAGAAGAAAAAATCCCTGCCTATTTTTATACAGCCGTTCTTATCCATAAAACGATTTGACATATTCATTTCGAAGTGCTAGAAATTTGGACACTATAAAAAAAGTCAATAACTCCATCGTCTTAATATCAACATTTTCGGCATAGAGGACAAACCCCATGACATCACTCGCAAAATCATTCGACGACAAAGCCGCCCCGCCCGCCCTGATGGACGCGCAGACCTATCGCGCCACGCTGGAAAAACTGGTGGCGGAAGGCCAAGGCTACGGCAAGACGCAGAACGTCGGCGCCTTTTTGCTGCAGGACATCAAACTGGTGACGGAAACCAACAGCGGCAAGGACGAAACGTCGAAGAATATCAGCGTCGAGAAACTCTACATCATCATGGATCTGGATCAGTATCCCAACGAAATCGGCCGCAACCTTGTCGTGAAGGACATCGCGAAAAACTGGGGCGGCAAGATCGTGCGCGAGCGCGACCTGGAATCGCCCGACTTCAAGGGCCCCGGCCTCTGGACCAACAAGAAAGGCGCTTTCGAAGGCGACTACATGAAGGCCGATCCGTCGGATGTGAAGAGCAGCCTTTATGTTCCCGACCCCAATGCCTACCGTGTCACACTGATCACCGATAAGACCATTAAAATTCCCGTTCAGTGGGGCGATTTCACGGTGGAAGCCGGCGGCGCGCTCGCCGTGCGCGAAAAAGACATCCCCGCGCTGGCCGAAGCCCTGCAATCCATCCGCGACGGCAAGGCCACGGCCGAGGAAGCTCTCTACGCCAAGGACAAGGAAGGCAAGACGGTCGCCAAATTCGATATCTACGGCATGATGCCCGGCTTCCTCGAAGCCAGCTACAAGCCCGTGCCGCTGAAGCCCGAAACCAAGGCGATTGCCGCTTCCTTTGAAGACAGTGACCCCACCTGCGGCACCCGCGCAATGCCGCGCCCAAAGATCTGAAATAAATAGGTATTTCGCAAATGCGGGGGAAGCAGTTCCCCCGCATTTCTTATGCAGACATTATTTGACATAAGATATATAATTGCTTATACTACTGCGTTAATATCTTTGGAAAAAAGCGCCTGAAGGAAGTCATGGCAAAGGGCCATCTCAGCAAGGAATTCGACGAAAAGGCAGCGCCCCCGCCGCAGCTTGCGCCGGAGGCGTATCAGCTGCTGCTCGAAAAACTGCTGGCCGAAGGCAAGGGCTTCGGCAAGACCGAAGCCGTGGCCGCCTACCTGCTGCGGGACATGAGCATCGTGACGGAAGACAACGGCAAGGGCGAGAAGGAACAGAAGATCAAGGTTCAGCCGCTCTACGTGGTCATGGACCTGAAGGAATGGCCGAACGAATACGGTCGCTCCCTCGTCATGCAGGAGATCGGCGTGCAATACGCCAAGCGCATGGTGGGCGAAAACGAACTCAACGCGCCGGACTTCAAGGCGCCCGGAATCTGGACCGCGAAAAAGAGCGCTTTTGAATCCGATTATATCCGCCGCTCCGGAACGGACTGGAACGACATTCCCTCCAATGTCTACGAGCCGAACCCGGAGGCGTTCCGCGTCTGCCTGACTCTGGACGTGCCGGTGACCATTCCGACATCCTGGGGAGCGCCTTGGACCATCGGCCGCGGCGGCGCTCTCGCCATTCGCGAAAAAGACGTGCCCGCGCTGGCCGAAGCCCTGCAATCTATCCACGACGGCCGCATGACGGCGGCGCAGGCGCTGTTCGAGGAGAAGGACGGCAAGACCGTCGCGAAATTCGACGCCTACGGCATGATGCCGGGCTTCCTCGGGGACAACTACAAGCTCGTGCCGCTGAAGGAAGCCACCGTGGCGCTGGCGCAAGACTTCGCCCCCTCCCCTTCCGCCACCATGCCGGTGCTGAGGTTCAAGAAGTAGCGCTGCATTTCAATTCATCACCAAAAAGCGGGGTTATTTCAGCGACAGGGGCCGCATCAGCCTGACCGGCTCCTGAGTGGTGAAGTCGCGCTTGCGCTCATCCTCCTCGAAACGGCGCATATTTTCCGCAAAGGCGCTGTCCGCCGCCGCGACAGCAAGGTCGACGGCTTCCGGATCCGCGCCCCATTGCAGGTCGATCTTCGCCCAGCTACCGGCGCAAAAACCGTTATCGTTGCATTCGGTCGGGTCGGCGCCGGCATCGAGCAGCAGCTGCACGGCTTCAGCGCTCTTGAACGCGCAATGCAGGACCGGCATTTTTCTTGAAGGATCGACGGAGGCATTCGGATCCGCCCCCGCCTTTAACAACAGCCTGAAGCAGGCAAGGTCGTCTTTCGCTTCCAGCGCCACGCCCAGCGGAATTTTGCCAAGCTCGTCCCGTTCATCTGGATCCGCGCAGCATTCCAGCAGGAAGCGCACCATCTCCGCATCCCCCTCGCTGCAGGCGCGGGTGAGCGCGGTCATTTTTTCCAGCATTTCCTTTTTAACCTTACCCGGCACGGCCATGATCCTCACGCGCTTTTGCAGGGCTTATGCTGGCAAAGATCTATTGTTATGTCAATTAAAATTGATTATTATTAAAGGAAACTTTAATAATTTACCACTATAAGCCGGGCAGCTCCAGTACGCTGCCGGGCGCCGCCGATTCCCGAAGTCCTTAATATATAAAGGCCCAAAGCACAAAACACGGCCGCTGAATTCCTTTATGATATAATTAAAATTGTCAGTTTCGGGGGATTCATGACACCGTCACCGGAAAGCACAGGCCGTTACGGCAGCGCGCTCGAAGAAATACCCGGCGAGGCAAGGCCGCTTCTGGCTCAGGCGCTCGATATTCTCGCCATGGACAAAAAGGACGGCGAAAGGCTCGTCCGCCTGCTCTGCGAGCAGGGTCTTCCGTTAAAATTTTTTCCCGAAGAACCCGGCAAGGGCGGCGGCGCCGTCACGCTGGGCGATTCCGCTGTCGAGGACGGCAGGGTGAAGCTGAACCCCGAATCCGTCGGCCTCTACCCGGGCCAGACGCTTGGCGCTACGGTCATGATACTCGCGCATGAGCTCCGGCATCTCGAGCAGCTCGTCACCAATACGCTGATGCTGGAGCAGCAGGGCAAAATCGTGCCGCCGGTGGAAGCGGTTTTATATACCTACATGATCGAGGCCGACGCGCAGGCGACGGCCACGGAGATCTCCTTTCTCCTGATGAAGCAGGGAAAGCCGGAAGCCTGGGAATACATCACGAAGGAAGAGTCGAACTATAAAGACATGGCCGACGGGTACAAAAACGCGACCGTGCGCGAGCCGGGCGCCGAAGAATCCGGCTACGCCAGGAAAATGGCCTTCAATAAATGGTTCACGACCGACTGGAGCCTGGGCTATGCCTCGGACAACATTGACTACCGGCCGTCGGATAACATTCATCGCGAGATGCTGAAAGGCGGCGCGCGCATCGAAAACATGGAGCAAGGCGACTTTGCGCAGCTCGGAAAATATCTCGCGAATGCCGATCCGCAGAAATATGCCGAGCAGGTCACGGTGCCTGCAAAGGATTTAAGACGCGTCGAGCAGGCGGAAAAAGACTTCACGCGCCTGACGCAGGATGTTGAATCGGGCCAGCTTCACGACCGCTCGCTCAAGGTCGAGAAAGACGCCTACGGCCGCGAAATCGCGCCGGCTGCGCCCGTCAGACCTTCGACCGCAGAGGCCGCAAAACCTGTCGTGTCAGAACCCGCCGAAACGCCGGATGCCGGGCCGAGAAAACCCCAGCCCCTGTCATCGCGGTTCAACAGGCCGTCCGGAATATGACATTTTCACACGTTCTATTTTCCATGTAACGCTTTAACCCTGCCTTGTTTCCGGCGTGCATTCGCGTGCGCGGGATGCTTTTCAGAATGCTCCGCTCTCTATGAAATCTCCGCCACAAAATAGAAGAAATTATTAATCTGTTCAGGATAAACTGAAGCCTACCAAAAAAACGGCGCCCGTTGTAATTTGCGGGCATCAAAATTTCTTGAGAACCTTATCGCATGTCTTTTAACAGGAGAATAAGTCCATGATCAAAGTTATCAACGCGCTGCTTGTCACCACGGCAATCTGCGGTCTGCTGGCCGCGTCGCCGGCAAAAGCCGCAAACAACGGCGACGACCGGACGGCTGGCGCCATGCCGACTGCCACGACCAACGACAGCGGCGTTGCCGGCTCCACCGGGGAGACGTCCCGCACTGCAGGCAGCATTCCGACTGCAACCACCCATGATACCGGCGTTGTCGGCTCAACCGGGGAAAAAGCCCGCACAGCGGGATCCATCCCGGCCGTCAACCAATCGGGCCCTGCCATCCCGCCTTCCACCCACGTTTCCGCGAGCAGCACAGTCAAGCATACGCGCCTGACCAACCGCGATGTCACGGAAATCCAGAAACTGCTGGCCGATAAAGGCTTTTACAAGAGCAAGGTTGACGGGCAATTCGGTCCCGGCACGCAGGAAGCCATGCGCGGCTACCAGTCTGCGGAAGGGCTCGAGGCCAACGGCTTTCCGACCATCGTCACCCTCGACAAGCTCGGCGTGACGCCTGAAAACCCCTCGGTCACGGGCGATGCGGAACCGACCGGCAAGGGCGGCGTTATCTATACCGAAACCGTCGAAAGCAAGGAGATTACCGAGAAGAGCGGCGCGGGCTTTGTCAATATCGACACGCAAAGCCAGAACGGCGGCAACTGCCTGCATTGCACCAACGGCCCCATCGGCAACGGCGGGACCAAATCGATGAACAGCAACGCGTTCTGACTTTTAAGGGCGTGACTTTCACGCTCCTGCCTTTGAAAAACCCTCTCCCGCCCTCGCGGGGGAGGGTTTTTCGGTTTCCGGGTGCGGCGGCTCTTTGATTCCAGTGGCAATCTGAACGACGGCCGCAAGATCGACATGCGGAACCCGAAGGAACTGCGCGGGTTCGAGCGCGCGCCGGGCGCCAGAACCGGTTCCTTCCGCAGGGGATACCAGCCGTCGGAGTGAACGGCAGCGCTCCTCTAGCGAAAACCCCTTCTTCCGCTCCGCGAAGGAAGATTATTCAGCCCTGCACGGCCCCTTGGCTTCTCTTCCACTTCCATTCTTCAACTGCCGAAAATGCGCACGGAACGATAAAGAGCGTTATCAGGGAAACGGTCATGCCCCCGACCGCCGGAATCGCCATCGGCTGCATGACGTCCGCGCCGCGTCCTGTCGCCCAGAAAATGGGCATCAGGCCGATGACGGTCGTGGCGGTGGTCATGAGGCTGGGGCGGATGCGCTTGAGTCCTGCTTCCAGCACCGCTTCCCGAATCTCCTGTACAGAAGCAAAACTGCGGTCCTTGAATACGCCTTCAAGATAGGTTGCAATCACCACGCCGTCATCATCCACCACGCCGAATAGAACAAGGAAGCCGACCCAGACGGCGACGGACAGGTTTGCGCCCCACAGGCCCAGCATGATGAAGCCCCCCGACGCCGACACCAGGACCCCGAAGAAAATAACGGGCGCTATCCACCAGCGGGTGAAACCCATATAGAGCATGACGAACATGATGGCGAGGGTTACGGGGACGAGAACCCGCATGCGCGCCATCGCCCGCACCTGGTTTTCGAACTGGCCTGACCATTCCCAATAATATCCTGGCGGCAGGGTGAGCCGTCCTTCCTTTACCGCCTGCTTCAGCAGGGCTTCCGCATCCTGGACGACGGAAACTTCATCGCGGTCGCGGGTGTTCATCGTGACATACCCGACAAGAAGGCCTCGCTCGCCCTTGATTTCCTGCGGCCCGAGAATTGTCTTGATAGTCGCAAGCTGGGCCAGAGGCACCTGGGCGCCCGTGGATGAATGAACATTCATTCGCTGGATGGACGTCAGGTCTTCGCGGAAATCGCGGGCAAGACGGATCCGGATGGGGTAGCGTTCCCGGCCTTCGACAGACTCCATGATATTCGTGCCGCCCAAGGCGGTCTCGATCACATGCTGGACATCGCCGATATTGACGCCGTATCGCGCCATGCGTTCGCGGTCGATATCGATCTGAATATAAGGCTTGCCGACTATGCGGTCGGCCACGATGTCGGTCGCCCCCGGCACTTCCCGCAGTATCTGCTCGATCTGCAGCCCGATGCGCTCGATTTCCCGCAGGTCGCCGCCGTAAATTTTCACGCCCATCATCGCCCTGAATCCTGTTTGCAGCATGACAAGCCGCGTCTGGATGGGCTGCAGCCAGGTCGGAAGAACGCCGGGAATTGCCGTCTTTTCCTGCAATTCGGAGAGTATTTCGCCTTTTGTGATGGGCCGCTCCTCCGGCCATAGCCAGGCCAGCGGCGCCTTGAGCCACTGCGGCCAAGCCGAGAAAAAGCGGTAGACCGGAACCTGGCGCCATTCCGCTTCCGGCTTCAGGGTGACAATCGTTTCAATCATCCCGATGGGGGCGGGATCGAGCGCGGATTCCGCGCGCCCCAGCTTGCCCACGACGCTCTCGACTTCCGGCACGCTGGCGATGGCCAGGTCCTGCCTGCTGTTGACCTGAACGGCTTCCGACAGGGCGGCCTGCGTGAGCAGGGAGGGCATGAAAAGGAACGAGCCTTCATCCAGCGCCGGCATGAACTCGCGCCCGATGCCCGGCAGGATGCGGGTTTCGCTGACGATTTTCGTCCCGGCGCCGGCTTCATCATCGCGTTCATTCTTATCCTGCCGCCTCAACAGCAAGCGGACTCTTTCGGGGCCGTCCCCTTCGGCGACGCGCTGCCACTTCAGCTGGTCAAGCTCCAGAAGCGGCCGCCTGATATCGGCTTTGAGGTCGGCATACATGGCCTGCTTGAGATAAGGCGACGCCTTTTCATGGGCGAAAATATTCACCGCCCATTCCAGCGGATATAAAGTGCGGTGGATGCCCAGCCACACGGTTAATCCGATAAACAGAATGGCGAACGGGGCGGCCATGAACGATTTTTTATTGTTCAGGACCCATCGCAGGGATGGCGCGTAACCCCTGGCGATAACGCGGGACACCCGGTTGTCTTCCAGGGAGACGAACTTCTCGCGGGTCATGCGCACGACGCTGAGCGCAACGCCGATGCCGACCGCGACCGCTATCAGCCAGCCGCGGTCGCCGCCCGAGGCGAACCCCCAGTCAAAGATGAGATGCGTCGCGAATACGGCCAGCACCCCGCAAAGGGCCGCGACCGCATAAGTAACCTCCCTGCGCCATTGCGTCGGGCGGAAAAGCAGATAGCAGAGGAACGGAACCACGGTGATCGCCAGGACAACCGAAGAACCGATAGCGAAGGTCTTGGCATAGGCCAGGGGCTGAAAGAGCTTTCCTTCCTGGTCCGTCAGGAAGAACACGGGGATAAAAGAGACGATGGTATTGCTGACCGCGGTGACGATGGCGCCGCCGACCTCCGTCGCCCCCTCGTAAACGATGCCGAAATAGCCTTTGGCTTTCTTTTCATCGTCGGTCGCGCCGGCCAGGCGGCGATAAATATTTTCCGACATGATGATGCCCATATCGGCGATATCCCCGATGGCGATGGCAAGCCCCGCCAGCGACATGATATTGCTGTCCACCCCGCAGAGGTACATCAGGACAAACGAACCCGCGAGCCCCAGCGGCAGGGTCGGCAGGACGGTCACCGTCGTCCTCAGATGGAACATGAAGAAAAGAACGACAAGGCTGGCGAGAACGGCCTCCTCGAAAAGCGCTTCTTTCAGCGTGTCGATCGTTTCGTTCACGATGGTCGTGCGGTCGTAGAACGGCACGATTTTCACCTTGGAAACGCTGCCGTCCGCCAGCGTCTTGCTGGGCAGGCCGGGTTCGAGCTGGGCGATCTTCACCTTGACCCGCTGAACCACCTCGCGCGGGTTTTCGCCGTAGCGCATCAGCACGATGCCGCCGACGGCTTCCACGCCCCCCTTGTCGAGCGCGCCCCGACGGAAATCCGGCCCCATCTGGACGGTCGCGACGTTTTTGACAAAGACCGGCGTTCCGCCTTCCTGGCGGATGACGATCTTTTCGATATCGTCTATCTTCTTGATAAAGCCCACGCCGCGAATGAAGAACTCGGAACCGCCGTTCTCGATGACCTTGGCGCCGACATCGATATTGCTCTTCTGGACGGCCTCATAGACGTCGGCGAGCGTCACCCGCAGCGCGCGCATCTTATCGGGGTGCAGGTCGATCTGGTACTGCTTGATAAACCCGCCGATGCTGGCGACCTCGCTGACGCCCTCGACCGACTGCACCTGGTAGCGGAGAAACCAGTCCTGCACCGAACGAAGCTCGGCCAGATCGAAGCCCCTGCCTTCGACGGTGTACCAATAAACCTGCCCAAGCGCCGTCGCATCCGGCCCCAGGACGGGAACCACGCCGGCGGGAAGGCGCTGCTGCGCGACGTTGGCGCGCTCCAGCACCCGCGAGCGCGCCCAGTAATAGTCGACATCATCCTTGAAAATGACGAAGACCATCGAAAAGCCGAAGCCGGACATCGACCGGATGGATTTGACGCCGGGCGTCCCCGTCAGGCTGGTCGTCAGCGGGAATGTCACCTGGTCGTCAACGTCCTGCGGGCTTCGCCCCGCCCAGTCGGCATAGACAATGACCTGCTTTTCGCCGATATCGGGAATGGCGTCCACGGGAGTGCGCACGATAGCCCAGTACCCCGCGAAACAGAGCGCAAGAATGAGCAGCGCCATCATAAAGGCGTTCGTCATGCACCAGCGGATGACAGCATTGATCATGGTCGCAATCCTTTGCTAGTGCTCCCCGTGCTTGCTGCCGGGGGGCGCTGCCGTTTCATCCGGCGCAGGTTGCGGCGCGCCGCCCGTGCCTCCGTGCTGATGGCCCAGAGTGGCATGAAGCCCGCCGGGATAGTACAGGCTGGGATGTCCGGTAATCTGGAACTGGCTGTCGATCAGGAAACCTCCGCTTGTCACGACATTCTCCCCTTCCGCCAGCCCGCCCAATACGGGAAAATAATCGTCGCTGCGGGGGCCGAGCGTGACCTCGCGGGATTCGAACGTGCCATGCCCTTTTTCGACATACACGATGCGCCTTGTGCCGCTGTCCAGCACCGCCGAAACCGGAATGGCCAGCACGTCCTTTTCGGCGGTATCGCCGTGCGCGTGTTCCGCATGCGCCCCTTCGGGAATTTTCTCAAGCGGCATGCCGCAGACGGGGCATGCGCCCGCCTCGTCCTTGAGGATCTGCGGGTGCATCGGGCAGGTGAACTTTCCTTCCACGCCGGTCGCGGCAGCCTCGCCGTCCGGGCCCATTTTGGCCTTGATAACGGCGCTGACATACATTCCCGGCTTGAGGGCATGGTCTTTATTCTCGACGTAAACGGGCACGCGAATTGTCCTGGTGTCTTCGTTGAACACAGGCTGGATAAAAGTCACCGTGCCGGTAAATACCCTGCCGGGATAAGATTCGGTCGTCAGTTCCACCTTCTGCCCGTATTTTATCCAGGCGAGGTCATATTCATAGATTTCAAGATTGACCCAGACCACGTCGAGATTGGCGATCCGGTACAGCACCTCGCCAGCCTTGAAGGCGCTGTTCTGGACAATCATTTTCTCGATGACCGTTCCGGTGATGGGCGAATAGAGCGTAATGCGGTCGGTCACCTTTTTGGCCGCGATCAGGTCGTTAATCTGGTTATCCGTGAGACCTTTGTTGCGCAGCCTGTTTTTCGCGCTCGCGATAAGAGAATCCGGGGAATCCGAACGCAGATTGATAAGAAGCTCGTGCTCGACCGTCAGAAGGTCGGGGCTGTAGATCTCGGCCAGATGGTCGCCGGCCTTGATGTTCACGCCCGTCACATTGACAAACAGTTTCTCGGCATATCCGTCAACGCGCGCCGTAATGGTTGCGAGCGAGGGCTCATGGTACTGGACTTTGCCAAGCGCGCGCAGATCTCGGGTCAAATCGCGATAGGTCACGGGCGTCGTTTCGACGCTCGCCATCGCCAGGGCGTTTTCCGACAGCGTCAACCGGGGCGGCGCATCCGTGGCGGCGTCCGACAGGTTCGCCGGTATCAGCGGCATCCCGCAGATCGGGCATTTTCCCGGCTTGTCCGAGCGCACCTGCGGGTGCATGGAGCATGTGTAAACCTGTTGGGCTGCCGGCTTGCCCGCAAGGACTGGATTGCCGGACGTATTGACCGGGCGCTTGCCATCCTGCCCGATAAAGTATCCCGTCGCCAAAGCGATGATCAGAATAACAATGCCAAGAAGGACGCGTTTCATTTCTGGACCCCTTTGTCCCGGGAAATATTCAGCCAGACCATTTTACTCTTTCTTCAGGATGGAAGGTAAGCAAACCAAATATCGTCATCAATTTAATCGCCTGTGTTGCCCCTTTATATCGTAGATTATGCGCAGTGAAGAATGCGATCTTGATTTATGTCAAGCGAACGGCGTCTGGCAAAAACCGCATGTTATTATCCTTATCCGCATATGCGACAGTGGTGATAGCCTGCAGATGGAGGGCGGATCATGAAATCCAATTACATATTAGCGATTGTCGGCGCAGCGCTGGCTATGGCGGCTTTTCAACAGGCCAATGCCCACATGGAACCCGTAAAGGGCGAGAAGCTGGAGATGTGCTACGGCGTGGTAA
Source organism: Alphaproteobacteria bacterium (assembly GCA_004297545.1). Taxonomy (GTDB): domain Bacteria; phylum Pseudomonadota; class Alphaproteobacteria; order Micavibrionales; family UBA2020; genus JAPWJZ01. Next base: position 46,863 of record SCTB01000111.1, read on the forward strand.
AGGCGAATAAAAACGACTGCGCAAGCAAGGCGAATAACCATAGCTGCGCGGGACGCGCCAAAAAAGACGGCGACCCAAACGAATGGATAAAGGTGCCGACCGGCTTATGCCTCAAACTCGCCGGAGGATCGCTGAAACCCGGCAAAGCTGCGCGCCCCTGAATGGGCGCGGGTACGCCAAAAGCCCCCTCAAAAAAAGAGGGAGGCCACCTCTGGCAAAATGGCGACATGCTCACACAAGGTTTTCTTGACGGTCTCAAGAATGTCCGTCTTCCCGTCGCCCGGGCCGGCTGTAATAACCACGAGCTTCATTTTATACCCCCCTTACGGGATAAATGACGCTCGCAAACGACAGGCTGGTTATACATGCTTCAACGCCATTTGGTGTTTCATCCATTTTCTGACTTCAATCACGGTAACGGGAATAAGAGTAAGCGCCAGCAGAAAAGTACATTCGCCCCAATGAATAGAGTCAACTTTGAATATGCCTTGGAATATCTCAAAATGGTGCAAAGAGATTTGGAACGCAACGGGGATAGATACGGCGACGAGATGATACAGGTTGGAAGAAAAACCCATCTGAAAGATGGTCTTGTGCTCGCTGCGGCAAGCAAAGGAACGAAAGAGCTCCGCAAAAACCAGAAAAGAAAAAACGTGCGTCCGGGCCGTCATTTCATCTTCATATAGAATGCTGTAACCGTATACTCCGAGTGCCAGAAGCGATGTGACGATGCCAACGAATGCCATTTCCTTATAGAAATCACGATCAAAAAACGAACTTGGCGAGGGTTTTTTGGTCGTGCGAAGAACGTCTTTAGGCACCGGTTCAGCCGCGAGCGCAAGCGACGGAAGGCCATCGGTTACCAAATTAATCCACAGCAAATGAATTGGCGCGAGCGGCACAGGCCATCCGGCGATGGCTGCGCCTAGCATTACCAATATCTCAGCAAGGTTTCCCGACAAAAGGTACTGGATTGTACGTCGTATATTGCCGTATATCGCGCGTCCTTCCTCGACAGCGGAAACAATCGTCGCAAAGTTATCGTCCGTCAAAATCATCGAGGACGCTTGCCGCGCCACCTCGGTTCCACCCTTGCCCATCGATATGCCAATGGAAGCCTGCTTCAGTGCCGGCGCGTCATTTACGCCGTCGCCTGTCATGGCGACTACATTTCCCTTGTCCTTCCATGCCTGAACGATTTTCAATTTATGTTCCGGAGAAACGCGGGCATAAACTGCAACTTTCTCTACCTGCTCCGCCAGTCGGCTGTCTGGCATTGTGTCCAGGTCTGCCCCTGTCAGAACACGGTCAAATACGCCCTCTTCGATAATTCCGAGTTCTGTCGCGATAGCCTTTGCCGTGGCCGGATGGTCGCCGGTAATCATGACAACCTTGATCCCCGCCGCCTTACAGGCCTCTATCGCGGGTATCGTCTCCTGCCTTGGCGGGTCGGCAATGGCGACAAGTCCCAGGAAGGTCAAATCGCTCTCAACCGATGAATAATCTTTATAATCTTCGGGGTTAAACCTGTCTGCCGGCACCGGAAGAACTTTTCGGGCCACGGCCAAAATCCGCCGCCCTTGCAATGAAAGGCTTTCAATCGCTTTGGATACGCGGTCTTTGTCTTCCGGGCTCATGCCGCAAAGCGGCAAGACGGCCTCCGGCGCGCCTTTGCAATGAACGACGACGCGTGAATCTTCCTTTACAGCGACACTCATGCGCTTTCTGTTGCTGTTAAAACTCCATTCCGCCAGCCTGGAATACGATTGCGTCATCGCCTTGGGAGATATGTTATGGCTCTTTGCAAGGTAAAGCAGCGCGACCTCGGTCGGGTCGCCTGTGGCAAGACCGTCGTCATTGATTTCGGCATTGGAGCATAAAACGCCGGTGGCAATGAGCATCTTCATGTCATCCGTAACATTATTCACGGAAAGTTCTTCGGCCAGGATTCCTCCGGCGGGCAGGAAAACATCACGTACTCTCATTTTTCCGGTCGTCAATGTTCCCGTCTTGTCCGTGCAAATGACGCTTGTGGAACCGAGGGTTTCAACGGCGGGCAGGTGCCTGACGATCACATTCCGCTTGGTCATGCGACGAATGGCGAGCGCCAGCGCCAGCGTAACCACTGTTGGCAAGCCTTCCGGGATGGCAGCTACCGCTAGGCTTATGGCGATCATGAGAACATCAAGCCATTGTTCCCCGTGTATCAGGCCAAGGACGCCGACCGCAACGACAACGACGGCACAGAAGATCAGCAGCTTGTTGCTGACTTGCGACAGGCGCTCCTGTAAGGGAGTTGTGGATTTGACGTCCGCTTCCAGCATTCCGGCAATGCGTCCGATTTCGCTTTGCATCCCGATTGCGGTGACGACCGCTCTGGCGGAACCCGTCGCGACGGCTGTGCTGGCGAAAAGCATGTTTCGCCGCTCTGCCAGTGATGCGTTCGCAGAGACCGCGCTCGCCTTCTTCTCAACAGGCAGGGACTCGCCGGTCAGGATGGCTTCATCCACTGAAAGCTGACTGGAATGAATGATGCGGCTATCAGCCGCCACATAATCGCCCGCTTCAAGAACGAGAATATCACCGATACAAATATCCGACGCCGCAATCTCTGTAATGTTTCCACTCCGCAAAACTCTCGCTCTCGGAGCGGAAAGTTTCTTGAGGGCTTCAACTGCGGCTTCTGCCTTAGACTCCTGAAAATAGCCTATAGCGGCGTTGATAACGACAACCGCCGCTATGGCAATTGCGTCAGTTGCATCCCCAAGAAGGGCAGAAATCAGGGTAGCCACCAATAGAGTAATCACTACCGGGCTTTTTAATTGGGATAAGAACCTCTGAAGGGCGGAAACCTTTTTCTGCGCCTTCAGAAGATTTCGGCCAAACTTTTTATGCCGTATCTCTACTTCCGCTAAAGGCAGTCCGGTGTCGGAATTTACATCTAATCCCGCCAGAACTTCATGGGTCTGGCGTCCCCAAGGGCTCTCTAAAGGCGTCATACGGCATTGCCCTTCAAAACAATACGCTCTTCCCTCAGCTTATAGATAGCCGCCAAAACTTCCCACTGCTTACGCCAATGCATTGCTCTCTCCTGATAGTGCTCAAGCCAGTGCAGAGCCCCAAGGGACACGATAACCTAACTCGCCCCCCGCCCTTTCCCAAATTGAAACGCCCCTCCGCCCCCCCCTTCAACTATGGATTATGTAAATAAATACCCCTTCTTACCTCCCAAAAAAACCGCGTCTGTCGAAATGCAGCGTTTCGTGACCGCTCAAAGACCGCTTGTTACACGCTTGTTATGCGCTGAGTGTGTGCGGAGATGGCGCCTGATATGCGCTTCCGGCATGCTTCAAACATACATTTTACAAGGGTTTTCGCGCGTTCCGCGCATGTTTAAGCGCGCTATATCGCCGGGCGCAATGGGGGGTTCTTCGGCGGTTCGGGCGGGGTGAGAAGGCGCTGGGAGGTGAGTTTGCCGCCGTCGTAGCTGGCCTCGATGATGGCGGTGTTGGGCAGGCGTTTGCCCTGCCAGATGCTTTTCTTCAGCGTGTCTTCCGCGTTCATGATGGCGCCCAGCGCGTGCATGGTGCCCGCGTGGGACACGATCAGCACGGTTTCGCCGCGTTCCATGCGCGGGAGGATTTCGCTCTCATAGAACTTTCGCACGCGCCTGACGAACTGCCGCTCGCTCTCCCCGCCCGGCAGCGCGAAACTGCCGTCGCGCGGGAAGGCGATGATCTCGGGGTCGGTCAGGCTGCGGCCGGAAAAGTCGCCCGCGTCCATCTCGCGCAGCTCGTCGCGCTTCTCGATGTCCGGCTTTGCAGGGTGCAGCGCTAGCGCAGCCGTGTTGAAGGCGCGGCTGAGGCTGGAGGAATAAATTTTGTCGAAGGTAAACGCGGCCAGCAACTCGCCCGCCACGCGCGCCTGGTCTTCGCCCAGTTTCGTGAGCGGCGCGTCGTGCTGCCCGCACATCAGCTGCTGTTCGTTATAGGTCGTCTGCCCGTGGCGCAGCAGGATGAGCGTGCCTTTTGCCATGTTACTTTTTCTCCCTGCAAAAACAGCGGATGATGATATTGGCGGAGTCACATTCCTTGTAACCCGCCTTGTCGAGCGTTTCGGGCGTGACGGCGGTGATGAGTTTTTTCCACTGCTCCGCGTCATTCATGGCGGAGCTGTGGCCGACGATATAGTCACGCAGCACGGGTCCGATATCGCCGCCCGGTTTCCGGATAAGTCCGGTCGATGCGTTCAGCGTTCCCGGTTCATTCACGTCGCGGCGCTCCATCCACCAGTGCACGTTCAGATCGGAAAAAACCAGCCTTCCGCGCCACGACGATTTCGGCATGCAGACGGTGGGCGGATTTAATCCCACCGAAGTCACATCGGGCGGAAACAAACTGTATTCATGCGTCTGCTCAGCGCCCTCGCCTTTCCACGGCTGCGCCAGCGGCCCGAGTTCGTCCTCGAAGGGCGCGCCGTCGGGCCCCGCTTTCGGGTCGACAACATGCGTCGAGGGGAATACATCGCGGCTGCCGTCCGCCAGCACAGCGTTGACGAAACCGCCGCAGCAGTAATTCGTCTTTCCGGTCAACACCATTCCATGCGGCAGATGAAAAAACACGGGCTGCTGCAGCATGCCCGAACCGGGCGCGGTGATTTTCAGCCCGACTGAGATTTCAAGCCCCACAGGCCCGTCGAAGCCGGGCAGATGTATCGGGTTTTCGCTGTAGGACGTGATTTGCGCATCCTGCCGCGCGGCGGCGGAACCGGACGCGACCGCCCGCTCCTTGTCGGCATCCATGGTCTGCACCGCGACATAGCCGCCGATCTGGCACAGCAGCGGCACGGCGAACAGAAGCGCGAGGCCCTTGCGCAGCGTGTCTCCGCCGCGCCAGAGACTCCACCATGCCCAGCTGATCGCGGCAAGCTCGATCGCGCCGATGATGCCGATGCATGCATAGCCAAGGCTGCGCGGCAGGAAGTCCCATCCGGTCCTCACAAACGCCGTGAGGCCGAAAACCAGCAGGGCGAACAGCGCGGCCTGCGTGACGGTGAAAGCGACGCTGGTTGCGGATTTTGCGGACGCGTCTGCCGGCGCTGCCGTGCCGGGCGGCCGCCCCAGCGCAAGGCAGACGATCAATCCCGCGATGCCCGTAAAAGCAATGCCGAACATCGTCACCGGCAAGCCAGAATGCCGCGCCCCGTAAATATCCGACATATAGGCCCAGAGGAACAGCACGACCGAGAGCATGATCACGATGTGGAGCTGGATCGCGCTCAAGGCCCGCCGCGGGCCCGCAATGTAGAGCCCGGCCCCCAGCGCCGTGACGCCCATCCATGCGAGGAAAAGAAAGTCCCAGCCGTAGTCGGTATGGTCAACCCAGTATTTCTCCGACACGCCGATGACGGCGACATAAAGAAACACCCGCCAATATCGTTCGAGGCGCAGGGGCCTGGGATTGTTGCCGGGATTTTCCATCGGCTGCAGTCCTCAACCCTGCGATGGCGGCCTGAAGACGTTGCGCTTCCGCACGGCGTTCTGGTTGGCAGGAGGCGGCGCGACGGCAGGCGGGACCTTGTGATTGTCGAGCTGGTAATGATTGACCATCACGCCGTCTTGATATTCCACGACGGTCGGCGTCGCGTTGGGCACGCGCGTCTTGTGCGTCCACTGGCCCTTTCCGCCTTCCGGCGGCTCGCGGAAGCCCAACACGATGTCGAAAGCGCGCATGATGCCGGAATGCGAGACGACCAGCACGGTTTCACCCTTCGCCATGCGGGGGAGGATTTCGTCTTCGTAGAATTTCCGCACGCGCTCGACGACCTGCGCATCGCTCTCGCCGCCCGGCAGCGGCCTTTCGTAATGGCGTTCGAAGGCGATAATTTCAGGATCGGTCTTGTGGTTGCGGCCGGTGAAATCGCCGGTATCGAGCTCGACGATTTCCCTGCGCTTCTCCACGTCCCAGCTGCCGTCTTCTTTTTTCAGGTGATTGTTGGTGCCGGATGACTCCAGCGCCGCCGCCGCCGTATTGAACGCGCGGCTCAAGGTCGAGCTGTAAGCCTTGTCGAAATGAAACACGCTGATGATCTGCCCCGCCTCTTTCGCCTGCGCCTCGCCGTCCGCGTTGAGCGGAATATCGCGCCTGCCGGTCATGAGGTGCTGGACGTTATAATCCGTCTGCCCGTGGCGGCAGATGACAAGCGTGCCGCGCGCGGGCGCGGGTTCGGTTCGGGCGGGGTCAGCCATATGTGTTCCTTATGTGGCTTCGAGTCTAGCCTTTTCATAAGGTCGCGGCAAGCGGGATTGGTTTTAGTGGGTCGTCACGCTGATGCTCACCGAATAGGTGTCTTGCTTGCGGATGGGGCAATAGCCGGTCTTGGTCTTGCTGATGGTCACCTGCGCCGCCCGGCCGCTGGGGAGAGAGACGTTTCTGACCGTGGTTCCATAGGGATAGGCGCGGTCGGATCTCTGGATCGTCGTCATATAGTTCGTCAGATATTCGTTATCCGGCGACTTGGGGCTGGCTGCTGCCGGCGCTGGCGCAGCGACTTGCGCTGTCTGCGTCGCCGTAGCCGAGGTCGAGGCGCTTGCAGGCGCGCTGAAACTGCCATGATGGTAATACCGATAGCCGGCCGTGCCGATCATCAGCAGAATCGCAAACAGTTTCAGCCATCCACCCATGCCCGCCCCCTGTCTCTGAGGTAATTCTATTTTATCATGGACTTAATTAAGAATTGCTGCGCCTAACCCGCTCAGTTCGTTAATTTATAGCCCAAAGGTTCTTTAGTTATGAAAAAATTATCTTTGACATAATAATATTACAATGTTAAAGTTTCCCCGGTTTTTTCAACGGACGTCCCTTCCAGACCGGAGCGCAGAAAACGTGAGCAAAGAACACAAAAAGCAGTTGAGCGAGCACGCCAACAAGCACTTCAAGAAAGCCATCGGCAAGCACGGCGAATTCACCATCGGCATCAGCCCCCGCAAGCTGAACGACATCATCGCCAACAAAACCCGCGAGATGGACTTCAGCGTTCCCGATGAGGCGTTTAATAACCTCTCCCCCGCCAACCAGCGCGCGCTGGCGCATCTCGTGAAGGCGGCGGCTTTTCTGGACCAGGCCTTCCTGAAACAGGACCATCCCGACAACATCCGCGCCCGCAAAAAACTGACCAAGGCAGCCGCCAAGGGCAACAAGCTGGCCGAACAGGCGCTGACGCTCTTCACCATCCATAACGGCCTCGAAGGCAGCGATATGTATTCGAAGAAGACGAAGCCGCTTGGCATCTTCTCCGACAAGAAACTGCAGCCCGGCAAGGGCTATTACCCGCAGGACCTGACCAAGAAGGAACTCGCGGATTATATCGTCGCGCATCCCGAAATGGCCTCGGCGATCTTCAGCAACAACACCATCGTGCAGCGCGACGGCGACAGGCTGATCGCCGTTCCCTATTCACAGGCCTTCCGCGACGAAATGCAGGGCGCCGCGCGCGAACTGCTGCTGGCCGCGAAGGAAACGGACCACAAGGGCCTCGCCGAATACCTGCGCTGGCAGGCGGCGCAGCTGGTCAACGACAGCGACCCGGAAACGGGCTATACCGCCGACAAGCTCTGGATCGGCAATCTCGAAGATTCCCCCCTTGAATTCACCATCGGCCGCGAAAACTATGAAGACCGCATGAGCGCGGATGCCGCCGCCGACCCGCGCGTGAAGAAGGTGCTGGAAGAAAACGGCATCAAGGCCAAGGCGAAAGACGCCATCGGCGTGCGCGTGGGCATCGTGAACAAGGAATCCTACGCCGAAATCGCGGATTACCGCAAGCATATGGAGAATTTTGCAAAAGAAATGCCGCTGAAGGAACAATACGCGAGCCAGAGCGGCGGCAAGGGCGACAAGATGACATTCGCCGACGTCGACCTCGTCGCCTTCACCGGCGATTATGCGGCGGTGCGCGGCGGCATCACCGTGGCGCAGAACCTGCCGAACGACGACAAGCTGGCCGTCGAGCTGAAGGAAGGCAGCCGCCTCGTCTTCCACCGCCAGGTACGCCAGGGCGGCGACCCGGCGATGCAGCAGAGGTTCCTCGATGCGCTGGTCGATCCTGCGCAGCATAAATTCTATGACAGGAACGCCGATTTCCTCTTCACCATCGGGCACGAGCTTGTCCACTCGCTCGGCCCCCGCACCTCGAAGGACGGCCGCGACAAGAGCGCCGCTCTCGGCAAATGGGGCAGCATGCTGGAGGAGAACAAGGCCGACGTCGGCTCCATCGTGCTGACGCAGTACTTCGTCGATATCGGCAAGTTCACGCAGGAAGAAGCCAACAAAATATTCCTGACCTGGGCCGCGGACGAGCTGCCGGCCAAGCAGCCCTCCGACGATGAGGCGCACCGCTCGCGCTCCATCATGCAGATGAATTATTTCCGCGAAAAAGGCGCCATCCAGTTCGAAAAAGGCGGCAAGCTCTCGATCGTGCCGGAGAAAATGGCCGATGTGGCGCGCCAGATGCTGACCGAAGTCATCCAGCTCCAGCTGGACGGCGATCCTTCAAAAGCGGAAGCCTTCGTCAAGAAATACACCGCCTGGAACGACGCGCTGCAATACGCGGCCGAGGAAAAGATGAAGATGAAGCCGAAGCTTTACCGGCTTATCAGGCAGCCGATGCGCGATAAAATCCTGAAAGGGCCTTAAGACATGAGCGTGGATATCGATAAAAAGCAGCTGCCCGAAGACGCGACCGTCGAATACAGCGGATACAATTACGACGGCGACCGCGCGCCGCTTTCTGTCAGCTATAACACGAACAGCGGAAAACGCGCGACGGTGAAGGTCAGGCAGACGCAGGATGGCGACTATATTCCCGAAACCGGCTATACGCCGGACGGCGACTTCCACTTCCCCGACCGCAAGCGCAACTGGCTGGATCCTTAAGCCCGGGATTTGCGCTATTGCGCAATCCACTGCGCGATGCCGATGCCATCGGGGCTGCCCGCCAGGGAGACACGCTCGAGAACGAGATTGAGCTGCAATTTATCAACGCGTTTGTTTTCGGGCGCCTTGTATGTCACGACAAGCGGCATCTGGACGATCCAGCGGTATTTTCCGCCCAGGGCCCCCTCTTGCACAATTACCGGCTCTCCCGAAGCCTCGGCGGTCACCGTCTGACTCTGGGAGGTAACAGCATCCACCACCCTTGAACGCTTCAGGGCGGCATCAAAAGTTTCCCAACCGACGCTGGTGAAATACTTCTTCGCAGCATCGAAGTGCTCCGCATGGTTTTTGTGGTCAAAGGTCATGATATCTGCCGCCGCACCTTTTACCCAGTCCGCCACGGCCCTGTCGTCCAGCATCTCCTGATCAAGGGGGACTTCGGCCAGAACTTTTTCCGCGGCGGCGGGCGGCGGTTTTACGCCCTCCTCGGCCGCAAATGCCGGGCCGGAAAGCAGGCAGAGCGCTGCCAGCACGGCTAAAAATTTCCACATGGCTATTACTTCTTCTTCGGCCCGAGATACTTCTTCTTCAGCGCCGCGAGGTCCGGTCCCTGCGCGTCGGGTTTCGGCGGCTGGCGATTGGCGCGCTCGTCGGTGATTTCCTGCAGGATGCCCATGTACTGGCGCAGCATGGCGTCGGTATAGTCGCTCTGGACTTCCTTCTGGCGCTTCTGGGCGCTGTTGAACTGGCTTTTCAGGTCCTTGTCCGTCATCACGTCGGACAGAAACCGTTTCACCTGTTCGCGCTCTTCCTTGCTGAAAAAGGGCATCGTGTTTTCTCCTTAAAAAAATTAAAGCTCGAATGAACCGGACGCCGGTTTCAGCGGCGGCTGGCGTAAGTGCTCGGGGATTTTCCCCTGCCAGAACACACCGAAGTCACTGACCAGCGAGTCGAACATCCGGGGCGCGCCCTTCAGCGAGGTCAGGTGGTTGTGCAGGCAGGAAAAGTTTCCTTTGACGACGACGGCGCTGAAATCGGGCAATTCGGTCAGGTCGCGGTTGGAAATATTCAGGTTGCCCGGCACCACCAGCAGCCCGTCCTTCTGCTTGTAATACTCGACGCCCCAGCTCTTCAGGTTCTGCTCGCACAGGCTAATGGGCTCAGGCTTCACGATCTCCTGAACCTTTTTGGAAGAGCGGTTGAAAAGCTTCTTTATCCAGCCGAACATGACAGGCCTCACAGTCGGGTTTTCGATGGCTGAAGGAATATCCCAAACCATGTTTTTATGCAATCCGGGGGCTGGAGATTCGGCCTCCCTTCTTTTTGCCCGGTTCACCAGCTTGGAGACGTAGAATTAATCTAAATTAATACTGATAAAACAATGGCTTGAATAAAAATGAATGATAACCCTTGCGCTAGATTATGACAATATGATATAAACCCTGAACAATTCATAAAGCTACAGAGGGTGTGTAAAATGAAAAATCTGTTTAACAAGCTGGCACGTCCGGCAACGCTGGTTCTGGCTTTTGCAGCCATCGCTACAACGGGTTGCGCGGTTCATGCGCCCCGGGTGCAGTTTACCCCGCAGAACGTCTCCTACATCCAGCAGGGCGTCGAGTTTTACCGCACAACGGGCGCATCGCCCATCAACTATGACGCCTGCGGCGCATTGCAGCAAGCCCTGGAAGGCAACGGCAACACCGGCGTCGGCGTCATCGCCGGCGGCGCTGTCGGCGGCCTTGTGACGAACGCCATCACCAAGAACCCGGTCGCAACAGCGGCAGGCGCCATCGGCGGCGCTGTCGCCGGCGGCGTGGTCGGCAAGAACGCCCAGAACGGCAATGTCGACGACCTGAACAGGGACTGCATGTTGCAGCAGGCCATCATGCGCGAATCCGGCGGCACCGTGCGCGGCGGCACCATCACACACCAGCCGGGCGGCATCTACAAAGACGAATACCGCCGCCGTTACTGATAACAGAATTGAGATAATGCTTGCGGGCTGCAGGGGCGAAAAACACTTGCAGCCCGCAGCCGTTTACGCGGCCTTTAGCCCGCGTACAGCAGCCATCTTCGGACGCTCAAGGCTGTAATGCCGCTTAAGCTTCCCATCCTCATACTCCGCCACCACCGGCAACGCGTTGTCGATGCGGGTCTTGTCGGTCCACTGGTCGTCGGCGGGGTCGGGCGGTGGGACGAAGCCGAGCACGACGTCGAAGGCGCGCATGGTGCCGGAATGGGTGGAGACCAAGACCGTTTCTCCGCTTTTCAGGCGCGGTAATATTTCGGCGTCGAAAAATTTCTGCACCCGGTCCGCGATATCCTTGTCGCTCTCCCCGCCCGGCAGCCTGCGGTCATAGCGGCGGCCGAAGTTCAGGATTTCCGGGTCGGTCTTGAAGTTGCGGCCCGTGAATGCGCCCATATTGGCGCCCTTGAGCTCATCGCGCGCCTCGATATTCCACTTGTCTTTCAGGCGCAGATGTCCCTGGCTCCCCGCCGCTTCCAGCGCCAGCGCGGCCGTATTGAACGTGCGGGAGAGTGTCGAGCAATACACCTTGTCGAAATGAAACATGCTGACGGCCCGGCCCGCTTCCCTTGCCTGCGCCACGCCTTCGGCGTTGAGCGGCACATCGAGCCAGCCCGTCATCAAATGCTTCGCGTTATGATCTGTTTCACCGTGGCGGAAAAGGACGAGAGTGCCTTTTTTACCCATTCGCCGCCTTTTTCAGGAAGTAATTCTTTTTCTTCGCGCCCTTGTCCATCTCGAAGACCAGCGGCACGCCCGTCGGGATTTCGGCGCTGTTGATATTCTCCGGCGTGTTTTCCTCGAGGATAATGAGCAGCGCGCGGTTGGTATTGCCGTGGCAGGCGACCAGCACGTTCTTGCCGGCATCCAGCAGAGGCTTGATGTGCTTGTTGAAGTAGGGGCGCACGCGGTCGACGACGTCTTTCAGGCTTTCGCCGTTGGGCGGCGGCACGTCGTAGGAGCGGCGCCAGATATGCACCTGCTCCTCGCCGAATTTCTTGCGCATCTCGTCCTTGTTGAGGCCGGTGAGGTCGCCGTAGTCGCGCTCGCGCAGGTCGTCGTGCTTGATGAGCTCGATATCCTGCCCCGCCTCTTTCAGGGCGAGCGACGCCGTGTTGTAGGCGCGCTTGAGCGTGGAGGTGAATACCGCGTCGAATTTGATATTTTTGTCCTTGATAGCGCGCCCGGCTGTTTTTGCTTCTTCAATTCCTGCCGGACTCAAATCTACGTCCGTAAATCCGGTGAACTTGTTTTCCTTGTTCCACTCGCTTTCGCCGTGGCGGAGCAGGACGAGATAATTCATGGTGCGGGTTTCTCCAGTTATTTGTCAGATAACCCAAGCCTAGCGCACTCCTTGCGTTCTTGCAAGGGGTCGAGGAAATTCAATCAGTTAGCAGACGTTATCCCGTTACGATCAGGTTGCCGGCGGTCACCAGGGCGTTCTCGTCCGTGAGACCGGTAGCGCCCGTGAGCGTCGCAATCTGCGCGAAGCCATAGGCCGTTCCGGCGCCGTCGAGGTCCACGCTGACGATGCTGTTGTTTTTGCTGCTGGTGATCTGCACGAAATCCGTCAGCAATTCCGTCACCGGGTCATAGGCGCTTAAGAGTTCATGGATATCCAGCTTGTCCCCCTGCGAGGTCTTGAAGTCGGTAACCGTGTCGGGATTGGTGAAAGCCGTCGCCGTGTGGAAGACAAAGGTATCGGCGTTCTGGCCGCCGGTCAGCCTGTCCGCGCCCGCGCCGCCGTCAAGGATATCGTTCCCCGAGCCGCCCTGCAGGATATTGGCGCCGGCGTTGCCGGTAAGGACGTTGGCAAGCCCGTTGCCCGTACCGTTGATCGCCGCGCCGCCGTCAAGGATCAGGTTTTCCAAGCCCGTGCCGAGCGTGAAGGAAATAGTGCTGTGGACGGTGTCGGCACCGGAGGAATCAGCCAGGACATCGCCGATGTTATCGACGTAATAGGTATCGTTACCGTCGCCGCCCGACATATTGTCGAGACCGGCTCCTCCGTTGAGGATATCGTCGCCCGCAAGGCCCGACAGCGTGTCGTTGCCGTCATTGCCGCTGAGCGTATCGTTGCCCGCGGTCCCCGTCAGCACGTCGGCGCCGGAGCCGCCGTTCTGGACGAGCGGATCAGAACCCCCGCCGCCGGATCCACCGCCCCCACCGCCGCCGGCCAGTTCCTGCAGCTGCGCGAAGGAGAACAACCCGTCGGTAAAGGAGAAGTTTTCGAAATTGCTGACTGCGTCCGTCCATGCCGCGCCGACCGCATGCGTGATATTCAGGACGGTGGCGCTAATGAACTCAAATGTAAAGCTGGCGATGTTTTCGAGATAGCTGAGCAGGTCGGTCCCCGCCCCGCCGTTCAGCACGTCGTTGCCGTCGCTGCCCGTCACGGCGTCGTTGCCGCGCCCGGTGTAAATGCCGTTGTCGGCGGTGTTTCCGGTGACGGTATCGTTGCCGTCGCCCGTGTAAACCTTTTCAATGCCAGCAATCGTGACGGCCAGGCCGGCGATGGCGCCCGTGCCTGCCGACAAGTCGATCGCGCTGCCGATGGTGACGGCCGCAAGATTGAGCGTATCCACGCCGCCGTCCGCATCGCTGATGACGCTGCGCGACGCCAGGTCCGCGCCCGCAAAGGACGCAAAATCGTTCGTATAGACGTAAAGATCATCCGTCGAGGGCGCATTGCCGAGGAATGTCATGCTCCAGCTGTTCAGGGTGCCCACGTCGCCCGAGGCCATATCCTGTATTTCCAGTGTCCAGGTGCCGGCGCTGCTTTCGCCCCAGCTCGCGTTCGTTTCCATCACGAAATTGATGCCGCCGCTGTAATCGCCCGCGGAGTTGCTGCCGGGGCGGTCGACAAGAACGCTTTCCGTTCCGTCGGGGCTGATGAGCGTCACGACAAGGTCGCCCGCCCAGGTATGGGAGAGGTTAAGGCTGATCTGAACGTGCTCGATGGTGACATCCTGCGCGACGTTCATCGTCATCGTCACGGTCGAGAGGTCCGGAACAGCCAGCGCGGGCGTCGCCGTCGCGGTCGTGAAAGTGGCCATGTTGGCCGAGGTCTGCTGCTGGTTCCAGGTTTCCGCCAGGCGGATGGCGGTGAAGGCATCCGCCGCGCCGAAGCCGTAGTCGTGGCTGAAATGCAACCCGCCGCCGTTCCAGTTCGTCGCGCCGTTGTACTGCCAGCCGGCGCTGGTGGGATCATTGTGCTGCGCCGAATAGGCCAGAATTTCCTGCACGTCGCGCCAGCCGAGGCTGGGGTTGGCTTCCAGCATCAGGCCGATAAGGCCGCTGACCGTGGGCGCCGCGAATGAGGTGCCGCTCACAGTCGCGTAGTTCCCCATGGCATAACCGCCGGTGCCGGTCTTGTCGGTCGTCAAATCGTCCACGCCCCCCGCCGATACCAGCAGGGCTGCGCCCGGGTTGCTGAAATAGGCGACATGGCCGGCGGAATCGATGGCCGCCACGGAAATGACGTAGGGGGAATTCTGGAAGTTGTGATAGTTGACGTTATCGCCGGAATCGCCGGAATTGCCTGCCGCGAAAACGACATTCGCGCCGAGCCCGCCGCGGCCCAGATCCGCCAGGTTCTTCAGGGCGGTGGCGAAGGGAGAAAAGGTGGCGCTGGCGAAGTTGTCGGAGAAAGGCGAGGTATAACCCCAGCTGTTGTTCATCACGTCGACGTTGGCCGTCAGCGCGTATTGAAACCCAGCCAAGGGCTCGTCCGTGCCGTGTCCCGCGCCGAAGCCCATGCGGATGCCGACGCCAGTCGCGTCAAAAGCGACGCCGACCGTGCCGGCGCCGTTGTCGTCTGCAATCATGACGCCCATGACGGCCGTACCGTGGTTGTCCTTCGCGCCGGCGACAGCATCGAGGTCGTTGCTCGCGAAGTCCCGGTCGAGATTCGTGTCGTAGTTGGGGGCGAGATCCGGATGCGTGTACTGGAATCCATCGTCGAGGTCCGCCAGCTTGATGCCGGCGCCGGTGTAATCAGGCCAGACCAGGTTCGCATGAAGGCCCCAGGTGCCGGTCAGGTACCACTGCGATCCGACGCTCGGGTCGGAGGGCACGCCCTTGATCATCGCTTCGATGCCGGCGCTGGCGAAGTCGCCCGCCCAGGCAAGATTCTGATCGTCGTCCTGAAACAGGGCCGTTTTTTGCTTATTGATGTTCGCCATAGCCTTATCCCTCCGATGACTTCGCCGGAAGAATTAATACTCCTTTTTTCGGAAAAGCGCCAGTATAACCGACGCCCCTGAAAAGACTTTGGAATCTATGGCAGATTTGATGAACGGGTGATACAGAATGTAGGTCAGGAAATGATCAGGCCGCCAATGGCCGCCAAGGCATCTTCGTCCGTCAGGCCGGTCACGCCGCTCAGGGTTGCGACCTGCGCAAAACCAAAGGATGTCCCGGCCCCGTCCTGGTCGACGCTGAGGACGCTGTTCCGGCCTACCATCGCGATCTGGACGAAGTCTGTCAGCGCATCGGCCAGCGGGTCAAAACCCGTCAGAAGGTCGCTGATATCCAGCGCATCGCCCTGCGAATACCTGAAATCAGAGATTTTATCCGGATTCGTGTAAGCGATGTCAGCATGAAACACGAAGGTATCGGCGCCTTTTCCGCCGGTCAGCACATCATAACCAGCGCCGCCGTCCAGAATGTCGTTGCCGCCATTGCCCTGCAGCACGTTGTTGTAGTCGTTGCCGGTCAGGCTGTTCGCAAGGCTGTTGCCCGCGCCCTTGTACGCCGCGCCCTCCAGAATAACGTCTTCAAGACCGAACGCCAGCGTCAGCGATATCGTGCTGTGAACCGTATCAAAGCCGCCCGTCTCATACATCCGGTCGTTGGAGTTATCGACATAATAAGTGTCATCGCCCAAACCGCCGGTCATGTTATCCGCACCGGCGCCGCCATCCAGAACATCGTCGCCATCCAGGCCATTGAGCATATCATTGCCGCCGTTGCCGTTCAGCGTGTCGTTTCCGGCGCCGCCGGTCAGTACATCGTTACCCGCCGTGCCATCGAGCAAGAGGTCGCCTGAACCACCTGTTCCACCTGTTCCACCAGTCCCTCCTGTACCCCCGCTTCCGCCGGCTGCCGCCTGCAACTGCGCGAGCGTAAACGTACCGTCGCTGAAGGTGAAGCTTTCGAGGTTCTCCAGCGTATCCGTACCAAATACTGACGTTGCGATGATGGCGACCGGATCCGTGAAGTCGAAAGTAAAGGCGCTGCTGTTCGCAGCATAGACGATGGTATCGGTGCCGGCGCCGCCATCGATGGTATCGTTGCCCGCGCCATCGTATATTTTATCGTTACCGCCATTGCCCTGGATGAAATTGCTGGCCGCGTTATCGAGGATGGTGTCATTGCCCGCGCCGCCGAACGCGTTTTCGATCGTCACGTTGAAGGCAATCGCGATGTTATCCGTCATGCCCACGGAGCTGAAGCTTCCGGCGTTCAGGTTCAGCGTCAGAGCCGACGACAGAGCCGAACCGTCAAGCGCATCCGTGCCGCCCGCGTCCCAGATCGTATAGGCACGGCCGGACTGCAACGCATAGTTGTTGTTGCCAGTCGCATAGGTCATGTTCGCGCCGTACAGCGCCTGCAGCGCCGCAATGTCATACATCATGTAGCTTTCAGAATTGAGCGTGTGAGTGTAGGTCATGACCGTATAGCGCGAATTGTCTTCCGCGGCGGGAAGAGCGTTGGGGCCTTCGAATGAATGCTTGAGGCCGAGCGCATGGCCGATCTCGTGCAGCAGCGTCTCGAATTCGTAGGTGCCCTTCTGCACATTCTGCGGATCGAAATACATCGTGTTGGTCCAGACGTCGCCGGCATAGCCGCCGCTGCCGGGATAATAGGCCCATGCTTCCGCGTTAGGATCGAGTGTCGCCTGCCCGAAGCCGATTTTGGTCGCGCTGTCGAGCGCGACCTCGCTGAACGTGATATTTGCAAACGTACTGATCTGGCCGAGGATGTCATGCACCGCCGCCTGCATCGCGGCCGTGAAAGGCTGGAAATTCTGCGTCTCCTGGTCTGCAGATGAATAGTAGCTGGGCAGCGCCGTCCAGAATTTGTAGGTGAGCGTGACGCCCGTGCCGTTGTTGCTCCATACCGAGCCGCTCTCAAGATCTGTCACGTAATACGGCACCGACATGAATCGCCCCCAAAATATTTACCAGAACAATTCCAGTATAGCGGACACGGGTGAAGTAACTTTGAAGGTATGGAACAGTTTGCTTAAAAGTCGATTTGAATGCCCTGCATATGGGTTAGAAGCAATGG
>SCTB01000112.1 GCA_004297545.1 Alphaproteobacteria bacterium
GCTCTTCCGATCTAGGTAACCGACCGCGTCATCCTCGACATCGCGCCCGACAGGATTATCCGATGCGCGGCCTGAGACGTCATTCCGAGCGCAGCGAGGAATCTTCGCCGCCACCGGCGATACCGGTATTGTGTCACCTGAAAAGATCCCTCGCGGCGCTCGGAATGACATTGAGGGATGTGGCATGAAATCCCGCGCCGCCCTTCTCCTCCTCCCCTTCCTCGTCATCATGGGCGTGTTTTTTGCGCTGCCGCTGCTGCTGATTGTCGGCTATTCGTTTATGACGCAGCATTACCCGGGCGGGGTGGAGTGGCCGCTGACGGTGGAAGCCTATATCCAGATTTTCTATGACCGCGATTTCGACAATTTGCTGGAATTCGACCCTCAGTACCTGATCGTCTTCTGGCGCTCGCTGAAGCTGGCGGGTGTCTGCACGATCTCCTGCCTGCTGATCGGATTTCCGATGGCCTATCACATGGCCACGCGCCCGCCCGAAAAGCGCAACCTGTGGATCATGCTGGTCACCATCCCGTTCTGGACGAACCTGCTCATCCGCACCTATGCCTGGATTCTGATTTTGCGCACCGACGGCATCGCGAACAACACGCTCAAATCACTGCACGTCATCACGGATTCCCTGCCGCTGCTGTATAACGATTTCGCCGTCGGCCTCGGCCTGCTGTACAGCTACCTGCCCTTTATGGTGCTGCCGATCTATTCGAACCTCGAGCGCATGGACTGGCGCCTGACCGAGGCCGCCGCCGACCTTTACGCAAACCGCACGCAGACGTTGTTGAAAGTCACCATTCCGCTGGCCATGCCAGGCATCCTTGCGGGGAGCATCCTCGTCTTTATCCCGGCCATCGGTTCCTACCTCGCCCCCGTGCTGCTGGGCGGCGGGCATTCGCTGATGATCGGCACGATGATCGAGCAGCAGTTCGGCACCGCGGGCAACTGGCCCTTCGGCTCGGCTTCTTCCGTCGCGCTGATGGCGATTGTCCTTCTGGGCCTTATGATCATGGCGCGGCGCGGCGGCATGAAGGAGTTGCTGTAACATGGCGAATGAAACAAAACTCCCCGGCATCGCGCCCGCCGCATGGCTGGGCCTGGCGTTCCTTTATGCGCCGATTGCCGTGGTGGTTTTCTTTTCCTTCAACACGGGGCACCGCGTAACGGTCTGGGAGGGCTTCAGCTCGCACTGGTATGCTTCAGCGCTGGAAAACGCCGACCTGCGCCGGGCGACGATCAATTCGCTGATCGTGGGCGCGGGCGCGACGATATGCTCCACGATCATCGCGCTGATGGTGGCGCTGGCCATGCGCACCGGCAAGGTGCCCAACCGCGTTCAGCAGACGACCTATACGCTGATGACGCTGCCGCTGCTGATCCCCGAAATCGTAATTGCGATTGCCTCCATGACCTTCTTCGCGGCTATCGGGCTGAAAATGGGCCTTGGCAATGTGCTGCTGGCCCATACCGTCTTTTGCATTCCCTTCGCCTATTCGCCCATCCGCGCGCGCATCGAAACCATCCCCGCCGCGATGACCGAGGCCGCGGCCGACCTCTACGCCGGCCCGTGGCAGGCCGCGCGCTATGTAACGCTGCCGCTGCTGCTGCCCGGCGTCGTCTCGGGCGCGATGCTCGCCTTCATCACCTCCATCGACGATTTCATCATCACCCAGCTCGTCGCCCCGCCCGGCGCCATGACCCTGCCCGTCTATATCTACAGCATGGTGCGCAAGGGCATCACGCCGGAAATTAACGCCATCTCGTCGCTGCTGCTGGTCGTTTCGATGTTCATGGTCTTTGCCTCGTTTGTGATCAACCAAAGGAAGAATTGATATGCAATATACATGTCATTCCGAGCGCAGCGAGGAATCTTCGCGACCATCAGCACCTCCGGTATTGCGGCGCCTGAAAAGATCCCTCGCTACGCTCGGGATGACGGTTTTGCTTGCGATAGCCCTGATACCCGCGGCCCGCGCCGACGACGGCAAGCTGTACCTTTATATCTGGGACACCTATGCCGACAAGACGCTGTTCGACAAGTTCGAAAAAGAAACCGGCATCCAGGTCGTGACCGACATTTATTCAAGCATGGAGACCCTGCTGGCCAAGCTGCAGTCCGGCGCCGCTTATGACATCGTGGCGCCGACGGGCAATTATGTGCCGCTGCTCGCTTCCGAAAACCTGCTGCTCCCGCTGCCCGACGAGCTGAGGCCCTTGGGCGCCAAGATGAGCGACGCGGTGAAGAACCCAAGTTATGACGTGGATTACCAGTATGTGTTGCCCCTGTTCTGGGGCACGACCTCCCTCGCCGTGAACACGAAGCTGACGAAAGAAGACGTGACGAGCTGGCGCCAGTTCTTCGAGCGCCCGGAAGCCGAGGGAAAGACGCTGGGCGTGCTCGATGATATCTCGACCGTCATGAATATCGTCTCCGTCGCGGCCGGAAAAAACTTCTGCGACCCGACGCCGGACACCTTGAAGACGCTGCAGGCGATGCTGATAAAGCAAAAGCCCTTCGTGAAGGTCTATGGCGCTGACGGATATTCGGAGCGCCTGGCATCCAACGAAGTGACCATGCAGATGGCCTGGAGCGGCGACGTCTACCGCGCGCGCAAGGACAACCCCGCGCTCAAATACGTCTACCCGAAAGAGGGCGTGGAAGTCTGGGTCGACAATTTCGCAATCCCGGCGGCATCAAAGAACGTGGAATCCGCCGCAAAATTCATCGCCTTTATCATGAAGCCCGAAAACATGGCCGAATACGCGCAATATGCCGGCATGGTGCCCTCGATCGAAGCCGCGAAACCGCTGCTGCCCGCTTCCTTCCGCAACGCGCCGGAATTCAACATCCCGGACGGCATCAAGGGCCCCCTCTCCACCAACTGCCCGCCGCGGGTGGTGAAGAACTACAACAAGATATGGCAGAGGTTGTTGCGATAACTCTCCTCCCCTTTGGGGGAGGAAGGGGCCCGCGCCGGTGGCGTGGGAAGGTTGGGGTACTTCGTGCAGCGATAGCTGAGAGTTTGATAGTACCCTCACCCTCACCCTCTCCTTTGGGAGAGGGTGAGGGTACTTGCCGGACTAGAAACTTATTCAGCTCTACTTCTTCTTCACTTCCGTCTTCGCCGGCGCCACGACCGTCACGGATTTCTCAACAGCCGCCTTCTTGACGACGGCAGGTTTCGCGGGACCGTTATGCCAGCCGCCGCCGAGGGCTTTATACAGGTCAACGATGGCGTTGAGCAGTTCCAGCTCGGACTGGGCATGGGAGTCTTCGGCGGAGAGCAGCGTGCGCTGGGAGTCGAGCATGGTCTGGTAATCTACCGAGCCCGCCTGGTAAAGATCACGCGACAAATTGTATGTCTTGCGCGATTCCGCCATCGCGACGCTGAACGACTGTTCGCGCGCGCGCGCGGCCTTGGCCGACGACAGCGCGTTTTCGACTTCCTGCAGCGAGGTCAGGATGATCTTGCGGTAATTTTCCGCCAGTTCCATTTCGCGCGCGGTCGCCTTCTGCACGCCGCCCTGCAGCGCGCCCCCGTGGAAGATGGGCCCGACCAGCGAGGCCGCCAGCGCCAGCGACTGCGCGGCGGGGTTAAAGGCCGCGAGCGCCGTGGCGCCAAGATTGATGGAGGGGAACAAGGCCGCGCGCGCGACGCCGATATCGGCATTCGCTGCGATGAGATCCTGCTCGGACTTGCGGATGTCAGGCCGCTGCTGCGCGACCGCCGAGGGCTGCGTGAGCGGCACCTTCGGCGCCTTTATCTGGCTGAGGAGTTTCGTCTTCAGCTTGAAGTTCTTCGGCGCCTGGCCGAGGAGAACCGAGAGCGCGTTTTCGGAGATCGACGCCTGGTTCTTGAGCGCCGCCAGCGCGGCCTCGTTGGTCGCGACTTCCGCCTTCTGGCGGGAGACGTCGAGCGCGGAAGACGAACCCGCATCGAAGCGCGCCTGCACGATCTTCATCACGTTGCGCTCGTTGACGAGGTTGCTTTCCGCAATCGCCACGCGCTCACGCAGGTTGACGAGGCTGAAATACTGCCTGGCCACGTCGCCCATGAGCACAAGCGCCAGCGCGTCATGGTCAAAGACGCTTCCCGTGAGGCGCGCGCGCGCGGCCTTCACGCCCGCGCGGTTGCCGCCGAAGAGGTCGAGCTCATAGCCGACGGAAAGGCCGGCGCTGTTGTCGGTATCCCAGCGCGAGTCCCGCCCCTTGCGGTGCGACAAGGTGCCGCCCGCGTTCCCCGTCGCGTCCAGCGTCGGGAACAATTCGGCGCCCGCAATGCGCGCACTCGCCCGCGCCTGCTGCACGCGCGCCAGCGCCGCGCGCAGGTCGTTGTTGTTGGCGAGCGCCATGTCCATCAGCGCGTTCAGTTCCTTGTTGTTGAAATTCTTCCACCAGTCGGCGTTGATGGTGGCGGGCTCCATGGCCACCTTGCCGCCCTTCCAGAAGGTCGGCATGTCGACATTGGGCTTTAAATATTCCGGGATGAGCGAGCATCCGGAAAGCACGGCCACGATGGCAAGGGTGGAGGCAAGATTTTTCATATTTTTACTCCGAGGAAAGCTCCACGACCGGATCCAGCCGCGCCGCCTTGCGCGCCGGAAGGAAGCCGAAGACCAGCCCGGTCAGAACAGCCGAGCAGAAGGCCAGCAAAGGCGGCCATATAGAAAATATCACAGAAACATCGAACAGGGAAATGACTTCCGGGGTTCCAAAACCCAGCAAGATCCCGAGGAATCCGCCGATTATGCAGACTACGGCGGCCTCGATGTTGAACTGCAGCATGATGTCCCTCATCCGCGCGCCCCTTGGCCATGCGGATGCCGCCGACCAGCAGCGAAATTGCAGCAACCGCGCTCAAGAGCAGCGTCATCGTATTCTGCGTGTCCTGCGCGAAAAAGGAATTTTTTGACATAAAAATACCGATGCCCGCGCTGCACAAAGCTGCAGCGCGGGCATCTGGTAACCTGTTATGGTGAAGCGCGGTTATTTCGGCGCGGCGGGAATCCCCGGCGGCGCCATGGAGGGCGGCGGAGGGGCCTTGGCGTTGAAATCAATCGCGGAATCATGGGTGCGGTTCCGGACATCGTCCTCGGTGTAACCGCGCGTGGTCATGCAGTTGATATAGGTGGAGGTCACCACTTCCTTGGCCGGCGACAAGCCGGCGCTGTCTGGCCGCAGGGCGACTTCCTTGCATTCTTCGCTGTCCTGCATGAATCTGGCGATGGGAGGCACCTTTTCAGCCGAAAGAGCCGGAAGCGAAGCGCCGGCGAGCAGTGCAGCGCACATCAGCGCGGGAAGAATTCTGAAATATTTTTTCATGGCGGACCTCCGGATATGCATACAGCTATGTACCAATTATAGCGCATAAGGCGAGAAAAAGAATAGCCTCTTCCTCCAATGTTATGGAGCCGGCGTATTCTGTGGGACAATCGGCGTGCGCGTGCAATCCGGGTGCTTGAGCGTCGCGGTCAGGGAGGCGGAACCGGCCGCGCCCTCAGGTCCGGTCACCCAGACATTCACGGCCGCGCCGGGGGCATAGGCGGCGGCATCCTGGTCGCCCGGCGGCGCCGTCACCGTGTCGCCTTCCTTGCCGCAATTGCCGTAGTCCATCATGCAGGTGCCGTGCATTTTCACCAGCTTCAGCGTGACGCCCTCCAGGCCCGCGGAAACGACCTGCGCCTCCCAGTCGCATCCCGGCGGCCCCTCGATCATGCCGGGGGAAGAGGCGCGGGCAGGTGGCGTCAAACCAAGCGCGGTAATGAACACTGCCGTCAGGATGATAACTTTGAAAGGATACATACTCATTTCACATTTCCAATAATTTTTGTTCTGCTTCTTCGCCCGAAAGTCCTTCGAACGCATCCTGCCCCAGAAATGTTACCTTGCCTATCCCCGCCTGCAAGCATATCTCCTGAAGCGCACGGTATTCGATGGCGCTGACGCCGCCGTCGAGATTCTTGGTGACTTGAATGAATGCGCGCGGCAAAAGAAAACTTTTATCCGTGACACTTCTGACGGCATACTGCAGCAAGTTCCCTGCCGCTTCAAAATCGTCGACAAGCACACGCGGGTGGCTGTCGAAGGGCGCCAGCCTGACAATGTTGCTTTCCAGGGGGGCCATCGTCCACGACGCAGCCTGATGCCCGACAGCCATGACCCTTCTCGATTTTCCTTCGCGTGCAGCGACAATCACCGCGGGTCCGTCGAAGGTGTTCCCCGTATGCAGGTTTTTGACGAACAGAGCATTGTTGCCAATACGAATAAGCAGCCGAGGCGCTGTCAACAGCCTCTTACGCATGCCCCGCCTTCACATCCTGCGTGGTCGTCAGGAAGGCGCTAACGCGCTCGGCGATGCGGCGGTGGCCGCTGGCGTTGGGGTGGAGGCCGTCATAGAGCAGCGCGCGGTAATCGAGCTGCACCCAGTTCTTCCAGATATCGGCGAAGAACAGGTTCTCCTCGCCCGCGATTTTTTCGACCACGGAATTCATCAGCTTCACGCGGTCGGAGTGATAGGCTTTTTCCACGTTCCAGGGCAGCGGGTCGACCTTGCGCTGGTCGATGGGGTTCAGGCCGACGACCGCGATTTTCCTGGTGTATTTGCGCGCGATGCCGAGCAGGCGGCCCATATTCGCCTCGAACTGCTGGGGCTCGCAGAAATATTTCTTTTCCGCCGTGTTGTAATGCGCGTCGTTCATGCCGACGGCGAAGATGATCAGCGTTTCGACCTCGGGGTCGAAGCGCGCGGCCATTTCGCCCTCGATGCGTTTCAGCATATCTTCGGCCGTGTCGCCCGGCACGCCGAGGTTATAGGTCAGCGTCTTGTCGCCGCGGCCCGAAATAAACGCCTGGTCGGCGAAGGAGCGCAGGCGCTGGACCCAGCCGCCCTGCTCGTCCCATTCGCCGTAGGCGATGCTGTCGCCAAAGCAATATACGTGTCGGAGTGTCATCTTGTTTTTAAGGCCTTTATGTTTGACGCCGGAATTTCACCATATCATTCAATGATTGGGAAGCGGTTAATACCCCCTCTGCCTTCGTCATGCCCGCAAAGGCGGGCATCCACCGCTATATGTAATTATATCCCGCTGCCGCGTTGGCGACCCTGGATCCCCGCCTTCGCGGGGATGACGGGAGAATCTATTAGGTAAAATATTTCCCTAACTTGCACCCGCGATAATGGCGGCGTAATCTCTTGAGACTGCGGGATTTTGTTCCATTTCACTGATGGGTAAAGGCCGCCTGCAAAAAGGGGCGATTGAAAAAACATGACGAAGCCGAAAAAAGCCGCCAGCAACCCTCCCGCGAAGATACTTTCCCGCGAAACGCTGTTCGACGCGTACCACCGGCTCGAAATGCTGAAAATTCGCCCGCGCAGCCTGAAGGACGGCAGCTGGGGCCCGGAGATGGAGCGCGAGATTTTCTTCGGCAAGAGGATCGCCATCGTCATTCCCTACATCCCTGAAACCGACGAGATCGTCCTGAACCAGCAGTTCCGCCTCGGCGCCATGCTGGCGGGCGAGGAAAACCCGCATATGCTGGAATGCGCCGCCGGCGCGATCGACGAGGGCGAAACGCCCGACGAGGCCGCCGCGCGCGAGGTGCTGGAGGAAACGGGCTGCGAGATTATCGACCTTGAATTCATCGGCAATGCCTATTCCAGCCCCGGCTGCATGGCCGAGCAGTTCCACATGTACGTGGGCCGCATCGCGAAGGCGAAAACAGGCATCTACGGCCACGAACACGAGGGCGAGGAAATCCTGACCCACCTGCTGCCGTTCCGGAAAGTCGTCGAGATGCTGGATGACGGCGAAATCACCAATGTGAACGCGGGGCTTATGCTGAACTGGTTCGCGCGCCACCATGACCGGCTGCGCAGGAAATGGCTGAAAAAATGACCGGCGCCCTGATTTCAGCGGAACACCTGAGGAAGATACTCGACGAGCCGGGCGTAAAGCTGCTGGATGCCAGCTATGGCCTTCCCACGATGGGCGAGCGCATCGGCAACGCGGTAGACTTCGATATCGACGAAATCGCCGATCCCGATGCAACCCAGCCGCATACGCTCCCCTCTCCGGAAGTCTTCGCGGAACTGGTGGGCGAACTGGGCATCGGCAACAATGACCGCGTCATCGTCTACGACCGCGCCGGCATGGCGATGGCGGCGGCGCGGGCGTGGTGGATGTTCCGCGTATTCGGGCACGACAAGGTGCAGATACTGGACGGCGGCCTTCCCTTCTGGCTTAAAAAAAATTACCCGCTGCAGCCCGTTTCCGGCGAGCCCCCGGCGCGCAGGGTTTTCAGGGCGAAATTCCGGCCGGAGCTTTTCCGGCGGCGCAAGGATATCCTCGACAACCTGAACAAAAAATCCTTCACCGTCGTTGACGCGCGTGACGCGAAGCGCTACAGCGGCGAAGCGCCCGAACCGCGCCCCGGGATCGAGCCCGGCCATATCCCGGGCTCCCTCAACGTGCCGTATGCAAGCCTGATCGAGCCGTCCACAGGGCTGCTCCGTAAGAAGGACGAGCTGAAAAACGCGCTCAGGCACGTGAGTACATCCAAGCCCATCGTCGTTTCCTGCGGCAGCGGCGTGACGGCCTGCGTCGTGGCGCTCGCGCTTTACCAGACGGGGAATCAAAACGCGGCCATCTACGGGGGCTCCTGGATGGAATGGGGCGGCGACCCGTCCCTGCCCAAGACGAAAGGCGGCAACCCGTGATCAAGAAGCAGAACACCATTCTGACCCATGCGGGCTCCAAGCCGGCCGAATACCACGGGGCCGTCAACGTGCCGCCGCACCGCATGTCGACCATCGTCTTCAACACCTATGAGGAATTCGAGAAAGTCCCCAACGTGCCGTTTTCCTACGGCCGCGCGGGCACGCCGACCTCGGCCGCCTTCGAGGAGGCGATCGCGAAGATCGAGGGCGCGTATAAAAGCGTCGCCACCTGCTCGGGCCTTTCCGCCATCCTCGTCGCGCTCCTCGCCTTCGCGAAGCAGGGCGACCATATCCTGCTGACCGACAACTGCTACGGCCCCGGCAGGAAGTCCTGCGAGGAAATCCTGCGCAAGTTCGGCGTCGAGGTCGAATATTTCCCGCCGATGATCGGCGGCGACGTGGCCAAATTGTTCCAGCCGAACACGAAGCTGGTCTTCATGGAAGCGCCGGGGTCGCTCACCTTCGAGGTCCAGGATATCGGCGCGATCACCGAGGCCGCGCGGCATGCCGGCATCAAGACCGCCATCGACAACAGCTGGGGCACGCCCTTGTTCTTCCGGCCGATCGACCTTGGCATCGACGTTTCCGTCATGGCGGCGACCAAATACATCGCCGGGCATTCCGACGTGATGCTGGGCGTCGTCTCGACGAACGAGGAAGCCTGGAAGCCTGTCAAGCGCGCCGCGCTGATGCTGGGCCTTTGCGGCGGGTCGGAGGAGCTTTACCTCGGCACGCGGGGTTTGCGCACGCTGCATGTGCGCCTGCCCCACCACCAGAAATCCGCGCTCGACATCGCCGCCTGGCTGCAGCAGCAGCCGCAGGTCAAGCGCCTGCTGCACCCCGCCTTCCCCTCCTGCCCCGGGCACGAGAACTGGAAGAAATATTACACCGGCTCGACCGGCACCTTCGGCATCATCCTGCACGAGACGCGCCGCGAGAAAATCGCGAACATGCTGGACGGCATGGAGATTTTCCGCATGGGCTTCAGTTGGGGCGGGTTTGAATCGCTGCTGTTCCCCGAGCAGCCCAAGCCGATCCGCACCGCGCAGAAGTGGGATGAAACCGGCTTTTCGCTGCGCCTGCACATCGGGCTCGAGGACGCCGAGGACCTGAAAGCCGACCTCGCGGACGGCCTGAAGAGGCTGGGAAGCTGACATGACGCCCATGGAGAGCATCAACGGCCAGATCGAGAGTTACCAGTACCTTGCAAGCTATTATCTCAGCATGTACGGCCCCGCCATTGTCGCGTCTTTCATCATCCTCGTCGGCGGCAGCTATTTCCTGTTCACGAACCGGAGCATCCTGATGGCCCGGGCGCAGCGCGGCAACCTGAAGGCGCTTTGCGCGCTGACAAGGCCTCTTGTCCGCCGCAGCGACAAAAACCTGCGCGCTTCCGCGCTTGCGCTGATCGAGACCGCCCGCCTCGGCTATGTCGACGAAATGTATTCCGTCGCGGTGCGGACCGCCGCGCCCAACGATCCTTTCTTCAAGCAGGATGAGCGGATTTCCCTGCTCTGGCAGGAGCAGGTGAATCTTTTCCGCGGCGTGCAGCCCGAAAAGGGCGCCGCCACGCAGGTGCATGCCGTGGCGGATACCGAGCGCGACCCATACGAGGAACTGAACGCGCTGATCGGCCTCGACGACGTCAAAAAGGCCATGACCGACATCGCCAACCGCGCCGAGCTGTTCGAAAAGCGCAAGAAGGCGGGGCTTCCCGTTTCCCATCCCGCCCTGCACCTGATTTTCCTCGGCAATCCCGGCACCGGCAAGACCACCGTGGCGCGCATCCTGGGACGGCTTCTGTACAGGATCGGCTATCTGACGCGCGGGCATGTCGTCGAGGTATCCGAAGGCGAGCTTATCGGCCAGTACATCGGCGAGACGCCGATCAAGGTGCACCGGAAGATACAGGAAGCCTTGGGAGGAATCCTGTTCATCGACGAAGCCTACAGCATGGTCAACAGCCCGGACAACGTCTCCTATGGCTCGAGCGCGATCGCCACCCTCGTCAAGTTCATGGAAGACTTCCGCCACGACCTCGTCGTGATTGCGGCGGGGTATCCGAAGGAAATGATGGAATTCATGGATTCCAACCCCGGCCTGCGCTCGCGCTTTACCGAAGTCATCACCTTCGGGGACTACGACGCCGACGACATGACGCGGATATACGTGCATATGGCGCAGGACAGCAGCTATATCCTGAACCCGGAGGCCCGCAACGCGCTGTTGTTCATCATGGGCGACGCCAAGCGAACCTTCACGAAGAACTTTTCGAACGGCCGCCTCGTCCGCAACCTGTTCGAGGACACCATCACCTTCATGGCGGCGCGGATCGCGCAGGTTGAGGATCCCTCGCGCGACGCGCTCATGACCATCGCGCGGGACGATATCATGAAGGCGCTGGAAAAAATGAAAGCGACGCAGGCGGCAAGCACGATTGCCGCGCCCAAGACAAGCTCCGACCATGGATGATATTTTAAGAAAGCGCGCGCTCGAGAACGACAACGAAGCCCTGATGGAGCTGACCAAGACCCTTATCAAGGAAGAGCCCCTGGATGCGAAAAACACAGCGCTCGACATGCTGCAGGCCGCCTGGACGGGCGACCCGGCCGCCGCCTACCAGGTGGGCATGAACCTGCTGACCAGCCAGGAAAGCCCCTTCCACCGCGACAAGGATCTCGGAATCCTCTGGCTGCGCCGCGCCGACAAGGACAACAACGAGGACGCGAAAAAGGCATTGCCGGGCGCGGGGCAGGTCGACATGGGAAGTTACAAGGATCCCATTGCCGAGATGAACGCGCTGATTGGCCTGACCAATGTAAAGAAAGCCGTGATGGATCAGGCTGACCGCGTGGCCTATATGCGCCTGAGGGAAAAACAGGGACTCCCCGTTTCGGACGCGGCCGTGCACATGGTCTTCACCGGCAATCCCGGCACGGGAAAAACCAGCGTAGCACGCCTTTTCGGCCGTATCCTTCGGCGTATCGGCTACCTGAAAAGCGGTCATCTCGTAGAAGTGTCCGTGCCGCAAATCATCGGCCGCTGGGTGGGCGAGACGCCGCAGAAAGTCGTCTCCTGCGTCAACGAGGCGCTGGACGGTGTGCTGTTCATCGACGAAGCCTACGGATTGATGGGCCATACGACGCATACCGGAAATTCCTACGGCGCGGAGGCGGTGACGACGCTCCTGAAACTCATGGAAGACAACCGCGACCGCCTTGTCGTGATCGTCGCGGGTTATCCGGCCAAGATGGCCGAATTCCTGGAATCCAACCCGGGCCTGAAATCGCGCTTCACCGAAATCCTCCATTTCGGCGACTACAGCCCCCAGGAAATGGCGGATATCTACCTCAAGCTTGCGAAGGAAGGGCAATATACGCTCAACCCCGCCGCGCAGGCCCGGCTTGCGCAGATCATGGCCGAGGCGCCCAGGCTTTACCTGCAGAACTTCCCGAACGGCCGCCTGGTGCGCAACCTTTTCGAGGACACGATCAAATACGCAGCCTCGCGCGTCATGAAACTGCAAAAGCCCGGCAAATCGGACCTCACCACCTTCACGGAAACCGACCTCGACCAGGCGTTCCGCGAGCTGAACCAGCATCAATAGAAATTTCAGGAGCGTACGGTCTTCGCGATCTTGTCCAGCACGGCATTCACCAGCTTGACCTCGGGGCCTTCGTAAAAGCCGTTGGTGACGTTCATATAGTCGTTGATGATGATGCCGGTATCGGTCGAGCCGTGGGCAAGAAGTTCATAGGCGCCGGCGCGCAGGATGGATTCGAGCAAGGTTTCGACCTCGCCCTTCTTGCGGATGGCCAGCGCCGCCGTCACGATGTCGTCGACGTCCGACCAGCGCTCAGCTAACCCCAGGATGATGCTTTCCAGCAGTTCCTCGTCGGCCGGCACCAGCACGTCGCCGTCGAGGTTGAAGCCGGAGCGGTGGCTGATATATTCGCGCACCGCCGATTTCGCGTCCTGGTTGTTGAGCCGCATCTGGTACAGCACCTGCACGGCGGCGAGGCGCGCGGCGGTCTTCTTCGCCTTGGCGGAACCTTCCGTCTTTTTGACGGCGCGGCGTTCCGGCGGGGCGCCGAGGCCCTTGCGCGCGGGTTTCCTGGGTTTCTCGGCCATTTAGCCCGCCTTTTTCTTGCAGACCTGGTCGAGATCGGCCAGGAAATCGTTATAGTCCTTCACTTCGCGGAAGTCCTTGTAGACGGAAGCGTAACGCACATAGGCGACGGGGTCGAGCTGCGAGAGCGCGGCCATGGCCTTTTCGCCGATGTACTTGGTCGTGATATCCGTCTCGCCCGACTGTTCCAGCTGGCGCACGATGTCGTTGGCGGCGCGCTCGATGGCGTCGGCGTCCACAGGGCGCTTCTGCAGCGACAGACGCAGCGAGCGCAGTAATTTATCGCGCTCAAACGGCTCGCGCCTTCCGTCGCTCTTGATGACGACAATTTCGCGCAGCTGCACCCGCTCGAAGGTCGTGAAGCGCGCTTCGCAGCCCGGGCATTCGCGCCGGCGGCGGATGGCGGCGTCGTCTTCCGTCGGACGGCTGTCCTTCACCTGAGTATTCGTATCACCGCAAAAGGGGCAACGCATGGCGGGTTACTCGCGCGGATAGATGGGATATTGCAAGCAGAGCTTCAGCACCCGGTCCGCCACCGTCTTTTCGACGGAGGCGTTGCTGGCGGCGCCGTTCTTCGCGAGGCCGTCGAGCACTTCGACCATGTACTGGCCGACCATCTCGAATTCCTTCACGCCAAAGCCGCGCGTGGTAGCGGCCGGGCTGCCGACGCGCAGGCCAGAAGTCACCATCGGCTTCTGCGGGTCGAAGGGGATGGCGTTCTTGTTGCAGGTCATGCGCGCATGCTCAAGGCTCAGCTCCGCGTCCTTGCCCGTCAGGTTCTTGGGGCGCAGGTCGACGAGGACGAGGTGGCAATCCGTGCCGCCCGACACAATCTCAAGCCCGCCCTTTTTCAGCGTGGCCGCCAGCATGCGGGCGTTATCCAGCACCGCCTTGGCGTAGACCTTGAACGAGGGCTGCAGCGCCTCGCCGAACGCAACGGCTTTAGCCGCAATCACATGCTCGAGCGGGCCGCCCTGAAGTCCGGGGAAGACGGCCGAGTTGATTTTCTTGATGAGCTCCTCGTCGTTGGTGAGGATGATGCCGCCGCGCGGGCCGCGCAGCGTCTTGTGCGTGGTCGAGGTCGTCACATGCGCATGCGGCACGGGGCTGGGGTAATAGCCCGCCGCGATCAGGCCCGCGTAATGCGCCATATCCACCATGAAGTAAGCGCCGACTTCGTCCGCGATCTTGCGGAAGCGCGCGAAATCGATCACGCGCGGATAGGCC
The DNA here is from genome assembly GCA_004297545.1 of Alphaproteobacteria bacterium. Classification (GTDB taxonomy): domain Bacteria; phylum Pseudomonadota; class Alphaproteobacteria; order Micavibrionales; family UBA2020; genus JAPWJZ01. The sequence goes on from SCTB01000112.1 coordinate 14,083, forward strand.
GAAGCGCCCGCGATGATGAGTTTCGGCTTGTGTTCCTTCGCCAGCTTCTCGACTTCGTCCATGTCGATCAGCGCGTCTTCCTTGCGCACGCCGTACTGGACGGCGTTGAACCACTTGCCCGACATGTTCGGCTTCGCGCCGTGCGTCAGGTGGCCGCCCGCGGCCAGCATCTGGCCGAGGATGGTGTCGCCGGGCTGGATGAGGGACATCATGACCGCCTGGTTCGCCTGCGCGCCCGAATGGGGCTGCACGTTGGCGAATTTCGCGCCGAAAAGCTGGCAGATGCGGTCGATGGCAAGCTGCTCCGTCACATCGACGAATTCGCAGCCGCCGTAATAGCGCTTGCCGGGATAGCCCTCGGCATATTTGTTGGTCAGCACGGACCCTTGAGCCTGCAGCACGGCGCGGGAAACGATGTTTTCCGACGCAATCAGCTCAATCTGCGTCTGCTGGCGGTCGAGCTCCTTGCCGATGGCGTTGAACACATCGGGGTCCGCGTCTTTCAAATCCGTCTTGAAAAAATCGAAACTGGTCATGTTTTCTTTCTTCTGAGCAATCGTCATTTTGTCCCGCACTTTCCTAATTTTTCGACGCGGCCCGCATGGCGGCCGCCTTCAAATGCTGTTGATAAAAATACATCCACACACTCCAGCGCGATATCCGGGCCGATGAGCCTTGCGCCCAGCGCCAGCACGTTCGCGTCGTTGTGCGAGCGCGAGAGCCGGGCCGAAGTCACATCGTGCACGAGCGCCGCGCGCACGTCTTTATAGCGGTTGAGGGCTATGCTGATTCCGATGCCGCTGCCGCAGACCGCCACGCCGAAGGGCGCCTTGCCATCGCGGATGGCCTCGGCCAGCTTGTAGCCGTAGTCCGGGTAATCGACCCGCTCTTCGCTTAAAGTGCCGAGGTCGATAACCTCATAGCCGCGCTTCTTCAGATGCTCCGCCACCTGGGATTTCAGCTGAAATCCGGCATGATCCGCAGAAATGGCAATTTTTTTACCGCTCTCAGCCACGGGGGAACCCCCAAGATAATGTTACCGCTGCCCCGTCTATACCAAATGTAGTAGGCCGCTTCCAGAAGTATATACTATGGTAATTATTATGGATAATGGATTGGGGATAAGTGCCTGTTATCGCCCGGCTGACGGCACGGCATAAGGCGCATCCGGATGTTCGCGGAAATACGTCCTCGCCGAATTCTCCCACTGTTTGGGGATACACTCGGAATTCTGCACCAACCGCCGCGCCGGGCAATCGTCCCAGCCATAGACGCCGATAAGGAAGAGGCTGACGGCGGCGGCATAGACCACCCCGAGCAGGCCGACATAAATGATGCGCAAGCCGTATGTCTTGATCGGCAGCCACCAGAACGAAATGACCGGCGGCAGGATGACGAGGGCGAAATGCGGCAGCACGACTCCATCCGGCGCATTATTTTGAACGATGAAGCCGGCGAGCGCGGGACAGATGATCGCGAAGGCGGCGATGGCGTCCGCGCGGCGTTTGATGCGCACCGGGCTGGGGGGAGCCGCTTTCGGCTTCGCCGGGTTCAGCGCTTCTTCCCGCGCTTCCCTCAGGACATCGTCCTTCCCTGCCCTCGCCGCTTTCAGCAGGTCGACCTTCACTTCTTCTTCCCGGGTCTCTTTTTGTAGCGCTGGTTCAGGGACGTATGGGATGTCATTATTGCCGGCATCCCGCCTCAATTCCTCCTCCACCTCTGCGGCTCTGCGGGCGGTGGATTTGTTCAGGAAATCCACCAGGAGAAGAAGAACGAGGCACGCCAAAGCAAATCCGACATAGATGCCGGCGGTAAAAGTGACGATCACGATCAGCGGAAGTGCCAGTGCGCTGGCGAGAAGGCAGAAGATGAAGCCGAATATTTTTTCTCTCCGTCCGCCCCTGATGAAAAAGAGGGCGATGACGGACATGCCGGTCACGGCGAGGCAGGCGATATAGACTGCGCCGTCTATGGCGTCACCGACATCCGCATAAGCCGGCCGCGCGGCAAGGCAGGTCAGCAACGTCAGCAGAAAGCCAATAATATGCGTGCGCGAGATGCTCATTCGACCTTTTCCAGCGGCGGGCCGCCCGCGGCCACGACAAGGCGGTCGCTGGCTTCCTCGATCATCTTTTCCATCTTTTCCATCGCCTGCAGCGGCGGCTCGCCGGCCGGGATGGGCGGCAGGAATTCGAAAGTGACCTTGCCTGATTTCTTGAAAAACGCGTTGCGGCCCCAGAACACGCCGGAATTGAGCGCCATGGGCACGATGGGCACCTGCAGGTCTTTATAAATCTTCGCGAGCCCCGCCTTGTAAGGCTTGACCGCGCCCGGTTTCACGCGCGTTCCCTGCGGGAAGATAACCACGTTGCGGCCGTCGGCGATCGCCTGCCGGCAGCCTTCTATCATCGCGCGCATGGATTCCATGCCCTGCCCGCGGTCGATTGCAATAAGTCCCATGCGTTTCGGGTACAGGCCCCAGAGCGGCAGTTTCGTGAGTTCCTTTTTCAGCACGATGACGGGGTAATTGAATTCCTTCGAGAAGGGCAGTTTCAGCGTCTCGAACGCCGACTGGTGCTTGGAGGCGATGATATAGCCGCCGGTTTTCGGCAGGTTCTCTGCCCCCTTCACTTCCAGCGTCAGCCCCAGCACGTATTTTTCGATCAGCGCGATATAACCGCCGTAAATCGCGCTGATGATGGCGGTGCATTTTTTCGGCGGGAAGAAAAACACCCACATCAGAACGATGCTCAGGAACAGCGATCCGAAGATATAGAGGAGGTTGAAGATAATCGATCTCAGCGCAGTCATGGGGCATTCATTCCTTCAGGCAAACACGGACCAGACGAGGGTCACGACGTATTTCATGTATTCGCGCAGAATCACGCTGCGGTAGGACGGGTTGCGCCACCAATTCTCCATGTCGAGCCCCTCGGGGTTCACGGGCCAGGCCGTGATGGTCAAATCGGGCGCGACTTCGTGGAAGACCAGCAGCGCGCGATCCATGTGGTAATTGGCGGTCACCAGATAGGCGGAGGCGAATTTTTCTTCCTGCATCCAGTGCGCGGTTTCGCGGGCGTTACCGAGCGTGTCGTCGGCCTCGAACCCCAGCACGACGCAGCAATCCAGCCCGCCGTGGTCCTCCTTTTTCCATTTGTCGAGCAGTTCCTTGACCTCGACGCCCTTGTAGACGCCGGAGATGAACAGTTTTTTTCCCAGGCCCTCTTTCAGCAGCGCGAAGCCCGTCTCCAGCCGGTTGGTGCCCCCCGTCAGCACGACGACGGCATCGGCCGGCTTTGCGTCGGGCGGCGTGGCGGTGTGGATGCTGCGCGTGAACCATTCCAGCCCCGCCAGCCACAGGATGGCGAGCAGCAACGCCGCAACCAGCGCGATTTTGGCTGTCTTACCGGGGTGGAGAAGCGACATTGGAGTCTCTAAAAAGTTAGGGCAGGCGCGCGAGTTCCCGCATCGCGGTTTTCTGCGCGGTCAGATGCGCGACCAGCGCTGCAAAGACGAGCGGAGCGACCATGATTCCCGCCCATTCGAATGGCATGAGCCTGATCTGCGGCAGGATCGCGGCATCGACGGTATGGGTCATGTAGCTGACGCCCAGCAGCGTCAACGCCATGCAGGAAAGGCCGAGCAGGGCGCCCTTCATGCTGCCTTTCAGCGTATGCTGCCGGAACTGCCGCGCGATATATTCGTCGCTGGCGCCGATCATGTGCAGCGTTTCCACTTCCTGGGCATGAATGGCGAGCTTGGCGCGCACGATGCCCGCAACGGCGGCGACCGCCAGCAGCACGATGACGCCCGTCAGCAGCAGCACGAACAGCCGCGCCGTCGCCACCAGCGTCTTGACGTCATCGAGCGTATCGTCATGCGTATCGACGGAGGCGGCGGGCGCCACGGTCCTGATGTCCGACTGGAGCTTCGCGACATCGGCCCCCTTCGCCAGCTTCAGGTCGATCAGCGCGGGCAGCGGCACCTCGTCCGATATTTTGTCGCCCAGCCAGGGGCGGATGAGGTTGAGGATTTCGTCATGCGACAGGGCGCGGCCCGAGGCGACGGCCGGGTGCTGCTTCGCCAGCAGCAGGATCTGCCGGATGCTTTCGTCGTAAACCTTCTGCTGCTCCGCCTGCGGCTTGCCGCCGTCGGGCGACATCGGCGGCTGGATTTCGACGGTCAGGCTGCCCGAAAGCCCGCTGACCCAGCTGTGGGTGAGCGTGTTGAGGCCAAGATTGACGGCCAGCGCCAGCGTCACGAAGAACACCATGAGCCCCGTGACCCAGGTCACGAGATGCGCGCCGACGCCTTCCTCCAGCGCGATATCGTACTGGTACTTCTTGCCGAACAGCTTTTTTTTCTTCGCGGTCATGCGGCCCTCGTTTTCGCGCTGTGGTCATAGGCGAAGGTTCCGGCCTCGAGCCTCAGGGCAGGATGGCGGAACCGCGCCACCATTTCGTCGTCATGCGTCGCGATGACGACGGTGGTGCCGTGGCGGTTGAGTTCTTCGAACAGGCGCAGGATTTTCGCGCCGATGCCGTGGTCGATATTGCCTGTCGGCTCGTCGGCCAGCAGAAGTTTCGGCCGGTTGATGACGGCGCGCGCGACCGCAATGCGCTGCTGCTCCCCGCCGGAGAGCGTCGGCGGGCGCGCGTCCATCTTGGCGCCCAGTCCCACCCAGCTCAAAAGCTCGGTCACGTTCTTTTTGATGTCTTTCTCCGACGCTCCGCCCGCGCGCAGGGGCAGCGCCACGTTGTCGTAGGCGGACAGATGCGGCAGCAGCCGGAAATCCTGGAAGACGACGCCGATCTGGCGGCGTATTTCGGGCAGGCTTTTGCGCGGCAGAGTCGAAAGATCTTTCCCGAACATCGTGATAATGCCGCGCGTCGGCTTCTGCCCCAGGTACAGGAGCTTCATGAACGACGTCTTGCCCGCGCCCGATGCGCCGGTGAGGAAGTGGAAAGAGCCTGGCGCCAGCTCTATATTGATGTCATGTAGGACTTCGGGCCCGGTCGAGTAGCGCAGGCCGACGTTGGAGAATTTGACCAAAGCCATCTTCTTCGCTCCATAAGCTTGCGCAAAAACAGCCGGCATTTCTATAATACGGCAGAAATCGCGCAAAATTCTCAAAAATTAATAATTAACATGCTATCCTTATTCAAGGCGCGTTGCCACTTTTATTTGGCCATATAACGGCATGTTTTGAAAAATGGCGGCTGAAAACGAAATACATCTGACCTGCCTCCAGTGCAGCACGATCTACCGTCTCAATCCCCTGCGCCTTGGCGCGGGGATCATGGTGCGTTGTTCGCAGTGCAGGCAGGAATGGTATCAGGGCGCGCCCGACGAAAACGGACTCATTCCGCCGCCGCTCGATGCGCCGCCGTCGCCACCACCGGCGCCTGCGCCCGAACCGGCAGCGCCCGAAGCCACCGCGCCGCCGGACTGGATGAAGGACGAGCCGAAGGACGACGTGACGTTCCGCCCGACCACCAAAGGCGAATATTTCCTTGAAGACGACATGCGCGTTCTCCCGGAATCGGTGATGCCGACGCCCGTGAAGCCTGGCGACGGCGCGGATATGTCCGCCATAACCCACCGGCCGCTCGGCATGGGCGCCGCCGCCTACGGCGTTTTCATCTTTGCATTCCTGTTCTGCCTGACCTTCAGCGGGCTGCTGCTCGGCAAGCATGAGGTCATGAAGCACTATCCCCAGATGCTGAGCGTTTACGACGCGCTGCATGTCGGCGTGGAAGCGCCCGGACAGGGCCTGGCGCTTTCCGAGATGATCGCGGAGAACCGCGTGGAAAAAGGCGCCCGCACGCTGGCGGTCGAGGCGAAACTCGCGAATATCTCCGACCACCCGCTCGCGCGGCCGTCCTTTCGCGTGACGGTCAGGAATACCTACGGCAAAAGCCTGGACAGCTGGGATTTCATCTCCGACAAGGACATGATACCATCCGGCCAGTCCGTGCCCGTGAAGATGACGTTCCGCGACGCGCCGCAGGACGCGAAAACGGCCGAGCTTGCCGTGACCGGAGACTAGAAAGGAAGCAGGACCGATGACGACGCCTGAGAAGATCGACGATACAAAATGGATACTGGTGGCTGACGACGAGCCCTCGGTGCGCCAGTTCGTCGAGCGCGCGCTGAACTACGCGGGCTATGCGGTCACGGCCGTGCCCGACGGCAACGCGGCGCTGGAAGCGCTCACCAAGCGCAAATACGACCTGCTGCTCACCGATATCGTGATGCCCGACCTCGACGGCATCGCGCTCGCGCTGAAAGTCGCCAAGGATTACCCGGACACCCGCATCCTGATGATGTCTGGTTACGCGAACCAGCGCCAGCGCGCGCATAACCTCGACTTCCTGGCGCATGAGGTCATCAGCAAGCCCTTCACGCTGGAAGAAATCACCAAACGCATTTCCGGCGCGTTGACGGCTTGACTATCCCCTGAAAATCAACGGGTTACAGTCCCCAACTTGACTTAATGCAGACATGACATATAACTCTCTCTGATACGGATTGGAAAGTGAGAGTCAATGACGTCCCCGCTTCGCTATTTTTGGGTCAGAATCAAGCCGTTCCTGCTGGTATTCCTCGGCTGCGAGACGGCGGCGCGCGTCGTCCTGACGCTGTGCGCCTGGAAGGACCTTGCAGAGGCTCGATGGAATGTCGTGGAAGCCATGCTCGTCGGCTTCGCTTTCGACCTCTCCGTATTCACCTATTTTCTCATCCCGATGGCGCTGTATCTCGCCTGCGTCCCCGCTGCGCGGCACGGGCGGCGGATGGATCGCATCGTCAGCACGGCTCTGTTCTTCAGCGTCTCCTATATCCTGATATTCTGCACGGTGTCCGAATTCATTTTCTGGGACGAATTCCAGTCGCGCTATAACTTCATCGCCGTGGACTACCTGGTGTACACGCATGAAGTCATCGATAACATCCGCGAATCCTACCCCGTTGGCACGCTCATGGCGGCCATTGCGCTGGCGGCGCTTGCCATCTCCGCCGTCTACCATCGCCGCGGCGTCCCCTCGACGGTAACGGCGCCGCACGCGCGGCACAGGGCCGGGCTGCTGCTGGGCGCCGTTGCGCTGGCCGCAATGTCCTTTGTCGCCACCAAGAGCAGCTATGCCGACATCAGCCCGAACCGCTACGTGAATGAAATCGCCCGCAACGGCATCTTCGAGCTGTTCAGCGCCTTCCGCCACAACGAGCTCAGCTACGACAAGTTTTACGACACGCTGCCCGTCGAAAAAGTGGCGGCATTTCTGGAGAAGCAGGTCGGAGCAAACCTCGGCACGGCATCCTCCCCCCTCGATCACACCGTGACGGCGCGGGCGACGGGGAAGAAATACAATCTTGTGCTGATTACGGTCGAAAGCCTGAGCGCCAGCTACATGACCGTCTTCGGCAACCGCAAAGGCATTACCCCCCATCTCGACAAGCTGGCGGATGAATCCCTGTTCTTCACCAACCTGTACGCGACTGGCACGCGCACGGTTTACGGCCTTTCCGCCATCACGCTTGCCATGCCGCCCGTTCCCGGCAATTCGATTGTCCGCAAGCAGGACAACGGCGGGCTCGCCAGCCTCGGCGGCGTACTGCAGGACAAGGGCTATGCGACGAAGTTCATTTACGGCGGCTTCGGCTATTTCGACAACATGAACGAATTCTTTTCCGCCAACGGCTACGGCATCGTTGACCGCAGCAGCCTGTCGAAGGATGAAATCCATTTCGCCAATGCCTGGGGGGTGTCGGACGACGACCTGTACCGGCGCGTGATGACGGAAAACGACAAGGAATTCGCCGCAGGAAGGCCGTTCTTCGACATGATCATGACCACGTCGAACCACCGCCCCTATACCTATCCGGAAGGCAAAATCGATATCCCCTCGCATACAGGGCGCGACGGCGGCGTGAAGTTCACGGATTACACGATCCACGAGTTCCTCGAGGAATCGAAAAAGCGCCCGTGGTTCAAGGACACGATCTTCGTCATTATCGCCGACCATACGGCCGGCAGCGCGGGCAAGACCGATCTTGACCCGGCGAAATACCACATCCCCATGTTCGTCTATGCGCCCGGCATCGTGAAGCCCGGCAAGGTCGACTGGATGACGAGCCAGATCGACGTGACCCCAACCCTTCTGGGCCTGATGGGCGTCAGCTATGAAAGCCGCTTCTACGGCAAGGACGCCCTCAAAACCCACCCGCATCGCGCCTTCATTTCCAACTACCAGAAGCTCGGCTACCTGACGGAGGACGGGCTTGTCATCCTCTCTCCCGTGCAGCAGTCCGGTTTCTACGACAGCAAGGGCGTTGCCGCCAAGGCGCCCCCCGGACGTCTCGAAGAGGCGATTGCCTATTACGAAGGCGCGTCGAAGTGGCGCCAGTGGAGCAAAAAGCCTTAAAAATTTTTAAGACATCAGTCGAATGTTTCGAGCAGGCGGTCGATATAGTCGCGCTCGATCTTGGGGCGCTGGTATTCGTTGGAGCGGCTGCGCAGTTCTTCAAGTATCTGTTGCACGCGGCGGCGTTCTTTTTCGTCCGGCAGCTTGATGACGCCGCTAATGCCGCCGCCATTGCCCGGTTCTCCCGACTCGCGTCCCAACGGGTCGAAGCCATCGCCGAAGCCGCCGCCCTGACCGTTCGGCATGAAGCCCATCTGGATCATCATCTGCATGCTCTTGGCCAGTTGCTCAAGCGCGTCGTCTTCGGCCTTCTGCAGGTTTTCGAGCGCCTGGCGCTGCGCCTCGGCGGAGCCGGGGGTATCGCCGTTGCCCAAGGCATTCTGCGCCGCCTTCATCGCCTGGTCGGCGTTGGAAAACTGCTTGGGCAGGCTCGACATGCCGCCGCCCAGGTCGCGCATGATATCGCCAAGCTTCTCGCGGATTGTCCCTTGCTCGGCGGCGCCCTCTTTCGGCGAGCGGACTTTCGGGTACTTTTCCTCGCCACCGCCCTGCTGCTGCGGGTTTCCTTGACCGCCGCTCCCCTGCTGCGCCTGCTGCTGCGCCTGCTGATCAGGCGAGGGCTGCTGGCCGCCCTGTCCTTGTTGTCCCGGCTTCTGCTGCCCGGTCTGCTGGTCGCCGCCCGGCTGTTGCCCCGCCCCCTGCGTGGATTGTCCTTGCTGACTGCCGGAGGGCATTCCCTGCGTCCCATCGCCGGGCTGCGCCTGCTGCTGTCCGCCCTGCCCTTGATGTCCCTGCCCCTGCTGTCCCGGTTGCTGACCACCGGCTTGCTGCGAGGTTGCGCCTTCCTGCCCGGACTGGCCCTGTTGCCCCTGCTGCTGCCCGCCCGATTGGGATTGCTGCTGCTGCCCCTGTTGCTGCCCATCCGACTGTGATTGCTGCTGTTGGCCTTGCTGACCTCCGGACTGTGATTGCTGTTGCTGGCCTTGCTGGCCGCCGGATTGAGACTGCTGTTGCTGGCCCTGCTGCCCGCCTGACTGAGGTTGCTGCTGCTGGCCCTGATTGCCGCCACCCTGTTGTTGCTGATTCTGTTGTCCCTGATCGCCGGAGGACTGTTCCTGCCCCTGTTGCTTTCCTTGCTGCTGCTGGTCCTGCTGCTGTTGCTGGTTCTGCTGCTTGGGCTGCATCTTGTTGGTCTGGTCGAGCAGCGACTGCTGGCGCTCGATGAGCTTCTGGAGCTTGTTGAGCGCCTCGAAGGCCTTGCGCTGGGCTTCCTGCATCTTGTCGAGCTTGGAGGGGTCGAAGCGGTCGACGCTGTTTTTCAGGAACTGCGCCATCTTTTCCATTTGCTCGCGCTCGGTGCCCTGGCCCAGCTGCTTCATCTGTTCCATGAGCTTGCCCATGTCGATTTTCTTCATCAGCTTGTCTGCGAGTTCCTGCGACAGCTGCGGGTTCGTTTTGCCCTCGCGCATGCGCTGCTGCATTTCCTGCGCCAGCGTCTTCGCGTATTCGCGCATCTTCTGCTGGACATCGTCCATCAGCGCCTGAAGTTGCTCCTTCGACAGGCTTTTGTCCTTCAGCCCTTCGGAAAGCCTTTGCAGCGCGTCGCTGAGTTCACGTGCCGCCAGCGAAAGCCCGCCGTCCTCCACGCGGATGGCGAGATCCCAGAGCAGCGCGACGACGGACTGCACCGCCTCCTCCCCGCCGTCGTACATCAGCCTTTTGGCAGCCATGTCGAGGCCGAGAAAGACGAGCTGATCGAACTTGTAATTCTGCGGCATGCTGGCGATATCGGCCAGCGCCTTGATGACGAGACGCTCGGTAATCAGGTTGTCGTACCAGATGAGGCGCTTGCGCTCGGCGATGATTTTCTGCGCCGTGGGATTTGTGAACTCCCGTTCCGGCAGCATAATCTTTTTTGCCTCGCTTGCGGATTCATGGTCTGCGGCATCAATAGCATAAAGAGTCAGGTTCACCTCCGAACCGGCCCACGGATGGGAGGCGAGGTCGGTGACATGCACCTGCTCGTCTTTCTTCATGTCCTCGGGTATCGGAATCTCGAAATCGATCGCCGCGTTGCCCACGGCCTTTTGCAAAGCGCCCGTCGCGCTGATGACGCCGTACATCTTGCGAATCCCGTAATCATCCGACACCTGGTACTTGATCTTCAGCGCCGCACGGTCGGCCTTGTCGGTGCCGAGCAGCGTGATTTTCGGCGGTTCGTCCGGCGTCACCCGCACCATCCATTTGCCGAGCGTGCGGAACCAGCCCTTGCGGATCTTCAGCTCGCCGTCCTTGTCGAGCGGCATTTCCATCGTGAAGCTGTGCGGCGCGGGTTCGGTGAAGGCGGGCGTTTCGGCGCCGGCATAGGTGACATGCGGCGGCGCGTCGTAACCGGCCAGGCGCACCTTCAGGATGCTGCCGATGGGCACGTTCACCGGGCCGCGCACGGGCGCCGCGCCCAGCTGGGTCGTGGCCAGGAATACCGGGTTCTCATGCGTATATTCGGGCGGCGTGATCCAGGCGTCCAGCGCGACCGGCTTCATGTGCAGCCATCTTGTCACGTCGATATGCAGGCCCTGCCGGATGCGGTAGAGCGCGTCATGCTGCGCGGTCAGGATCCCCAGCACCAGCAGCACCGCCGCGCCGTAACGAACGTAGTAAGGATCGCGGTTTTTGGCGTCGGATTCGGGCCGGTAGGTCTTCACTTCCTCGCGCAGGCGGGCAAGGCGCTCCTGGTAGCTGTCCCAGAGCTTCCGCGACGCTTCCGGCGTGCCCTCGACCGGCCTGTCGAGCATGGCTTCCAGCGGGCGGTGGCGCAGGTCGCTTTCGATTTCGATGGCGCGGCGGATATCGCGCCCGCGCGGGAAGCGGAACCGCGCCCCGAGGCGCGTGGCGGCCAGCGAAAATGCCGCCACGAAGAAGAACAGCAGCCCCGCATGTATCACGGGCCCGACGAAACTGAAGACGTTCAGGCAGGCCGCGGCCATATAGACCGCAAGAACCGACAGGGCAGGCCAAAACGCGTTCCAGAACCGCTCGGCCAGCAGGCCAAGTCCGCTAAAGAAAAAGACAAAGGCGTATTTTATATCGCCCCAGCTCATGCAACCCACCCCGGGATCTTGTCTTTCGAAACGATATCCGCGACCGTCTGCGCGTCACGCACCCGTGCGAATTTGCGGCCCTTGACCAGCACCTCGCCCGCCAGCGGACGCGTGTTGTAATTGGAAGCCATGACCGCGCCATAGGCGCCGCTGGTCATGATCGCGACGAGGTCGCCCGCCTTCAGCTCGGGCAGTTTTTCGTTGACCAGAAATGTGTCGCCCGTTTCGCAGACCGGGCCGACCACGTCATAGATCGTTTTCGCCGGCGCCTTTTCGCAGGGCACGACAGCATGATAGGCGCCGTAAAGCGAGGGGCGCAAAAGGTCGTTCATCGCGGCATCCAGGATCAGGAATTTTTTGTCGCGGCCCTTCTTCACCTGCACGACACGCGAGAGCAGCAGCCCCGCATTGCCGACGATGGAGCGGCCGGGCTCGATGATGACATGCACACCCAGCGGCGAAATGATGTCGCGCACCATCAGCGCGTAAAGATGCAGGTCTGGCGGAATTTCGTCCTTGTAGGTGATGCCGATGCCGCCGCCCAGATCGACGCGGGTGATGTCATGCCCCTGCCGCCGCAGCAGCCGCACGAGGTCGGCCACGCGCTTGTAGGCATTGCGGAACGGCCCCAGCGCGGTCAGCTGCGACCCGATATGCACGGCCACGCCCGCCGCCACCACGCCCGGCAGCTGTTTGGCGCGCGCATAGAGCGCAGGCGCATAGCGGATGTCGACGCCGAACTTGTTTTCCTTCTTGCCGGTCGTGATTTTGGCATGGGTGCGCGCGTCCACATTCGGGTTCACGCGGAAGGCGACGGCGACTTTTTTACGCAATCTCACGGCGATGCGCGAAATCATTTCCAGCTCGGGCTCGGATTCGACGTTGATCTGGAACAACCCGCGTTTTATCGCTTCCTCCAGCTCCGCCGTGCTCTTCCCGACGCCGGAATACACTATTTTCTTAGGCGAGATACCCGCTTTCAGCGCGCGGTACAGTTCCCCGCCCGAGACGATATCGGCGCCGGCGCCCTGCTTTTGCAGCAGGCGCAGCACGGCCAGGTTGCTGTTGGCCTTGCAGGCGTAGCAGATAGTGAAATCATCCGAGCTCATAACGGCGGAAAGCGCCTGCCGGTAGGCGTTGAAATTCTGCTCGATCTTCCCGGCTGAATAGCAATAGACGGGCGTGCCGAAGGAGGCCGCGATTTCCTCCAGCGCCACGTCTTCCATGTGAAGCGTATTTTTACGGTAGCCTGTTGTCATGGGGTGCTGTTCTTCGGGGCCGGATCGGTTGAGGGGTCGGGATAGGTCTGGGGGAAGGTGTCTTTCTTCACGCTGGCAGGCGGATCCACGTGCGACGGCTTGACGCCGCAGCCCGTCAGGAGCATAGCCATGCACAGGGAAATCACTGTTATTTTCATTCTTCACCCTCTATATAAAGTAACATAGAGTTCAATTACTTATTGTGGAGTTAAAGACATATGCGGGTAAAGCCTCAAATGGCCCTGTGGGTGGTCGCCCTGGCGGCTCTCCTGTCTTATGGCATAGTCTCTCTTATTCTATCACATCGCGATGCGGGACGGGTCAATATTTCGGAAAATCAAGACCTTAAATCCCTCCCCGCCGCCGCCTTTTATGACGCCAGTGGAAAAAAGGTGACCCTCGACGATTTCAAGGGACAGCCCGTGCTGGTGAACCTTTGGGCTACCTGGTGCCCCCCTTGCGTAGGCGAGCTCCCCTCGCTGGAACGGCTGCAGGGAAAGCTGCGGAAGCAAGGTCTCGTCGTCGTCGCCATCTCCATGGACCGCGGGGAGGACATGACGGCCATCACCAAATTCCTCGACAAGAACCGCATCGAGCACCTCACCCCCTATTGGGACAAGGACCGCGAGGTGCTGGAAAACTGGCACGCCGAAAACCTGCCTGTCAGTTATCTTATCGGCCGCGACGGCACGGTGCGCAAGAAATTCGAGGGACCGGCTGTGTGGGACAGGGGCGAGATGCTGAAGATGGTACAGGGGATGATCGCCCCATAAAAAGCGCGTCCGCGCGAGCCGGATTAACCGGCCCGCGCGGACGCCTTTGCGAATTCCCGCGTTATAGCGGGAACGACAAACTTTAATTCAGACGATGCCACCCTCATCCGTCATGCGGGTCTTTTCATAGGCGCTGACAAGGGGGATGCTCTTTTCGTCGAAGACCGCCGCGCCCATCTCTTCCTCGATTTCCGCTCTGCGTTTCTCCATCTCGCGGCCGATAGCGTCGAGGTTGACGTTGTAATCCTCCGCCATCGGGAAAATCTGGTCTTCTTCTTCCCTGATATGGTTCCGGATATGCTCGCCAAGGACGATGAATTTCGCGTCATGAAGGGCCTCGCCCGGCAGCATTTCAAGCAGTTCATCAATGTGCGCCCGCGCCTGGCTGTGCTCGACCATTGCTTCGTCCAGCATGTCGTTGCCGCCCGCGGCGCGGCGCACGGCGGGATAGAAAATTTCCTCCTCGAGCCGGGTATGCAGCAGCAGCGCCGCGCAGGCTTTCTTCACCAGCGCGTCTTTTTCGGACGGCGGCGCGCCCTCCTCCGTCATCTTCCGGAATGTCTTGAAAAGGCCCATGATTTCCTTATGGTCCTGCTCCAGCATGTCGAGCACGTTTTTCCGGCCCGTGAACATCTCTTTGAAAGTCCGGTTTTTCATGAATACTTTCATGGCGGCCTCCGCTGTCTGGCTGCTTCCATCCTGATATCTAACGAACGGCGTGACCGGGGCGTTCCCATCTGTATTTCAGTCGAGGGAAGCGCTCCAGGCCGCCAATTGCGCAAACAGCGCCTGCCCGTCGCCCGCGACCAGCACGACCTTCTGCCGGTTCGTATCGCCCGACAGCAATGAAAACGCTGATTTTGGCAGGCCCCATTCCTGCGCCAGCAGGGCCAGCAGTTCCTTGTTGGCTTTTCCGTCCTCGGGAGGGGAGCGGACGGAAATTTTAAGGGCCTTTTTGCCGTCGCCCGCATCGACCACGCCGGCAATGCCGTCATGCCGCGCGCCGGGAGTCAGCCGCACGTTGACGGTGACGCCCTGCTTATGGATTTTGAAAGGCATTACTTCTTTTCGCGCATGACGGGTATGCGCATCTGCTTGCCCTGCTCGGGGTCGACGAAATAGACTTCGTCGCCCTTGGGCGAGACGACATACATGGCAAGCCCGCCCTTCCAGGCCGACATCATCTGGATGCTGCCGACAGCGGGCAGCGTGATTTCCTGGAGCGGCTCGGTTTTCGGGCGCATCGAGGCATTGGTCGCAATGCCATAGACAAGCAGGCCCAGCCCCGCGAAGAGCAGGACGGTCATGACAGTGACGAGGGCGATCATTCCGCGCATGGATTTATACCTTGGTTACGCTATATTGTTACCATGGAACGCCTAGAGGTCAAAGCGGCAAACGAAGACCAGGGGCAGCGCCTGGACAAGGTGCTGACGCGCCACGCGCCGCAGTTTTCGCGCGCCCGGCTGCAAAGCCTGATCGAGGCCGGGCACGTCACCGCCGGAGGAAAGCCCATGACGGGCGCGTCGCAGCGCGTCAAGGCCGGCGACGTGTTCATCGTGACCGTGCCGCCCGCGCAGGAGGCGGAGCCGGAGCCGCAGGATATCGCGCTCGACATCGTTTATGAGGACAAGGACCTGCTGGTCATTAACAAGGCGCCCGGCATGGTCGTGCATCCCGCCGCCGGAAACTGGGACGGCACGCTGGTGAACGCGCTGCTCGGGCATTGCGGGGACGAGCTTTCGGGCATCGGCGGCGTGAAGCGCCCCGGCATCGTGCATCGCCTCGACAAGGAAACCTCCGGCCTTATGGTCGTCGCGAAAAACGACGCCGCGCATCACGGCCTTTCCGAACAGCTTTCGTCGCGCAGCCTGACGCGCGTTTATGAAGCCATCGTCTGGGGCAATGTGACGCCGGCCGCAGGCCGCATCGAGACCAATATCGGGCGCAGCCGCGCCAACCGCCAGAAGATGGCGGTGCAGGAAGACGGCGGCAAGGAAGCCGTGACGGATTACAAGCTGCTGGAAGGCTTCGGGCTTGTCGCCTCCCTCGTCGAATGCCGCCTGCGGACCGGGCGCACCCACCAGATCCGCGTGCATATGGCGCATATCAAACACTGGCTTGTCGGCGACCCCGTTTACGGGCGCGGGACGATAACGCGCTTCCTGAAATTGCATAAGGTGCCGGAAAAGACGGCGGAGGCGCTGAAACAGTTTCCCCGGCAGGCCCTGCATGCCGCCCGCCTTGAATTTGTTCACCCGATACGCCAGAATAAATTGAAATTTGCGGCCGAAGCTCCGGATGATATGAAAAACCTCCTGAGGCAACTGCGGAAACAATATCGAGGGTAAAAATGACGATCGATCCGAATGCGACGCTGAACGTTTCGGCCGACGCGGGTCACATGAACAAGGGCGAGGAAGTCGATCTCACGAATATGGACGCGAGCCTGCGCCGCGTCTTCGTGGGTCTTGGCTGGGATGCGCCTGAAGCAAAAGACGGCTACCCCGTCGACGTGGACGCCTGTGCCTTCATCCTGAACCGCGACGGGCGGGTCCGCCGGGACACGGATTTCGTGTTCTACAACAACCTCGAGACCGAGCAGGGCGCGATCAAGCACCGCGGCGACAATACCTCGGGCCTTGAAAGTTCCCAGGCGGAAAAGTCGGACGCCGAAGTCATCGAGTTGCTGCTCGAAGGCTTTGCCTTCGACGTCGAGAAAATAGCTTTTTCCGTGACCATCCACAACGCAGAGGAACGCGGCCAGACCTTCGGCCTCGTCAAGAACGCCTACATGCGCATTGTGAACGTGGACAACGGCAAGGAGCTGGCGCGTTTCGACCTCACCGAAGACGCGGGCGCCGACAACGCCATCGTCTTCGGCGAAATGATCCGCGACGGCATCAACTGGAAATTCAAGGCTATCGGGACGAGCAGCAAGGGCGGGCTTTACAAAATCGCCCGCGACTTCGGCGTCAACGTCGCGCCGAACTGATCATTGCACGCATAATTGTTAAGGATTTTTCGGGGCAGGCGTCTCGGCCTTCGGCGCAACTGGAGCCGGAGTTTTGACCTCAGGCCCCTTCTCCGCAGCTTCGAGTTTCTGCGCGATATCGGCGCGGCCGTGTTTTTTGGCAATAACAAGCGCCGTTTCATGGCTGAAAGACTTCACTTCGCGGTCCGCGCCTTTGGCAAGCAGCAGCGTGACGATGGCGGCCTGCCCGTCTTCCGCCGCGCGCATGAGCGGCGAATAGCCGTCGCTGTCCCGGTCGTTCAGTTGCGCGCCGGCCTTGATGAGAACTTCGGCGGCGCCGGTGTGCCCCCGCCGCAGCGACCAGGCGAGCGCCGAATTGCCGAGGCCGTCTTTCGCGTCAATGACCGCACCTTTGGCAATGAGCGTGCCGATGATTCCCGCATGTCCTCCCTTGGCCGCGCCGGTCAGTGCGGTGCCGCCGAACATATCTTGTGCGTCCGTTGCCGCGCCTGCGGCGAGCAGGGCCTCGACGGCCCGCGCATGCCCCCGCTCCGCCGCCAAAATCAGCGCCGTGGATCGGAAAATATCCCTGCCGTTCACATCCGCGCCGTCCTTGATCAGCTGAAGAACATGTGGCTCGGAACAGCGCCAGTGGTCCTTGAGGGTTTCCTCGCGCAGGGCGCGGCCGAGGCGTTGCGGTTTGCTGAAAAAATTAAATACACCCGGAAGGGGAATTTTAAGCTTCCGCGGCTTGCTGAAAAAATCGAAAACTTTCCTGAATTTTTCGCGCATATGACACCTCTTACGCCTTCGGCAGGCTCAATCCCTTGCGCGGCTTTTCGACGACAGGCCCTTTGATGGATGCGTGGTCTGCCTTGCCCCCTAACCGTTCCAGCTCGGTAAAAGCACGTTCCAAAACGGTCTTGTCGTCAAATTCGTCAAAGGTCTTCACCGCGACGGCTTCCGACCTTGTGGCGAGATTCTGCGAGATCTGCGTATAGGTGCGGGCCGCGAAATTGAACACTTCCGTCAGTTTATAGCCGATCTTTTTTTCCTCCGCCGTCACGGCGATTTTATCCGGCGCGAGCAGCGACCATGGGTCTTTGGGCTTTTCCTCGGCAGAACGGCGGCGTTGCTCCTCGACTTCCTTCTGGCGCGCGGCCCGCAATTGCTTGGCGGATTCCGCTTTCAGGCATTGCGCCTGGTAATCCTGGCCGGATTCGACGGCAAAATCCCAGACATGCCGGCCATCGCGCGTTTCCGCATGGACGTCCGCCCCCGCGCTCAGGAGAATTTTGATGACTTCCGCGTCGCCGCGCGCGGCAGCCATGTGCAGCGGCGTGGCCCCCGCCTCGTCCCGCGCGTTCACCTCGGCGCCCGATTCAAGCAGGACCTTGACCGCATCGGTCTTCTTGCCGCGGCGTGATGCGTGGTGCAGCGCGGTCTGGCCCATTTTGTCGCGCGCTTCGAGATCGGCACCGAAATTCAGCAGATCCTCGATCTTGTAGCGGCACGGATAACCTTCATCGAGCGCCGCGTAATGCAGCGCTGTCGCTCCCGTGCCATCGCCGGAATTCACGTCGACGCCGCGGTTGAGGAAGATGGAGAGCATCTCCCGCCCTTTGCTTGTGTAGTTGTATTCGGAATAGTTGATGGCGAAATGCAGTCCCGTCCGGCCTTCGGCGCTGCGGGCCTGCGGATCCGCGCCTTCCTTCACAAGCTGGCGCGCAGCATCCGCGTTGCCGTTGGCGGCAAGCTGAAGGAGCCGGTTATCGAGGTCCTTGTTCTGGCCCATGTTCCCGTTCGCTTTTAAATATGTATTTTACATACCGCGCGGCGGGGATTTGGTCAATCCGATGAAATTATCCATAACAATAACCCCGTGACCCCGGCGAAAGCCGGGGTCTAAGCAATCTCAGCCTAAGCTCTGGAAATTATTACGATCTGGATGACGGAAAGAGCTCAGACCCCGGCTTTCGCCGGGGTTACGGGAATTATTCCCCGATAATGCCTTTTTTCTTCAGCACATACTCCAGCCGCTTCAGCGCGTTATTTTTGAACACGGCCTCGCCCGCGGCCGCCGGGCACTGGATGACGATTTCGGTCATGGTGGCGGTATCCATGGCGCTCACGCGCATCAGGTTTCCGGCCGGCCTGAATTCGAAAATGACCTCGCGTCCTTCAAGGATTTCTGCCATATTTTGCCCATCAAACAAGGATATATGGTCATGACAGCACAGGCGACTCAGAAAGTCATCATGGAAAAAAAGATCGACAAATCGAAACTGAAACCCGTCTTCAAGTGGGACGATGCCCTGCTGCTCGACGACCAGCTCTCGGACGAAGAGCGCATGATCCGCGACAGCGCGCGGGCGTACTGCCAGGAAAAGCTGATGCCGCGCATCCTGGAAGCCAACCGCCATGAAAAATTCCACCGCGAGATCATGACGGAAATGGGCGCGCTTGGCCTGCTCGGCTCGACCATCCACGGCTACGGCTGCGCCGGGACGAATTACGTTTCCTATGGTCTTATCGCGCGCGAGGTCGAGCGCGTGGATAGCGGCTACCGCTCCGCCATGTCGGTGCAGTCGTCGCTGGTCATGTACCCTATTTATGCCTTCGGCACCGAAGAGCAGAAACAGAAATACCTGCCGAAGCTGGCGACCGGCGAATATGTCGGCTGTTTCGGACTGACCGAGCCCGACGCCGGTTCCGACCCGTCATCCATGAAGACCCGCGCGACGAAGGCCAAGGGCGGCTATACGCTCAAAGGCTCGAAGATGTGGATCACGAATTCCCCCATCGCCGACGTATTTGTGGTTTGGGCGAAGGATGACGCGGGCGATATCCGCGGCTTCGTGCTGGAAAAAGGCATGAAGGGCCTCTCCGCCCCGAAGATCGAGGGCAAATTCTCGCTGCGCGCTTCCATCACCGGCGAAATCGTGATGGACGACGTTTTCGTTCCCGAAGAAAACAAATTCCCCGAGGTAAAAGGCCTGACAGGGCCGTTCTCCTGCCTGAACAACGCGCGCTACGGCATTTCCTGGGGCGCGATGGGCGCGGCGGAATTCTGCATGCACCAGGCGCGGCAATATGCGCTCGACCGCATCGTGTTCAACCGCCCGCTGGCCGCCAACCAGATCGTGCAGCTGAAACTGGCGAATATGCTGACCGAAATCACGCTGGGACTTCAGGGGGCACTACGTCTCGGCCGCCTGAAGGACGAAGAACGCGCGGCGCCCGAAGCGATTTCGCTGATGAAGCGCAACAACTGCGGCAAGGCGCTCGACATCGCGCGCGTTTCCCGCGACATGCTGGGCGGCAACGGCATTGCGGATGAATTCCACGTCATCCGCCACTGCATGAACCTCGAAGCCGTCAACACCTACGAGGGCACGCACGACATCCACGCGCTCATCCTCGGCCGCGCGATGACAGGCATACAGGCGTTCAGCGGTTAAGGCTTCGGGGCATTCTTGAGCTTCAGGGGCGGCGCGACCGAAAAGGGTTTTTCGATGGAGGTGTCGGAAAAACCGTTCGGGCCCACGTTGTATTTCGTCACGAAATCGGCTTTCGCCTTCACGTCGATAATCAGCGCCGACAGCAGGTCTTTGAGGTCGCTTGGCGGACGGGGTTTTTTCGCCTTACTGCGCGAGGCGCCGTAGGGGTCGGGCCCGTCCTCGCTCCAGTCATCTTCCTCGACGCGGCGGTCCCATTCATCGCCCCCGTCCGTATCCTCGCGGTCAGGCTTTTCGTCTTCCCATGCCCTTGTATCCCCGTCATACTCCGAAGCACGGTTCATCAGCTGGCATCCGTCATGACAGATAATGAGTTCCATCTTGTCGTCACGAAAGCGCGCCTTCTGGATGACGAAGTCGAGCCGGGCGTCGCCGGCGTCTATCGTCCCGTTCACGAGAACCCTGCCGTCCGCATTGTCGCCCATCGCTGCGGGAAAGCCGGTTCTCTCCGGACGCACGGCCAGCGTGACGGGAATGCCCGCCTCATGGAATTCGGCGACCGTCTGCTGCATGACCTGCAGCTGCCGCGCCACGTTCTTCATATGGCGGTCTTCGCCCACCCTGCGCAGGGCGTCGGAAAAGGCCTTGTTGAGCGGCGTTTCTTTCATGTTGACCCGGTAAGTTTGCTATAATTCGTTTTACATACTATACCTCCGCGGCGCGCGCAATCCCCTTTTAAAGGCCTGTTTTGCAAAAGAAAAAGCCGCCTCCTAAAGGCGGCTTTTTCTTTGAATCGGGGTATTTACCCGGTTATCAGGTGCCCGGGCCTTTCGGCGGCGTGGGAACCAGCGGCGTCACCTTGTTGACGGTGACCTTGCCGGCGGCCTCGATCGGCACGCTGAGCTCGACGCTCTGACCGTTGACCACGGTCGTAAACGTGATCATCGTGCCGCTGAGCTGGCCCGGCTGCGCCGGCGTCGTCACGGTGCCGTTCTGCTGCTGGCCCGGCTGCACGGCGCCCTGCTGGTCTTTCTTGATCTGCTGCTGCTGGTCGCGCTGCGCCTGCTGCTGCGCCTTCGCGCGCGCGGCAAGTTCATCGCGCGACACTTCCTCGACGCTGAGCACGTTCGGGAAGGTATGGATGAAGGGCACGTCGATGCGCGCGCCGTAGTACTTGATGCGCCAGACCTTGTTGGAAGGATCCAGGGCGGGATCTTTTTTCTTTTGTTCCTGCTGGCTGCCGCCTTCATCGTTACCGAACCAGTTATACGACGGCGTGTAGTTATACGCATCGCGGCCGTCGCTCAGCTGGTCCTGGATGTCTTTCGAGTTGAACTTGAAATGCAGCGTCGAATTCTTGTTCGCGAGCACCGTGCCCTTGTCGGTCACGATCTTGTAGTTGTAGACGGACTCGCCTTTTTTGCTATCGTAGTGATCCCAGACGGCTTTGACTTCCTTGACTTTCACTTCTTCCGTCTTGACCGTGCCGTATTCGTAATAGGCGGGCGCGCCGATGAATGTGCCGCCGATAACCGACAGCATGAAAATCCTGCGCAGCGTGCCTTTGACCTTCTGGCCAAACGACTGCTTGCCATAGCCTGATGCCATTTGATTTCTCCCGTAACCGAAAAATTCTGAATGTATTGATTGAAGGAAGTTATCACCGGCAAGATGAAACGTCTATGGTAAAAAATCAAAAATATCAAAGAACTAGCCATAATTAGCGGCCAGTTTTCGTAAGCGAAAATGTTATGGTTTTTACTGGCTCGACGCGACGTTGAGGCCGCCCACGCCCATCTGCTCGCCCCAGAAAGTTTCGAGGTCGCGCAGCACGTGGTTCATGCTTTCAATCCGTGCGTTCGCAAGGCCGGCGCCAGAAAGTTTTTCCTCGTGCTTTTTGTAGAGCTTGGTGATGGCTTCGTTGAGCTTCTTGCCCTTGTCGGACAGTTTCACGCGCACCGAGCGTTTGTCGTGGATGGAGCGCTCCTGCATGAGATAGCCGTTCTCGACCATCTTCTTGACGTTGTAGGAAACATTGGAACCAAGGTAATAACCGCGCACGGTCAGCTCGCCGACCGTGAGCTCATCCGTGCTGATGTTGTGCAGGATCATGCTCTGGACGTTGTTGATATCAAGGATATTTGCGCGTTCGAGTTCGACCTTCAGCACGTCCAGAAACTGGCGGTGCAGGCGTTCGATAAGGTTGATGGCATCATAATAAGGTGTGGTCACCTTGGTACCCCCATTAGCAACTAATCTGTGTCTATTCTAGGATATATCAAGCCCTTGTGCAAAGGTTGAAATAATTGTTCCGGAAAAGGGCGTCAGAACACCAGATCGCGGTCGCCCAAGCTGGAGAAATACTTCTCCACTTCCTGATCAGGGACTTCGGAAATTTTGGCGGGCTTCCACTTGGGCTGGCGGTCTTTGTCGATCAGGGCCGCGCGGATGCCTTCGTAGAAATCATGGCCTTTCACGCAGCCCTGGCTGATACGATATTCCATAGTCATAACCTGGGCGAAGGGCATTTTCGCGCCAAGGCGTATCTGGCGCAGCGCGATTTTCAGGCTGGTCGGCGACATGGAATAAAGAATTTTCAGTGTCTCCTCCGCCCAGGGGCTGCCGTCGTTGCGCAGCGCCTCGAAAATATCCTCCACGCGGTCGGGCGCGAAACAGGTGTCGATGCGCGCGCGGTGCTCTGCGATTTCAGATTCACCCGGCGGCTCCGCGGCAAATTCCTCGATGGCCTTGCTGACCTGGTCGTGCGGTTTTTTGCGCGTATCCCACTGGAGCGATGCAAGCGCCTCCAGCAGCTTCGGCAGTTCGGCGGCCGGAACGTAATGCGTGCCGAAACCGACATAGATGGTATCGATCGCCTTCACGCGCTTGGATGTCATCGCAAGATAGGTGCCGGTCTGCCCGGGGCAGCGCGGCAAAAAATATCCGCCGCCGACGTCGGGGAAAAAACCGATATTCGTTTCCGGCATCGCAAACAGCGTGTTTTCCGTCACCACGCGGTGCGAGCCATGCGCGGAAATCCCCTTGCCCCCCCCCATCACGATGCCGTTGATCAGCGATATGTAGGGCTTGGGGAAGGTATAGACGCGGTGGTTGAGGATATATTCCTCGCGGAAGAAATCGCGCGTGAGCTTGCCGTCGGATTTTCCTTCCTGCACGGCCTTCGCGTCGATGGCGACCGCCTTCACATCGCCGCCCGAGCAAAAGGCGCGATCCCCCGCCCCCGTGACCGCGACGGCATGGATATTTTTATCCTTCGCCCATTCGACCAGCTTCGCGTCCATCGCGCGGATCATCGACAGGTTCAGGGCATTGAGCGCCTGCGGGCGGTTCAGGGTGATGACCCCCAAGCCTCCCCTCACCTCGAAAATGATTTCCTGTTCCTGGGTCATGCCCCTTATCCTTCTCGCCACCCCGACGAAAGTCGGGGTCCAGTCATTTGACCTCTAACTCATAAATAATTTTGAGGTAGAAGTTATATAAACTGGACCCCGACTTTCGTCGGGGTGGCGGAAAAGACGTTATCATTGCTGCTTTCCCATGTCCATTCGTGGTTCCCCGCTTGCCTGAATCACCTTCCAGGTCGTAGACTTTGAAAGCAGCGCCGCTGCCATTTTTCGTAAAGAATTTCTGGAGTATCAGCCGTGAAAAAAGCCCTTATCATCTGCGTCCTGTCGGCCCTGATCGCCTCGCCCGCGCTGGCGAAGGAGACCGCGACGAAACAGCCGCCCGCCTTCGACCTCAAGGCGCTCACGGCCAAGGCCGAAAAAGGCGACCCCAAGGCGCAGGCTGACCTGGGCGAGCATTATTATTCCGGCGAAGGCGTCGACAAGGATTACGGCGAAGCCCTCAAGTGGATCAGGAAATCCGCCGAAAAAAACAATGCAAACGGCTTGAACGATCTCGGCATGGCCTACGCTGAGGGGAACGGCGTCGATCAGGACACCAAGAAAGCGTTTGAGCTTATCACCAAGGCCGCGAACCTGAAGCTGCCCGAGGCCGAGCATAACCTCGCCACCATGTACGCGCAGGGCATCGGCACGGAGCAGGACTTCGCGACGGCCGCGAAGTGGTACCGCAAGGCCGCCGACCACGGCAATATCGCCGCGCAGAATGAACTCGGCTACCTCTACGAAAAAGGCACCGGCGTCACACAGGACTGGAAAGAAGCCGCCAAATGGTACCGCAAGGCCGCCGAAAAAGGCTATGACGTCGCGCAGTCGAACCTCGGCTATCTCTATCACCTCGGCCTCGGCGTGAAAAAAGACGACAAGGCCGCCAAGACCTGGTTCCAGAAATCCGCCGACCAGGGCAACGAGAAGGCGAAGTATAATCTGGAGCATATGCAGGATTAATTTGACCCGTCACCCCCGCCTTGCGCGGGGGTCCGGAGCGCGTCTGCGCGTCTTATAATAAAATGTGTGAGCGGAGGCAGCTTTGAGAAAAGTATATTTGACTTCGCTTATTGCGTTATTTGCTCTTACTGTCCTGTTTCTAGGAATTCCTCGGGCATACGCAGAAGACGACAAACATGCAGCTTGTCCATACCGTGGCGATACTAGTAACGCTATCTTTCAGCATTTGAAGGGTATCGGGCTCTTCGTTGACGTGCCGCTTGATTATACGAAAGTCATTGCTTGTCATGAACATGAGGAGGAGTGTTGGGAAAAGGAGAATAGGCGCGGGATATCCAGAGAAGATTATCTCAAAAATCTAAAGGAGTCATATAATTCTTACCCTAAAGCTCTTATGTCCGATGCGTTAGAATCTCTATTTAGCAAAGAAGCGCTGCTCGCTTGGTCATCTTATCTTAAACCGGATGTTAACTGCAATTACTCCGCTCCCATTTCGCTTGGAAATTCTCACGAACCCAAGCCCTTGCCCGAAGGGTTAAAACTCGAAGATGTTTTGATCTTGCATGTCAAGGTTCAGATCGAAGAGGATACAACCCCTCGCATAGCCGTAGTGAGTACTGCTTATTACAGGCTAAATTACTACAGGCCAAATAAGGGGCCTTATGCTCAAGAAGCGTTCAAGGTTTGCTCAAACCGTATAGATTCATCGGGGGTGAAGGCGTTTCCTTTGGATATGCCTGCGAACAAAATGGAACAATTAGTTAAAGGATTTGCTCGTCAAGCAATTGGCGGCCCGCCGATACCGCGTCAGCCGTAAGTGGTGCTTCGGCACCTAAGATTTTCTTCTATTTAAAATCAATTCCCGCCTCACCACCACCCACAACAGGCCCGCCATTACCAGCGGCGCGACAGGAATGTGCAGGTATTGCCCCAGCATGCGCGAGAGCAGCGGCAGCACGAAGACTGCGAGCAGCGTGATTTTCTCCCAAGGCAGAAACCCGGAGCGCAGGCCCAGCGCCGCTATCCAGGCGACCGGCAGCGCCAGCAGCACAAGATCGTAATCGAGCACATAGGGCGTGACCATCAGGCTGGCGGTGACGAGGGCGGCGGATTTCAATTCCATGCCTGCCTTGCTGCGCCAGGTCCAGATAACGACACCCGCCGCAGCCAGCGCAAAAATCCCCTGCGCTGCATAGGCCAGTTCCACGCCGCCGCCCAGCATGCGCACGGCGGAAAATATGCTCTGGATTTTTTCCCAGCCGGTCGAACCGGCCTCCAGCACGACTTCGCGTGTCTGTTGAAAGCTGCCGAAAAACGCCTGCCATGTCTCGACGCCGAACAGGATGCAGGACAGGGCCGAAACCAGCACGACGGTCAGCCCCGCCGAAAATATCGCGCGCCAGCAGCCGCAGCACAAAAGCGCAATCGGTATCAGCAGGCCCAGCTGCGGCTTGTAGCACATCAGCCCGAACAAGACGCCCGCGACATAGGGGCGTTTTTCCAGCAGCACCAGCGCACCGCCGAAAAGCCCCGCCGTCAAAAATCCGTTCTGACCATGCCCCATCGTCACGAAAACGCCGGGAAAGGCGAGCGCCGCCATCATCGCCTCCCGCCCCGGCAATATCGCGCGGATGGCCGCGAGATATGCGGGCAGCGTCGCAAACACCCAGAGCGCCAGCGCCCAGCCATAGGGGAGCAGCGCGAGGCCCGCCGCGATCATCAGGAAAACGGGAGGATAATGCCAGCCGTAGAACGGCACCTCTTTATCTTTCGGCCAGGGCAACGCGGATTTCTGCACATCCATATGCTTCTGGAAGTCGTAGACTTCAGCCGGCCGCTTCTCGAGCGCCATCTTCCCCGCCGACCAGACATCCATGAAATCCGTGCCGATATTCTTGCCGGTGAAATCGATCATGTCGTGGCTGGTCGCCAGCACCAAAATGATCGCGATGACATACATCGCGACAAACATGCGCGGATAATTCGTCACGCGCTCCTTGTCTATCCAGTCGGCTTTGGAAAATTTATCGGTCCACATTCATGCCATCGTACGCGGCTCGACTTCCTAAAAGCAATCGCACCCTTTACTCGTCATCCCCGCGAAAGCGGGGATCCAGTACCGTGGTTATAAAAACGCCCCCCTGTCACAATTGAACGCACGCTGTTTTGACGACAACGGTACTGGATTCCCGCTTTCGCGGGAATGACAGGGGTATTTGCCCCCCTTGTCCCAGTCTTTTTCCTCCTTTCCCAAAAACCGCATTATGGTGTATAAAAAGCCGTAACAAGGATTATATATTATGAAAACAACTCGCGCCCTGAAGCCCTCGCCCGAAGCAAAAGAAGCAAAATCAGAAATCAAATCCGCCTACCCGCGCACGCGCCTCCGCCGCAATCGCGCGCAGGACTGGACGCGCCGGATGGTGCAGGAAAATGCGGTGACGGTGAACGACCTTATCTGGCCGGTCTTCGTGCTCGAGGGCAAAAAGGTTCAGGACCCCATCGCCTCCATGCCCGGCGTGAACCGCTGGTCGCTCGACCTGCTGCTGAAAGAAATCGAAGCGGCGGCGAAGCTCGGCATCCCCGCCATCGCGCTGTTCCCCGTCGTCGCGGGCGACAAGAAATCCGCTGACGGGCGCGAGGCCTGGAAAAAAGACAACCTCGTCTGCCGCACCGTGCGCGCGATAAAAGACGCCGTGCCGGAAATCGGCATCATCTGCGACGTCGCGCTCGACCCCTATACCAGCCATGGCCATGACGGGCTTCTCGATGACACCGGCTATGTCACGAACGATGCGACGGTCGAAGTCCTCTGCCAGCAGGCCCTCGTGCAGGCGGAGGCCGGCGTCGATATCGTCGCGCCCTCTGACATGATGGACGGGCGCATCGGCGCGATCCGCGATGCGCTGGATGCTGAAGGATTCACCAATACCGGAATTTTGTCATACGCCGCGAAATATGCGTCGAGCTTCTACGGCCCCTTCCGCGATGCGGTGAATTCGGGCGGCTACCTGAAGGGCGACAAGAAAACCTATCAGATGGACCCCGCGAATTCCGACGAAGCCCTGCGCGAAGTCGCGCTCGATATCGCCGAAGGAGCGGACATGGTGATGGTGAAACCCGGCCTGCCCTATCTCGACATCATCCGCCGCGTGAAGGATGAATTCAAAATGCCGACCTTCGCCTATCAGGTCTCCGGCGAATACGCGATGCTGCAGGCCGCCGCCAAAAACGGCTGGCTGAACTACGAGAAAACGCTCCTGGAAACGCTGCTCTCCTTCAAGCGCGCCGGCTGCGACGGCGTGCTGACCTATGCGGCAGTCGATGCGGCGCGGTTGCTAAAAAAATAATTGTCATTCCGGCGAAGGCCGGAATCCACGGACACCGCGCCATCGTCATTTACAAACGGAATTCAGTGATGCTGAACGTCAGTTGTCCGTGGGCCCCGGCCTGCGCCGGGGCGGCACATTTTCCTAATTCCCCTTCAGCGCCGGGTTCGAAATATCCACATCCGGAATCAGGTCCTTGACGCCCATGCGGTGCTGGGTCTGTTCATTCGCGTTCTTGGGGCCCAGCACGTCGTTGCCGACATAGGACAAGCCGCAGAGCAGCAGATAGAGGAAAATCGTCATCCACAGCGTGTCCTTGGACGTCCAGGTCTGCTGCAGGTGGCGGCGGCGCGCGCGGTCGGCCTTGTTGGCGTCCGCCTTCTGCTCCCAGGTCACGCTTTCCATCTTCCAGAAATCGAACAGGATCATGCCGAGATTGAACAGCGCCAGCGTCTTCCATTTGACCGCCAGGAAAATACGCGGCAGCGCCGCGCCCAGCAGTGCGCCGAACCAGGGCGCCGCGACCCACAGGCCCATGACGATGACGGACCACAGCGTGACGTTCACCCAGAACTTCAGGTGGACTTCGTCCGGCGTGTAATCCTTGAATTTCCGGTCGGGCAGGTACACGCGGTAGTAATGGAACAGCACCATGCACGACACGCACAGCAGCACGATGCCGAAAAAGCTCAAAACGAGCGTCTCATGCGGGGAGATGGATGCGACCGAGCAGTCGAGCGCCGGGAATTTCCCGGCAATACAGACCTTGTCCTTCACGCCTTCGGCCAGCATGTAGACGTCGAACAGGCACATTTTCAGCGCCGACCCGAACATCAGGAAAAAGGCCGTCTGGCGCAGAGACTGGCTGCGCAGGCGCATGCCGCGCTTGAGCGCGAACATGCCGAAGACGATAAAGAACGGACCCATCATGAAGTACAGGAACTTCAGCAGGGGTATGCAATAGGCGTAACAAAGGACAAGCATGGAAGAACCCCGAACAAGCGCGGAACACGCGCCCCCAAGCATATTATGCCATGAATTCTGTAACTGTTTCTATGGCTTTACTTTTTTGCGCCGGACAGCCATGGTAAGGAGGTTAAACAGGCTCAGTTAACATAAATAATTTGCATGACAGATCAATCTCTCCGCGCGGAAGTCATCGGCTTTGACAGCGGCTGGGGCTGCCGCGATTTCCGCTGCGAGGATGGGCCCGTTTCGGTTTCCGCCGATAATATCCTGCTGCGCCTGCGCAATCTGGGCGTGGAAACGAAATGGCGCGGCCCTTTAGGCCTCAAATTCATCGCCAGCCACGCCGAGCTCACGACCAAGGAGGCGACGCTGCCGCCCACGCTCGAGGCCCTGCGGCGCCTGTCCAACCATGTGCAGATCGCCCTGAAAAACGGCAATATTCCCGTCGTCATCGGCGGCGACCATTCTTCCGCCGTCGGCACCTGGTCGGGTGCGGTGGCGGCGACGAATGCGTTCCAGAAATTCGGCCTTGTCTGGCTCGACGCGCATCTGGACTCGCATACCTATGAAACTTCCCATCAAGGAAAATGGGGCGGCTGGTGGCACGGCCAGCCGGTCACCGCGCTCCTCGGGCATGGGTTGCCGGAGCTGCGCCGGGTCGGCGGCAACCCGGCCAAAATTTCCCCTCAGCACCTCAGCATCATCGGCCCGCACAGTTTCGAGCCTGCAGAACTTGCCTTTGTCAGGAAACATAATGTCCGCGTCTATTTCCTGAATGAGGTGCAGGAGCGCGGTTTTGCCGCCTGCTATGAGGAGGCCGTCCGCCGCGCGAC
>SCTB01000113.1 GCA_004297545.1 Alphaproteobacteria bacterium
TTTGAAACAATACATGCGAATTTTACGTGCGTTTTATCATGTATGGTGTTTTTAGCCTTTGTGCCTTTTATAAAAAATGCTAACTTCGTCCTCGATCAAAAAAGTATCTCTCTTCGCTTGATTCCGTAAGCCGTTTCCCGGCAGGGGGATTCTCATGATCGAAAAACGATTTTAACCAAGTGTTAACTTCTTGAAGGCGACCTTAAAATGGACCCGAAAGACAGGCGGAAAATAGAAAACATATTGCGCGAGCCTCTCACGCGCCATCGCCTGTTTTTGAACGCGAAGCTGCGCGCCGCGCAGAACGCTGAAAATCCGCAGCCCTTCACGCTCGACAACCTGCGCGATTTCATGGCGAACATTCCGTCAACCTCCGAGGAATACAAAAAGGAAACCCTCAACGTCATGGAAGCCATGACGACGGGCAAGGCGCCGCAGGAACCCAAATTCGACACGCCCGAAAAACAGCTCATCTGGGGCGCGGCGCTCGCGTACCTGACGCTGAACCCGGACCAGATGAAAACCTGGGTCAAGCCGCCCGCCGAAGACGTCAAGCTGCCCGGCACGGAACTGTGGAAACAGGTTTCCGGCACCGAGTTCGCCTATTCGGAACTTCTTTCGCACGCGCACTACATCCGCGAAGCCTTACGCGACAAGGACATGAAATACGCCTGGGGCGAGCCGGGGTCGAACTTCACCTTCGACCGCCAGAAGAACGTCATCAACATCGATTTCATGCAGAGCCTCATCGTCGGCTTCGAGCACGCCCGCGCCGATGTGAACCGCGAGATCGGCCACTCGATGCTTTCGGTCAGCTACCCGAAGCGCATGCGCGAAGTTTACAAGGAGATGGCGCCGCTGATGAAGAAGTCGCGCGCCGCGCAGGCCAAGAAAGGCCCGCAGCTGAAGCCGGAGGAGTACAAGAAACTCCGCATGCTTTCCGCCGAATGGCAGCTGCGCCACATGATGTTCTCGGCTGCGGAAGAAAACGTCGCCAACAAATTCGTCTCCAACCTCGGCGAGCAGGTGCTGCAGGATTTCGGCGTGTCGCTCAACAACACGGCCGTCACGCACCGTGGCGTGGGCCTGATGCGCCTGCCCGACGAAGGCATGTCGCCCGAGCTCAAGCGCTACATGAACCTCTGCAACGCGGTTCAGCTCAGCTTCTTCCAGAACAACGGGCTGTTCGAGAATACCGACGGCGGCTGGGACAAGGTCGGCGTCGACCCGAACCTCGTGCGCAAGACCGGCACGCTCGCCGCGCGCCCCGAAGGCCAGAAAGACGACACGGACGGCATCAGCCATCCCGATTTCCAGTATTTGCGCGAACTCTGCGGCGGCCCCAAGGGCCTCGAGAACCTCCAGCCCAAGCAGCACGAGCGCCTGTTCGGCTGGGCGAACCTCGCCAACCGCGTCGCGCGCGCCGATGAAGACCGCAAGGCCATCATCGAGGAGATCTGGAAGCTGTACGGCGAAGACCTTATCCAGCAGGTGCTCAAGCAGGCCAACGACCAGGTCGACCAGCAGCTGAAGGAAGCGCAGGAGAAAAAGCAGCAGCAGGGCGATCAGGACCAGGATCAAGATCAGGACGGCGAGGAGCAGGACGGCGACGACGGTCAGGAAGGCCAGCAGGGCCAGAAGGGCCAAAAAGGCAAAAAGGGTAAAAAAGGCAAGAAGCAGCGCGGCCAGCCGCAGGGCGATCAGGACGACGGCGACGATTCCGACGACGGCGATGAGCAGGACGGCGACGATCAGGACGGTCAGGACCAGGACGGCCAGCAGGGCAAAAAAGGCGACAAGCAGAAAAAAGACAAGAAGGATAAAAAAGGCAAAAAAGGCGACAAGGGCGAAAAAGGCGACGAGGAAGGCGAAGAAGCCGATGGCGAAGGCCAGGACGGCGAGGACGCTGACGGCGAGAAAAAAGAAGGCAAGGGTAAAGGCAAGGGCAAAGAAGGCGAGCTCGGCACGGACGAGGACGAAACCGTTCCCGTCGAAGGCGCCGGCGACATGCCTGCTCCCGACCAGGCCTCCGAAGTTCCCGCCGATGAAGTCGACCCCAACGGCCAGGGCCAGGACGGCGAAGACGCTGACGGCGAGGATGCCGATGGCGAAGATGCCGACGGCCAGACCGCCGAAGATCTCGAGAAAGAGCTCGAGAAGAAAAAGAAACAAAAAGGCCAGGAAGGCGAAGACGGCGAGGACGCCGACGGTCAGGACGCTGATGGCGATGGCGACGGCGACAAGCCGGGCAAGAACGGCAAGAAACCCGGCAAGGGCAGCAAGCAGGCCGGTCATGGCGACGGGCGTTCTCTCGAAGAACTCTCCAAGCTGAACTGGGAAGAATACGGCAAGCGCGTGGCGGAGCTTTCGGGCCCCATCAGCCGCGTGCGCAAGCTCTTCAAGGGCGTGCAGGAGCGCCAGCTGCAGC
Source organism: Alphaproteobacteria bacterium (assembly GCA_004297545.1). GTDB lineage: Bacteria > Pseudomonadota > Alphaproteobacteria > Micavibrionales > UBA2020 > JAPWJZ01. Next base: position 2,429 of record SCTB01000113.1, read on the forward strand.
GCAAGCGTTCGATCTCGCCCACGCTCGACATTCTGCCCGAAAACGGCGAAGTGAAGGACCGCTTCAACCAGGAAGCGCACAAGAACCTGACCATCAAGAAACTCACGCACCAGGTGGAGGAGAACGACCTCAAGCGCTTCCACAAGGACGAAGTCAAGATGGTGCCGACCGAGATCGACATCGTCATCATGATCGACGGCTCCGGCTCCATGAACGGCACGCCGCTGAACTCCGCGCTGCAGGCCGCCGCCATCATGTTCGAGGCCGCTTCGGGCAAGGACATGAAGATGAATGTTTACGTCGGCATGTGGGGCGATTCAGACCCGCCGATGCTTATTTTCCCGGGCGCCGACCGCGTCGAGATCGGCAAGCAGATGGCGAAGGCCCAGAAAGGCCTGAACTCGGGGACGGATCTTGCTCCTGCAATCAAGAAGGTCGCGAAGACGATCGGCGAGCAGCGGGGCAGAAGCGGAACCTTAAGCGGGTTCACGCACGTACTGATCCTTTCCGACGGCGACATGTTCGACAACGGCGCCGCCAAGGAAAAGATCATGACCATGTTCGACTATTGCGACAAGGTGACGGTGGATGCTGCCATCATCGGACGCAAGGGCACGAGCATGGAGCAGATGGCCAAGAGCATCAAGGGTCACAAAACCTTCCAGGACGTTGGGGTTTCGGTTGGAAGTGATCCAAACCAGGTGCCGATGGATATTGTCGGGCTCTTGCTCGAAAAGGTGCGGAAGTGCGGCAGCTTTACCGCGGTTCCGAACAGTCAAAAACGCAGAGCCATGCAAAAAGCTCATAACAAAATGGATAGGAAGCCATGAAAAACGAAAAAACCTCGCTCCTGAAGACGAAACTGAAGGATCTCACGCCGGAAGAACTGACGTCGCTGGAAAAGCCGCTCGGCACGTCCGACCGACCGTTCCCGATGTGGGGTTCGCAGCGCGTCGAGCATAACGGCCGCGCCGATCTCGAGCAGGTCCTCTCCGTCATCGCGGATGACACCTATCCGATGAAAGTTTACTCGGAACGCCCCTACAAGGAAGTGATCGCGCTCGCCTACGGCGACATGCCGACGCCCGCGATGCTGCCCCTGTTCTTCGACGGGCTGGAGCGCCGCAAGCCTTCCTCCACCAACCGCACGCAGATGATGATCGGCGACCCCGGCGCCGGTAAGTCGTTCCTGGGCGCCCTGCAAGGCCGCCTGCGCACGAAAGACCCGATCGAAGTTCTCGATTGCGGCGGCAAGAACATGCGCGAATTGCTGTTCGAGATGGTTCTCGACTTCGGTTCCGGCGAAGCCCTGCCGAAATCCATCGACAAGCGCCTCGCGGCCGGCACGCTCGAGCCGATGTCGCTGGGCCTCCTGAAGGCGCTGCCGGAAGGCACCGTCACGAAAGACGAAGACGGCAACGTCAAGTCCATCGACTGGAACCTGCTGAAAGTCGCGGGCTCCGACAAGGTCGAAGCCGCTTTCGAAGTGCTGAAAAAAGTCTCCAAGATCGAAGGCCTCGACAACGCCGGCGGCAACGCGCTGGGCATGAACTCGCAATACGGCCCTCTCATCCGCAAATACATGGCGGGCGAGGAGATCGTCCTCGACGAGTACAACAAGTCGCGCGAAGGCACCGACGACAACCTGCAGACCGTCTGGCAGTTCTGCATCGGCGAATTGAAAGAGTGCACGGTCGAAAACCCGCTGAAGAACAAGGACGCGACCTCGGGCCCGTCGGAATTCACCTTCCGCCGCGAAGACCTGAAGCCCGGCTTCTTCATCACCCTCACGGGTAACAAAAAGGAAGACGGCGTCACGACGCGTTCCCTGAACAAGTCGGTCTACTCGCGCCTTTCCCCGCAGACCCTGCCTGATCCCGACGTCATCGACTGGCAGCACCGCATCTGCCAGATGATCGTGGGCATCCCGGTCTCGACGCTCTACACGACCTTCAAGGAACAGGCGGACAAGGATCCCGACGCGTTCGGCGACTGGCTGCTGTGGCTGCGCAAGGCCAAGGCGGAAGCCGAAGGCACGACCGTTCCCGAGCTGCAGGAAACCCTGCTCTCGAACTGGAAGAACGTCGTGAACTCCTCCGAGAAACTCGCGCGCTTCTACGACAAGTGGGCGAAGATGACGGATGCCGAGCGCATCACCTCCAACGGCAACGCCGACCTCGTGGAAGAAGTCGACGACGAATACTCGAAAAAAGAAGGCATCGACTTCCGCAAGATCAAGCAGCACCTCGAAGAGGCGATTCCAATCCGTCCCCGCATGCAGAAAGAGGACGCCCCGCGCTTCCTCGACACCAAGGCATGGGACAAGTCGCCGAAACTGGGCGAGGCGGTCGTCGAAAACCCCTCCCTCAACTTCGGCACGCGTCTGACGGAATTCCTCGAGCGCATGGTCTACGAAAAGTCCGGCGCCGTCGGCAAGCCGCGCCTGTACGAAAAGCTCACCAAATCCATGCAGGAATTCGCTCTGCGCGACATCACCCTGCAGGAAGCGGCGCGCTCCAAGCAGCGTTCGGTCGAGGAAGACCTCAACATCTCGGCCTTCACCGACCGCGACCTGAACAAGCAGGCGGCGATGGCCCGCAAGGTATTCTGCGATTACCTGCGCCAGCAGAACCCCGAGATCAAGGCAACCGATGAAGAGATCGTGACGCCCAAAACCTTCCGCACCGCGCTGGAAACGGTGCAGAACGCGAAGGATGCGGCTGCGAACAACGAACTGTTCGTCGCCAACCGCGATCCCGAAACCCTTTACGCCGGCCAGCCGCTGGTGTCCGCGATCATCAAGGACGCCGCCGTCTACGTCGCGAAGGGCAAGGAAATCGATTTCGGCCTGAACGACCTCGTCTCGCATGACGACTTCCTGGCATCGCTTGCGCTGCCGACCGTCGGCGCGAAGAACCTCTCCTCCGTCTGGGAACAGAACATCCGTCCCCTGACGCGCAGCGAGCAGCCCGGCGCCGCCGCCAATGATGCCGGCGCGCCCGCGGCCAGCGCGCCTGCGTCGGCCGGTTCCATCCTCGACCATGACGAGGCGCTCTATATCGCCGAGAACAAGTCGGACAAGAAAATCGCGACGACCAGCATCCAGGTGGCCTACACCGACGAACAGGGCGAGCGCCCGGTTTCGATCCACATCGTGAGGAACGAAGCCCGCGGCAAAACCCTCGTCGTCTCGGAAAAGGCGCCGTCGAAGCTTCTCGCCGCGTTCAAGGAAGCGGGGGTCACGCATGTGGACCGCCACGACCCGAACGCGCAGGCGAAAGTCGACGCGGCCCTCTCCGACCTGACCCGCGGCATGCCTGCCTCGGTGAAGGATCGCCTGGTCGACGCGTTCAAGTACCGCAACGACGTGGATCTGCCGCACCTCAAAGGCAAGAGCCCGCAGCTGTCGGAACTGCTGGTCGACGACAAGGTCGACATGATGTACGCGAAGTACCTCGTGAAGAACGACAAGAAAAAAGCGGCAGGCCTCTAAGGAAAAGGGCCGGTAGGTCATGAGCAAACCCAGCCCGCAAGGGCACCTGATGTCGACAGAGACGCTGGATGAACTCGGCTCTGTCGTCGCGCAGCAGAAAGCGATGGAGCGGGGACCGTTGTTCCTGCCCCACGGCTGCCGGCTGTTCCAGGTGGCGTCGGGCTGGGAAAGCAATATGATCCGCAAGGACAAGGGCGTGGCGATTGCCGAAACTCTGCTCGAGCTCGAGGCGGCGCTGCGCAACCAGGACGTCAAGATCGTGTTCATTCCCTTGAACGCGCTCATGACGACCCCGGATATCGAAAAAATCTGCCAAAGAAACGGCGTCACAAAAACTCTTTTTAAAGAGGTGAGGGAATGAGCGGAGAACGGTACATAAAACAGGCCCTGATCGCGGCCATGGTCGAACACCCGGATCAGGACAAATACCGCACGCGCGCGTTTTCGAACGAAAACCTTGAAAAGGTCGTTGAGGCGCTGGCCGAGAGCAAGAACAAGCTTTCCAAGGCCGATTTCTTCACGCCCGACGACGAAGGCAAGTACCTTATCGACACGCCCGGCTTCTGGAAGAACTTCTCCAAGGTCCTCGACATCGTGACCAAGGCCGGCGAAAAATTCACCTTTGACGACTTTACCAAGCCGCTGACGCGCGACGACTACCGCAACGAACAGCGCGACCTGCTGGATTCCGCGCGCCAGAACGGCGGTCTCGACAAGATTTTCCAGGCTGATGTCTGGAAAGGCCGCTACGACGAGATGGAACGCCTGTGGTACCGCGTGCCGATGCCCTCGCGCCGCGACCTGTTCCGCAATGACGGGTTGATCGACCCCACGCTCAAGCGCACATTGCTTGCCGCCGAAGGCAAGGCATCGCCCGAAGACGGCCTCGCCAAGGCGGGCCTGACGACGAACGACCTGTTCTCCGCCTTCCGCGAGCGCGGAAATTATGAGGAATTCAGCCGCAAGCTGGGCGCAGCCAATGATTACCTGCGCAAAGATTATCTGCTGCTGCCCGACAATTCCGGCGACACGATTTTCTACTACCAGGCGACATGGGACAAATTCGCGGATATCACCAGGAACCTTGCCGCCCACGGCGAGCGTTTCGAAGTGGCCGATTTCCTGCGCCAGGTCGGCCGCCAGCCCAACATCCTGACCCGCGCGGCCGAACGCAAGACGCTCGACAAAGTCTTCGCGGCCGACAACTGGGTCGACCGCTTGCCCGAAATGCTCGATCTCTGGAGCCAGGTGCGCGAAGGCTGGAAGACCTCTTCCATGACCGCGCGCGACTTCGACAATTCCTATGCCGATGCCGAAAGCAAGACCTACGGCAAGCTGGTGGATTTCAAAGCCATCCACGGCAAGCAGGATCTGCTGACGCCCTTGGATACGACGCAGCCCGCGACGGCATCGCCGATCCTGCCGCTCGGCCTGAAATCCTTCTGGGACAATTACGCGGATGCGGACAAGCGCCTGACTGAAACCGGCAGCAAGCTTTCCATCGCGGACCTGCGCCAGACCAGCGGCTTCATGGGCAGCACCATCCTCATGAGCGCGGTCAAGTTCGGCCAGTTCGACAAGGTCGTCGATATCTCCCGCAAGTCGGGCGAGCCCGTCACGCTGGACGACTTCCTGTCGAAAGACCGCCACGGCAATTCGCTGCTCAACATACTGGCGGAGCGCAACCAGCTCGCGCTGGCCTTCTCGCCCGACCTCTGGGCGGGCCGCGTCGCCGACATGAAAACGCTCTGGACCCATGTGCGCATCAACGACCGCACGCAGGTCGATTACCAGCAGGTCGAAGTGGCCGCCAAGCAGGCGACCCTCAAGATGCAGGTGAAAGACAAGTTCAAGCTCAAGCCGAACCGCCCCGCCACCGGGCCCGGTTGATATCAGAAATTTTAGGGGATACGCCTGTATTGATTACCGCAAAACCGGATTCGCAAGAATCCGGTTTTTCTTTTGTCTTGAATCCTCTCCCGCCATGCGGCTTCGCCGCATGCAGCGCCCCCTTGACGGGGACCTGCATGGTGAGGGGGCAGTTCAGCACGAGCAGCACTTGCGTTTGTATCACCACCCCCTCATCCCGCCCCTTCTCCCGCCATTTGCGGCTGCGCCGAAATGGCGGGAGAAGGGGCGGGCGATTTCAGGAATTTTAGCGGGAATTGTTTTTCGATTTTTGAAAATTTTTTGCTCAAATTTCCCTCTCCCCCGTCCGCGCAGCGGATGGAGGGAGAGGGCAGGGTGAGGGGGCGGCGCAGCAAAAGACCATATTCGGATCTGGTTGGGCCACCCCCTCACCCTAACCCTCTCCCTCCATGCGGCTTCGCCGCACGGGGGAGAGGGGACAGAGGACAGAGGACTTTTGCAGAGGTTTCCTGCGGCGGCAGCGCGCGCCTGAAGAACGGAACGCGCATAGGTCAGCCCCGCCCGCAACTGCCTCAGAAGCAGCCTTTTTCTGCGGCGTTCGGCCTTGGCCTCGGCCGTATAGCGGCCGGATTTGACGGCGTTGCGGTTGCCTGTTGGAGCGCCCCGGCGCCGGTTTTGTTTGGAGCCGTTCCCCTGCCCATGCTCTTGCATGCGGTGCATGCATGGCAGGGGCCCAGCGCGTTTCGCTATGCGAACGCCTTTATAAATGCGGCTGCGCCGCACTGGGTCCCTGCCTTCGCAGGGACACGATGCTGACTCAGGCGAAATAGGAGGCGGGTCAGGGATTGCGGTCATCTGGTTTCCTTTCCTGAACCCATCATACACAATAATTGCTATTTTAGCAATTTAAATTATCAAAAACGCAATATGGCTGCTTCAGTTCCTTTGGAGGACTTGCTCGGCTGCCGCACGTTCTGCGGTGCGCCGGTTTTCTTTGCGGAAATAAAAACGCCGCCGCCGCCAGCTCTTGCGGCGCTCCAGCGGGATTTTCATTTGGATGGTTTTCTGATCATGGTTGTCGAGTCCGTATAGGTGAAAATCAATTGGACACGACCACGGGCGATCAGCCCCAGCCGGTTTATCGTTATCCGGCCTGTTGAGGGCCAGTAGCATGTGAATGAAAGCTGTTCGCGGGAAATATTGTCACGCATAAGAGAGACGCCTGATACTCGCGCAGTCTCTCCATCATTGGGGTCTCTTGCTTTAACGGAAACGCCCTTCGCGCCAATAGAAACCGTAAATTCGACCTCTGATTCATAGGGATTAATATCTACCCATGTTCCGGTCAACGGATGCTTTTTCTGTTTCTTAGTGCCGGTCTTCTTCTTGGTCATGTGATAATGTTTCTTCCGGTAAATCTAGTTTAGCCAAATAAGCATTCCGTCGCCACGAGAGGCAGCTGCACGGTAGAAATCAACTAGCTTATGATAGTATTCAACCAAAAAATCTAATCCTTTGCTATCCCACTCCCACGTTGGATATATTTCCTTTACTTCGAACTTCTTTGGATCAAACTTTGCCCTAAATTGACTTTCATTTATAGCATCAAACGACTCTGAAACCATCTTTACCTGCTCCGGCATCAAGAAACGAGCAGGACCGTAACCGACATCTTCTCCGATGTATGTTCCACCAAGCACAGCCCACGATATCGGTTCGGGGCCAGGGCCGATTTCATCATCAGCAAGGATGAAATGAATGCCATGCCAGTATTTGTGTAAATCAAGATAACTTTTTGGTAACGGCCATATATATGAATCGATCAGCTTAGGATCAGCTTTTAGTTTTTCTAATGTCGCCAAGTCTAACGACGAAAAATTACAGATCATGCCCATGGCGAGTCTTATCCTTACAAATTACTGCTGTCGTCAGCGTAGCGTGCTGCATGCAGAAAAACACCAACGATTGTAGGGGGCCAGGCGGTGGGCTATGATGGCAATGTGTGATAATGATAAAAGAGATTGTGGAAAACGGGCAGGGCATGACGCGGAACGAACGACCCGAAACAACATTAGAAATATTTTTGCGATTTTTCGGGGATACGCTTATTCCCGACGAAGTAACCAAGATCTTGGGCTGCTCGCCGACAGATATCGGCACAAAGGGGGATAAAGTTACTGAGGACGGCGGAAGAACTTACCCTCGCCACACGGGCAAATGGATACTCGAAGTGCCGCCACAAAGCCCCTTTAATGCCGACCAGCAGATTAACGCTGTTTTGGGGAAGCTGCCATCTGATTTGGAGATATGGCGCACTTTGCGCAGCAGGTTTAAGTTAGAATTAGATTTACTCTTGGTTCTGCGATCAGGCGTCGACCGGAATAATGACCTGTTGATTTCTTCAGGTACGCTCGAAGCCCTAGGACAGCGTGAAATAGAACTCGACGTAAGATTTATCGTTTGACACCTAGGTTTTCCGGAAGAAACATTATCACTCTACCAGCGTATGAACATTCGTATTTATTGATGTTCATTCGTGGTTCAACTCTTGCGAAACTTTTCGCCATTCGTAGCGCTTCACGAAGTACCCCCACCTTCCCACGCCTTCGGCGCGGGCCCCTTCCTCACCCAGAGGGTGAGGAGATTAAGGAGATTTCGGCTTCGCCGCCCGGTTCGGGCTGATGTTGACGAGGGGCGGGACCTGCAGGTCGGTGGCGTCATAGACGATCTCCGAACCGTCCAGACCCTCGACCTTGCCGCCGGCGGCTTCGACAATGGCTTGTCCCGGGGCGACGTCCCACCATTTGGTGCGGCCTTCGCGGCGGGTGGGGCAGATGAAGGACATATCCGCCATGTTGTCCGCCACCTGGCAGGCGCGTAAGACACCCGGGGTGGAATCAATCTTTGCGGCGACGTCGTTGAACTTCTGGCTCAAGTAACCCTTCACCTTGGGCATATCCGCGCGGGCTTCCGAGAGCAGCAGGCGCATCTGCTCTGGCGCTTCACCCGTCACGCCTAAGGGGAATTGTTCGCCGTCCGGGCCGGTTTTCATGGCCGTGCCGGGCCCTGCGGCGGAGTACATGATGCCCAGCGCCGGGTGATAAATGACGCCCAGCACCGGCTTGTTATCCACGACCAGAGATATTGCGACGACGAAGGCCCCCGTGCGGTCGATGAATTCCTGCGTGCCGTCCAGCGGGTCGACGGTCCAGAAAGTCCCCTTGCTGATATCGGGTTTGTAGCCGGAGGATACGGCTTCTTCCGAGACGATCGGCACATCGAAAAGCCCGGAAAGCTGCGGCAGGATAATCTTTTCCGACGCGTAATCCGCATCGGTCACGGGGCTTTCGTCCGCTTTGGTATAGGAACGGGCTCCCGCTTCGTAAAACTTCATAATTTCGGCGCCTGCCTCGCGCGCGATACGTTCGACGCCGGGCAGCAGGCTTTTCAGGTCCGGTTTCATAAGGGGATATATTTACCATATTAAAACACCCGAGTCAATTTACAATAATTAAAAAATGACGAAAAGATTCAATTCGCTAGCGCGGCGTATTGACGGGACTCCTTAGGAATCTTATCCTGTGTTTATTACCAAAATATCATCGAAGCCAATCATCGAAGCATCAGGGATTTTTCCTATGAAATCTGTTCTAAAACCGGCGCTCGAGAATCTGGATAAGGCTCTGGGGCGCCTCGAATCAGCTGTGGAAAAGCGATTCGTCGTTGTTAAAAAGACCCGGGAGGAGCCGCAGCTGGAGCTTCCGCGGAACGAACGGGACGTCAACCGCAAGATCGCGGCCAAGCTCGACCAGACCATCAACCGCCTTGAAATGCTGCTGAGCGAGGATTAAGCCATGGCAGAAGTAAACATCTCCCTCAACGGGCGTGGCTATGAGATCGCCTGCGACGCAGGGCAGGAGGGCCGGGTCGTCGACCTCGCCGCCTATATTGACCAGCGTTTGCAGGGTATTGCGCGTTCCGGCGGGGCCTACAACGACGCCCATCTGCTGGTTCTGACGGCCCTTGTGCTGGCGGACGAGCTGTATGAGGCCCGCGAGGCTTTGTCGGCCCGTCCGGTCGCCAAAACGGCTCCGGCAGCGCAAGCACCCCAGAACCGGGAGGAGGAGCAAATCGTGCTTCGTCTCTTGAGCGATCTGGCCAAACGCATCGACGGTATTGCCCAACGCGTCCAAGCGGCCTAGATTAAGCCCCGGAAGGCGGCTGCAGCTGTACGTGATGGCAGCACTGTCCCAGAGGCCGATGCGAATCGCTAGGGAGCTGTCCCTGGCCGGACCGTGGTTCGGCTATATGGCGCCCACCTGTAACACAGGGCCTAGCGGATAACCCCGCCCACGGCGCACGTGGCTGTCTTCCACTTTTTATATTAGAAAGCGGCGTCTTAAACATTTTGGCTTCCCCCGTCCTCAACAAGCAGGCCTTGCGCGATCTGGCATTCGCCGAGCGCATCGCCATTTCGCCCGAAGACCAGGCGAAGGCGGCGCTGGCCGTGCGCGACAACTTCCTGAAATCCGTCTATATGCCCAAGGGCGCCTCGGTTTCCGCCTATATGCCCATCAAGGCGGAGATGAGCGCGCTGCCGCTCTTCGACGTGCTGATGGAGCGCGGCTATACCGTTCTGATGCCGCGCGTCATCCCCAACAACACGCTGCTCGAATTCCGCACCTGGAACCGCAAGACGCCGATGATCCGCAGCATCTACGGCATCGAGGAGCCCGACCCCGCCCATTCGACGGTGAGCATACCCGATATTTTCATCATGCCGCTGCTGGCATTCGACAGCAAAGGCAACCGCCTTGGTTACGGCGCGGGCTATTACGACCAGACCTTCGCCCAGCTGCGCGGCAAGGTGCCGTTCAAGTCGATCGGCGTGGCCTATGAATCGCAGCATTACGACATGGTGCCGTCCGAGGGCCATGATCACCCCATGGATATGTGCATCACCGACAAGAACGTCTATACCTTCGGGAGCAAGCCATGAGGATACTGTTTCTGGGTGATGTGGTGGGGCGCGGCGCGCGCGATGCGATTACCGCGCAGGTCAAGGAATGGCGCGCGACGTACAAGCTGGACGCCGTCATCGCCAATATCGAGAACGCGGCGCATGGCTTCGGCGTGACGGCGCAGATCTGCGACGATTTCTACAAGGCAGGCGTCGATTGCCTGACGACCGGCAACCACGTCTGGGACCAGCGCGAGATCATCGCCTATATCGACCGCGACCCGAAGCTGCTGCGCCCGCTCAATTACCCCGAAGGCACGCCGGGGAAGGGGGCCTATGTGATTGAAACCGCGCGCGGCGAGAAAATCCTCGTCGCCAATATCATGGCGCGGCTGTTCATGGAATCGCTCGACGATCCCTTCCAGGCGGCGGACAAGCTGTGCAAGGCTTATCGCCTCGGCAAGGACGTGAACGCGATCTTCATCGATTTCCACGGCGAGGCGAGCTCGGAAAAACAGGCGATGGGTTATTTCTGCGACGGGCGCGCGTCTTTCGTCGTCGGCACGCATACGCATGTGCCGACCTCCGACCAGCGCATCCTTCCCCAAGGCACCGGCTTCATGACGGATGCCGGCATGTGCGGAAACTATGAGAGCGTCATCGGCATGGACAAGCAGCTGGCCGTCAACCGCTTTATCCGCAAGGTGCCCGGCGAAAAACTGTTTCCCGCCGACGGGCCCGTCACGATCTGCGGCCTGCTTGCCGATATCGACAGCAAAACGGGGCTCTGCACGAAGGTCGAACCGTTCCGCGCCGGCGGCGTGCTGCCGCAGGCCATTCCGGGGGCAGCATGAAAGACTATATGAAAGCCCCGGTGTATCAGGCGGGGGCCATCACCCTGGCCGCGCTGTGCCTTGTCGGCGTCGTGACTCTCGTGTCGAGATGCGCGGGGAGCGAGGAATACGTAAGCGGGCTGCCGGTAGAAAAAGTGGTGATCCAGAAGGCGGATGGCGGAACAGTGTCCTTTGACGCCGAAATCGCCGCCAAGCCGATGGATATCCATGTGGGCCTGATGTTCCGCAAGGAAATGGGCAAGGACCGCGGCATGCTGTTCGAATTCCCGGGCGAGCCGCAGCAGGAAGCCTTCTGGATGAAAAACACGCTGATCCCGCTCGACATCATCTTCATCGCCCCCGACGGGCGCATCGTGAACATCCACCGCAGCGCCAAGCCGGGCGACACCACGCCGCTGCCCTCGCTCGAGCCCGTTTCCGGCGTGCTCGAAGTCAACGGCGGACAGTCCGACGAACGCGGCATCAAGATCGGCGACAAGGTGGTGCATGAGTTTTTCAAGGGCGGCAAGTAAACATTAAGTGCCACCCCGGCGCAGGCCGGGGTCAAGTATCTCTCCCTAAGAAATGGCGGCACCGTGAGCAAGACGGAGCAGCCATTTTGTGCTGATACATTCTTGACCCCGGCCTGCGCCGGGGTGGCGATTGCTTTGAAAATGCCAGCAAATTCAGGCCAAAGCCGACTTTGGTCATCTTTGCCCTTGCCTTTGAGACCAAAAAACCCTTATAAATCAGGTATTCGGAGTGTAGCGCAGTCCGGTAGCGCGCCTGTTTTGGGAGCAGGATGTCGGGGGTTCAAATCCCTCCACTCCGACCATTCGCTTGCTGGAGGAGTTCCTTGAGAGCCAAAATTTACAAGCCCGCCAAGAACGCAATGCAGTCGGGCCGCGGAAATTCAAAGGAATGGGTGCTCGAGTATGAACTCGAAACCGCCCGGAAACCCGAGCCGCTGATGGGCTGGACGTCGTCGGGCGACACGCTGAACGAAGTCTCCATGTCCTTCAAGAGCAGGGAAGCCGCCATCTCCTTCGCGGAATCCCGTGGCATCGAATATACGCTGACGGGCGATCACAACCGCAAGGTCAAGCCTCGCAGCTATCTCGACAATTTCAAATACCGCCCGTTCGAGGAAGAGAAATAGGCTATTTTACGGTCACGTAAAAAGCCGCCGCCGCGTAGTCCTCCCAGATGACGAACCATTCCTTGTTCTCCGGATTGAAGAACGACAGGTTATAGGTGCCTGTCATCTGGTATGTGCCTGGCTTTTTGAAGGTAAACCATTTGCGCAGGTCGATGTCCTTGCGGAAGGTTTCGCCGGGTTTCAGCGTCTGGTTGACCGACAGACCGCCGAAATTGACCGGGCTCCCGGTATCTGGCACGGCGGTCACGCCGTCATAGGCGGTAAAGCCGAACTGGTTGTCCCTCTCGCCGCGGTTCTGGCCGCCGACCTGGAATGTCACTGGCACATTTCCGGCATTCTTGATTTCCAGCGTCACGGGCATGGCCTCCTCAGTCGAAAACGCATCCTTTGAAGGCACGAAGCGCGTCGCGAGCGCATAGACGGGATGCGCGCGCTTTTTCACTGTCACGTCGAAGAAGGCCGCAAAGGCTTCGGCGGCGGCGGGAGACCTGAACTGCTCGCTTATCGTGAAGACTTCATTGTTGCTGTTGCCGCCGCCGTGGAATTGAACGCAGTATCCGCTGGCGCAAAACGCCATGGCGCCGTAATCTTTCGAAAAGGCGCCGTTCTTCTCCAGCGTCAGATAGTACTGTTCGTTATCATTGCTGGTCGAACGCACGGTAGCTTTCGAGAAGGTATCGCCCAGTTTTTCGCCGAGATGGATTTCCCTGCCGTCGACCGTCTTCACGGCGGGGCCCGTTTCCACACGGGCATAAAGCCCGTCCGCCGGCGTCTCCGCCCATGATGGTGAGCCGCAGAGCAGAACAAGGACCGGTAGCCAGAGAAAGCTTCTCATGGTCAGGGATTCGGGGCCGTCGGGCCTTTGGGGGCTTGGGCACGCACATGGTCCGCCAGGTGGTCCATGATGTCCTTGGTGGAGCGGTTGATGAATATCTTCACCGTGCCGTTCACCGCCGCGCTCATGCCCGTGTCATAGTCCATCTCGAACTTTACATGCGTCTTGCCGGGGGAGACTTCGTTGAAGGTCCAGTGGATGTCCATGGCTTTCAGCGCGCCGCCGATGCTGTGCAGCTTGATGTCGCTGTCGGGCGTCGCTGTCGCGCGCACCGTCTGGCTGGTGGAGGACAAAAAGGCGGAAATGGCAGGCGGAACCTTGAAGGCCATTTCGACGTCTTTGCTGCCCGTGCCCGACGCCACGATTTTCGCCGAGCGGATGGACGGGAAGATCTGCGGGAATTTCTCGTAATCGGCGACCGCGTTGAAGAGTTCCTTGCACGAAAACGGCAGGTCTGCTTCCTGGGTGACTTTGGTCATTTTTATTTCTCCTGTTAAGGGCGCGGTGATTTGTTCTTGATGACGGT